>CAXSEE010000194.1:0-2856 GCA_964235615.1 uncultured Acetobacteraceae bacterium | reverse complement strand
CCAGCCTGGGCGTCCCCAGCCTGGGCGTCCCAGCCTTGGCATCCCGGTCTCGACGCCTGCCTCGTTGGATGCCAAACTCGGTCCGGCTCGAAGGGGCGCTGGTCTAGGTCGGCGGCACTCCCACCGGGACGTCCGAGGTCAAGCAAGGATGATGATCATGGCCAATGAGATGCTGTCGCAGATTTCCCGGAAGCCTGGCTTCATCGCCGCACTCGACCAGAGCGGCGGATCGACCCCCGGCGCCCTGCGCGCCTACGGCATCCCGGACAGCGCCTACGAGGGCGACGCCGAGATGTTCAAGCTTATTCACGAGATGCGCGTACGCATCGTGACCGCGCCGGCCTTTACAGGCGACAAGGTTATCGCGGCCATCCTGTTCGAAGCCACGATGGACGGGCTGGCGCAGGACAAGCCGGTTCCGAGCTTCCTGTGGGAGGAGCGGGGCGTCGTTCCCTTTCTCAAGGTCGACAAGGGCCTCGAGCCCGAGCGCGACGGCGTCAGCCTGATGAAGCCGATACCTGGGCTCGACCCGCTGCTCGAACGCGCGGTGAAGCTCGGCGTCTGCGGCACCAAGATGCGCTCCGTCATCAACCATGCCTCGCAGGAGGGTATCGCCGCGATCGTGGCGCAGCAGTTCGAGATCGGCGCCCAGATCGCCAAACACGGGCTCATGCCCATCCTCGAGCCGGAAGTCTCGATCAAGAGCCCGGACAAGGCCGGCGCCGAAGCGATCCTGCTCTCGGAATTGACCAAAGGCCTGGAGGCGTTGCCGGATGGCAGCCAGGTGATGCTCAAGGTGACGATCCCGGATGTCCCGGATCTCTACGCGCCGCTGATGGACCACAAGGGCGTGGCCAGGGTCGTGGCACTTTCCGGCGGTTACCCGCTGGACGAGGCCTGCGAGCGGCTGTCCGCCAATCACGGCATGATCGCCAGTTTCTCGCGCGCCCTGATCGGAGACCTCAGGCATTCGATGAGCGATGATGCGTTCGACGCGGAACTGGGCAAGACCATCGACAAGATCTTCCGCGCCTCGACCGTGAAGGTCTGACGCCAGGGCTGTCGGAATGAGGTCGCGCGTTGAGCGACGTTGATGTCGGAGCTTCTGCCGAAGCCGTGAAATTCAACGTGCCTCCATATGTCCATGCGCAGGACCTGCGCCGCGGTGGTGTTTTTCAGGAAGCGTTCCGGTGCGGCAAGCAGGCCGTACTGATCGCGCGCAAGGTGGGTTGCGGATTCTGCTGACCGCCAGAGATCGAAATATCCGCGCCAGGCGGGCTGGCCCCGCACTGGCGTTGCCGGTAGCACTCGCCACGGCCGTCACGATACTCGGCCTTCACGCCGCCCTGTTGCCGGAAGGCCATTGGCAAGGCGATGAGTATATCACCGCTGCCTTCGCCCGAGACTTTCATCTGCGCTATCTCTGGGCTGCTCGCATCGGCGGCTGGAGTCCCCGGCCATTTTCGGAAATCGTGTTCTACGTCTATGTCCGGATTGCAACGACCCTGAAGCAGCCGGTCGTTGTTCCGTTCCTGGCGTTGTTGTGGACGATGCTGGCCGCCTCGACGCTGGTGACGAAGCGACGTGACATGCGCAGCTCCCTGCGCATCCTGATCGGCCTCGCCCTCTGCTGCATGTTCCTGCTCGGCCAGAAGGTGGCGGAGATGTTCTACTGGCCGGCCGGTGCGGTTGCCTACATCAGCACCCTGGCGGCGACGAGCCTCATGCTGTTCCTGCTCGCCGACAGACGCACGCGCGGCCTCTCGGGTGTCATCGCCTTGTCGGCGAGCCTCGCCGTCTGTGCCGCAAGCAGCGAGTCCGGGGCATTGGCCGCCATACCTCTGACGTTTGCGCTGGCCTCTGCTCCGCACCGGCGACATGCCTGGCTCATTCTGTCACCGTTGCTGATCGTAGGCTTCGTGTTCTGGACACTGGCCCATCACCGCATGGCCTCCGCCGTCCATCAGCAGACCTCGATCCGCCATCTGCTGCAGAGCTTCCGGCCGGTGCCGGATGTGCTCCTGCACGACATCTTTTCATCCTGGGCTGCCAAGCTGTTTCTTGTGCTCGGGCTGCGTTGGTGCTGGGCGTCGGCCGGATCCACGCGTCCCCATCCCGCGTTGCCGTTCTATGCCGCGGCATTGCTGGCCGGAGCCGCCGCGACCATATCGGCTTCCTATTTCCAGACCGGCAGCTTGTGCTGCGAACGGCACGACACCCTCCGCCAGGACTGGATCATTCTCGCCCTGGCGGCTCTGGCGATCTGGTCCACGAGATGGCCGGTGCGTTCGCCTGTCGCACGGCTGGGGCCCGCCGCCATCCTGGCTGCCTGCCTGATCGGCGTCATGCCGCGGTTACCCGCATTCGTGAGCGACTTCCGCTTGATGCAAAGCATAACTACGGTCGATCGCGGCAACTGGCGCGCGGGGCGTGACATGCGGACCCGGGCGATGGTCTTCAGGCTGCCGCCACGAGCCGTCATCACCGGCGCGGTGCTGCTTCCTGCGGGCCAATACGAAGAGCCTGCCCGGGACGCGTGGTTCGCGCACGGCATCATGCAGTTCTTCGGCAAGCAGAAGCTGACCATCCTGCCGCAATAGACTAAAAGCTTATACCAACCAGCCTTGAGCTTGACCCATGAAAGACCAGGGCTCTGCCCTGGACCCCCCCCCCCCGGCGAAGCCTTGAGAATCCAATCATATGAATAAATTGGTTTCCAAAGGCCAAGGCCTTTGGCGGGTCTGGGCAGAGCCCAGCCTTACCTTCCAACAATCAATCTCACCGCCGCTTGGTATCATGCGGAAGCGTCGCTCATGGCCTTGCCGGCGTAGAGCACGCGTGCCCGGTCCTTGAAGG
>CAXSEE010000193.1:0-7884 GCA_964235615.1 uncultured Acetobacteraceae bacterium | reverse complement strand
TCGGCGGCATCATCCTGGCCAAGGCACATGTAAAGCATGCCCGTGCATGTCAGCCGCACCCGGTTGCAGCTCTCGCAGAAATTATGCGTCATCGGCGTGATGAACCCGAGCCGCCGTCCGGTCTCGGCGACGTGGACATAGGACGCCGGGCCTCCGGTCCGATACGGGATCGGCTCCAACGTCCAACGCTTGCCGAGACGCGCGCGGACCAGAGACAGCGGCAGATAGCGGTCGGTCCGGTCTTCGCCGGTATCGCCCATCGGCATGGTCTCGATCAGGCAGAGGTCGGCGCCGATGCGGCCGCACCAGTCGATCAGCTCGTCGAACTCGTCCTCGTTCACGTCGCGCATCGCCACCGTATTGATACGCACCGCCAACCCGGCCTCGCGAGCGGCGGCAATGCCTTCCAGCGTTCGCGACAACCGTCCGACTCGGGTGATGGCGGCAAACCGCCCTGCATCGAGCGTGTCGAGGCTGACGTTGATCCGCTTCACGCCGGCCTCGCGCAGACCTTCCGCATAGGCCGGCAGCCGGCTGCCGTTGGTCGTCAGGGTCAGCTCGTCCAGCCCGGGCTGTCCAGCCTCACGCCCGAGCCACGTGCCCAGCTCCGTCATGAAATCGAGCACGCCCCGGCGCACCAGAGGCTCACCGCCGGTGATCCGCATCCGCCGCACCCCCGACCGGATGAAGCTGCCGCAGAGTCGCTGCATCTCCTCGAAGCTGAGCAGCTCGGGCTTCGGCAGGAAGATCATCTCCTCGGACATGCAGTACACGCAGCGCATGTCACAGCGATCGGTCACGGAAACCCGCAGGTAGTTCACATGGCGTCCGAACGGATCGATCATGAATTCGAGTGACTCCCATCCAAATGGTGAAACGGCCCTATAACTAAGGCTCGATGTCGAGCTCCACCAGGGCGGCGTTGATCAGCACCTTGCCGCGATGCTCGAAATTGATCGTCACGCGCGCGCCCACCACCGACTGCACCTGGCCGGCGCCCCATTCCGGATGGGCCGGATGCGTCACCCATTGCCCCGGCTCGACATGAGATCTGAACGGTGGCTCCTGCAATCTCATTCCTCCGCGTTTACCGGATCTTCAGTTCCATGGCCCATCCTTCGGGCTTCAGACACGCCCGTAACGCATGGAGCCGCGGCTTGGACGACCTGCTCGCTGATTTTGTGACCGAGACTCTGGAGAGCCTCTCCGAACTCGATCTCGCCCTCGTCAAACTCGAACGCCAACCTGACGACCAGCAGACGCTGTCGCTCATCTTCCGTCTCGTCCATACCATCAAGGGCACCTGCGGCTTCCTCGGCCTTTCCCGGCTGGAGAAGGTAGCCCACGCGGCAGAAACCGTGCTGGACAAGCTGCGCAACCGCAAGTTGCAGATCGATTCGGACGGGATCGGGCTGGTGCTCACCGCCATCGACCGCATCCGGATGATCGTGGACACGCTCAACCGCGGGCTGGACGAGCCCAAGGGCGACGATCTGCCTCTGATCGCGGCCCTGAACGATCTGGCCGAAGGACGCATGGCCGCACCGCCGCCACCTGTCGCCGCTCCCGCGACGCCGGCCGCCGCACGGCCGGCGGCCGTAATCCCAACACCGAAGCCGCCGCCCCAGGAAAGCATCCATCCGGAGCCGAACCCGGCCGAGGCCACCCAGCCGGAAGCCGTGCAGTCGGAGACGCAGGGCCGAAGCCAGACCATCCGGGTAGGCGTCGACATGCTCGAGAATCTCATGACCCTAGTCAGCGAGCTCGTGCTGACCCGCAACCAGCTTCTGCAGATCCTGCGCAGCGGCGGTCCTGCTGGCACCGGCATCGGCACCGGCATTTCTGGGCATGACGACGCGGAGAGCAGCCTCGCCACCCCGATGCAGCGCCTGTCCCAGCTCACCTCCGATCTGCAGGAGGGGGTGATGAAGACGCGCATGCAGCCGATCGGAACGGCCTGGAATACGCTGCCACGGCTGGTGCGGGACCTTGCTCATGATCTGGGCAAGAAGATCGAGCTGGTCATGCACGGCGCCGAGACCGAGCTCGACCGTCAGGTGCTCGAGCTGATCAAGGATCCGCTCACGCACATGATCCGCAACAGCGCCGATCATGGCCTGGAGCGGCCCGCGGACCGCCGCAAGGCCGGCAAGCCCGAAGCCGGCACCATCACGCTTTCGGCCCGCCACGAGGGTGGCCACGTCATCATCGAGATCAGCGACGACGGACGCGGCATGGATCTCGGCCGCATCGGCGCCCGCGCCGTCTCGCAGGGTCTGGTCGCTGAAGACAGGCTGCGCCGCATGAGCGAGGACGAGGTCCGGCAGTTCATCTTCCACGCCGGCTTCTCGACCGCCGAAGCCGTCACCTCGGTCTCCGGACGCGGGGTCGGAATGGACGTGGTCAAGACCAACATCGAACGCATCAACGGCATCATCCAGGTGAACAGCCGCCTCGGACGCGGGTCGCAGTTCCTGATCAAGATCCCGCTGACGCTGGCCATCGTCTCGGCCCTGATCGTCGGCACCGCCGGCGAACGCTTCGCGATCCCCCAGATCAGCGTCGTCGAGATCGTGCTGCCCGGTTCGCAGCCCGACATGGTCCTGGAGACCATCGACGGCGCCCAGGTCTTGCGCCTGCGCAACCAGCTGCTGCCGCTGGTCTCGATGTCGCGCATCCTGCAGCTCGATCCCGACACCGCGGGTAATTCCGCCGAACGCATTGTGGTCGTGGTCTCGGTGGGCGCCAGGCGCCTTGGCCTGATCGTCGAGCAGGTGTTCGATACCGAGGAGATCGTCGTCAAGCCGGTCGCACCGGTGATCCGCCAGATCGCACTGTTCAGCGGCAACACCATTCTCGGCGATGGCGCGGTCATCATGATCCTCGATCCACTCGGCATCGCCCGCGAAAGCGGTCTGGGCGCCGGCGCGGACACACGCGTGCGCAGCACGGAGGCGGCATCCACCAGCGAGGACGGACGCCGCGACATGCTTCTGGTGCGAGCCGGCCCGGGTGCGCAGAAGGCGCTGCCGCTGGCGCTGATCGCGCGCCTGGAAATGATCCCGCGCGCCCGTCTGGAACGCACCGGCGAGCGCCTGGTGACGCAGTATCGCGGCAGCCTGATGCGACTGCTCGCGCTGGACCCGGAAGTCGGCCAGCACGCCGAGACCCAGGCCGTCCTGGTGATCAGCGACAACGACCAGCATATCGGCCTGATGGTCGACGAGATCCTCGATGTGGTCAGCGAGTCCATGAGCATCGAGATCGCCGGCGATCGGCCTGGCCTGCTCGGCACGGCGATCATCGGCGCCCGCGCGACCGACATCGTCGATACCGGCTACTGGCTCACCCGGGTATCGCAGAACTGGTTCCAGACCGCGGCGAACTCGCGAAAAGCCCGTCCCAGGCTGCTGGTGGTCGAGGACAGCGATTTCTTCCGCCACCTGCTGGTCCCCAGCCTCTCCGCGGCCGGATACGATGTCACCACCGCCTCGACCGCCGAGGGAGCGCTGGCAATGCGCGAGGCCGGACGCCGGTTCGACGCGATCGTGTCGGACATCGAGATGCCCGGCATGGACGGCCACAGCTTCGCCCGCAAGGTGCGAGAGGGCGGCAGCTGGGCGGAGCTGCCGATGCTGGCCCTCACCGGCCAGGACGACGTGCAGGCCGGGCGGGACGCCGGCTTCACCGACTACATACGCAAATTCGAGCGTGAGACACTGCTTGCCAGCCTCGAGCAGTGCCTGTCGCATCGCATTGCCGCCTGACGGGAGTGGGAACCATGCAGAACCAGGTCAGTGACACATCCGGCAACAGCCCGCCCGGCAATGGGGAGAAGCGCGAGCAGGGCTTCCTCACCCTGATGGTCAATGGGCAGCTCTGCGGCGTACCGGTCCTCGCCGTACGCGATGTGATCTCCAACAGCATCGTCACGCGTATTCCGCTCGCACCTCCCGAGATCGCCGGGAACATCAACCTGCGCGGCCGGATCGTCACCGCGATCGACCTGCGCCGCCGTCTCTCGCTCACGCCGGCGCCTGCCGGCAGCAAGCGGGTTGCCGTTGTCGCGGAGGAAGCCGGCGGCGGCTACGCGCTGCTGGTGGACCAGGCGCTCGAGGTATTGACGCTCGACATGAACGAGCTCGAAGCGCCGCCGCCGACGCTGGCGGCTGCATGGATCGAGTTCTCCAGCGGCATCTTTCGTCTGCCGGAACGACTGATGGTGGTGCTCGACATCAGCCGCCTGTTGTTCCTCGAGCCCAAGGTCACGACGTGATGAACCAGCCATCCACATCGTTGCAGAAACGTATCCTAGTGGTGGATGACAGCCGCGTGGTACGCAAGATTGCCCGGCGCATTCTCGAACGTGCGGGTTTTGCCGTCGACGAGGCGTGCGATGGCGCCGACGCGCTGCTGCATGTGCGACAGGAACGTCCGGACGCGATGCTGCTGGACTGGAACATGCCGATCATGAACGGCATCGACTGCCTGCGTGCGTTGCGTCGGGAGTTCGGCGAGGACGAGCCCCGCGTCATTCTCTGCACGACGGAAAACCAGCCCGACTTCATCGTCTCCGCGATCGAGGCAGGGGCGCAGGAATACATCATGAAGCCGTTCGACGACACCATTCTGCTCGGCAAGCTGGAACAGCTTGGCCTGCTGGATCCGGCCCTGCTGGATCAGGAGCCATGAGCCATATGAAGCTGGACGCGACGCTGCCCGCACGGTCCGATCCAGCCGTCCGCGTGCTGATCTGCGACGACTCCTACACCATCCGGGCGGTGATCGCGCGGATCCTCCGCCGCGATCCGGCCATCGAAGTCGTGGGTCTCGCGGCCGACGGCGAGAAAGCCGCCGAGATGCTCAGGCGTGGCGGGATCGACGTGGTCGTGCTCGACGTCGAGATGCCGGTAATGGACGGGATGACCGCCCTGCCGCTGCTGCTCAAGATCGATCCCTCGGTGCGCATTATCATGGCGTCGGCTCTTACCACGCTCGGCGGCGCTATCGCCATGCAGGCGTTGCAGGCCGGTGCGGCTGACTACGTGCCCAAACCGGCATCGCATCAGGCCGATGAATTCGCCCGGGAGATACTGGCCAAGGTCAAGGGGCAGGCACGCCTGCGCCGTCTCGGCATCACCGCGCGCGTGCAAAGAACGCCTGTGCCGGCTATCGCCACGACCCGTGGCGCCGCCCCGTCGGTATCCGCCGCGCCACAATCGGCCGGCACCATCGTCCTGCGGCCAGCATTCTGCCGTTCCCCGCTGCTGCTGGCGATCGGGAGTTCCACCGGAGGACCGCAGGCGCTGTTCTCGTTCTTCGCCGCCCTCGCCACACCCTTACGGGTTCCGATCATCGTCACCCAGCACATGCCGCCGTTGTTCACGCGCAGTCTCGCCGAGCACATCCAGCGGCAAGGCAGGCGTTCGTGCAAGGAAGCCGAGGACGGCGAGAGCCTGTTGCCGGACCACATCCTGATCGCCCCGGGCGACCGCCATCTGACCATCCAGGCGACCGACCATGGCCTGCGCACCCGGATCACCGACGACCCACCGGAGAACTCATGTCGTCCCGCGGTCGATCCGATGCTGCGTTCCGCCGCCCTGGCCTGTGGCGGACGGGTCCTGGCGGTCATCCTCACCGGCATGGGTCAGGACGGTCTGCTCGGCTCGCAGGGCCTGGTGGAGGCCGGCGGCTCCATCCTGGCGCAGGATGAGGCGAGCAGCGTCGTCTGGGGCATGCCGGGCGCGGTGGCTCGCGCCGGACTGTGCCACGCCGTGCTGCCGATCGACGAACTCGCGAGCAAGGTCACCCAGATGTTGAGCCGCCTGTCATGAATGCCTTCGATGAGGTCGCCGCCCTGGTGAAGTCGCGCTCCGGATTGGCACTTGGGCCGGAGAAGGTCTATCTGGTCGATACCCGTCTGGCCGCGATGACGCGCAGGCTCGGCCTGAGCGATTTTGCCGCCCTCGTCCCACAGCTTCGCACCAACCGCGCGCTTCAGGACGAAGTGGTGGAAGCCTTGACCACCAACGAGACGCTGTTCTTCCGCGACACCAAGCCGTTCGATCATCTGCGCACGCATGCGTTGCCGCGACTGCATGCGAGCCGGCCTGCGGGCATGCCGCTGCGGATCTGGTCGGCTGCCGCATCCACGGGTCAGGAAGCCTATTCGCTGGCCATGCTAGCGGCCGAGATGGGGCCGGCGCTGAACGGACGGACAGTGCATATACTGGGCACCGACATCGCCCGTGCGCCGCTCGCACGGGCGCGTGACGGGATCTACAGCCAGTTCGAGGTCCAGCGCGGTCTGCCGGCGCGCATGCTGATCAAGTATTTCACCAAGGAAGGCGATGGCTGGCGGCTGATCAAGCCGATCCGCGACATGGCGGATTTCCGTGAGTGGAACCTGCTATCGGACCCTTCTCCGCTCGGCCGCTTCGATATCGTGTTCTGTCGCAACGTCCTGATCTATTTTGATATGCAAACTAAAACTCGCGTGTTGGATTTGATCGCCTCGCGTCTTGTTCCCGGCGGTCTGCTGTACCTGGGGGGTGCGGAAACCATCAGCGGATTGGGCAGCAGTTTCCGGCCGATACCGGGCGAGCATTCCGTATTCGAACCGGCTTCATTGCCATGACAATCCCATCCATGGTCAGAGCGCCGCGATCTCCTGGTCAAGCGCGCGCCGGAACTCGCGAAAACCAAGGTCGAGCGTGCGGTTCCAGCCATCGCCCGGACCGTTCTGCGCGCAACGGATTTCACGATAATGCAGCCCACGCAGATTGGCGATGAACCAGAAGAACGTGTCCGGCATCGCGGCGGGCGCGAACAGGGCGGCGCGGGTGCCCTCGCCCGCGTAGATCAGGTTGGTCATGGCGGCCCCCATCACGCCGGCGACGATCCGCGCGTCGCGCATCAGCCCGATCTGCTCGTCCAGGCCGAGGCCATAGGGAGACACCACCGAGAACTTCCTCGCCGCGGCCTGCTGCATCATGTGGGTCTCGTCGTTGAACCCGCGGCCTGTGCCGGCGCCGCGTCGCAGGAACACGCGCTCGATGCCGCTTCCGGCGACACCGTGCGCCAGCCGCTCGTGGCAGTCGCGCACCAGGGGCGACATATAGACGCCATGATCGGTCAGGCCTTCGACCATGATCAGCTCGCGCACGCGGACCGGCTCAAGCCCGCTGGCCTGTATCCGGTGATCGCCGATCCCGAGTCGGCGCAGCGTCTGTCGCATCACCTGCCCCAGCATCGTGTCGCCGACGTCATGCACCAGCACGCCGATCCGCTCGTCCGCCAGACGAGAGAGCACCAGATCCAGCATCGGCAGCATCTCGATCATCCAGTGACCGTAATTCTCCGCCCCTCGTTTCTTGCCCAGGACCAGCGGCTGGTCATGCCGCGGCACCGGCTCGCCTGCAATCACAGCCTGGACCGCGCGGCTAGCCTGGTCGATCATGTCCGTCTCGTGCTGGCGGATGCTGTAGCGCAGGAGCTCGCCGTCGCGATCGAACACCAATCCTTCGGCCGCGACGATGACGTCGCGAACCACCCGGATCACCACATCGCGTGCGGGAAACCTTCCCTGTCCCCAGGCCGAACAGGCCTGCCTGATCGTCGCGGGAATGAGCGCGCCGTCCGTGAATTCGGGCGGCCTGGTGTCGAAGCCCGGCGAGCGGACCGAGATCAGGACCGTGTCGGTAGAAGGCTCTACGACACTGGTGCCGGTCAGTGTCCGGCGTTCTGTCCGGAAAAATCCGGTGCCGTCAGACCGGACTGTTCCAGTTGTGCGACCAGAGCGAGCTTGAGCCGATCGAGGCCGGCCGCATTCGCCGCTTCCGCACGTGCAACCAGGACCGCCTGGGTGTTGGAGGCACGAAG
>CAXSEE010000192.1:0-7917 GCA_964235615.1 uncultured Acetobacteraceae bacterium | reverse complement strand
CGGTGACGCCGACCGAGGCGCCGCACATCAGGAAGATGCGCATGATGGCGCCGCGTCCGGCGCCGATGGTGCGCAGCACGGCGATGTCGCGCGTCTTGTCCTTGACCATCATGATCAGCGACGACACCACGTTGAAGGCCGCGACCAGGATGATCAGCGTCAGGATCAGGAACATCACGTTCTGCTCGACCTGCACCGCGCCGAAGAAGGCGTTGTTGCTCTGGGTCCAGTCGAGCACGCGCAGCGGCGCATCGGGCAGGGCCATGCGTATGCGCTGCGTCACAGGGCGGACGTTGTCGGCATCTCGCGTCATCACCTGGATCAGCGACACCGCGCCCGGCATCTGGAAGAACACCTGGGCGGCGGCGATCGGCAGAAAGGCGTAGGAGGCGTTATAGTCGTTCACGCCGGCGTCGAAGATCGCCACCACGCGGTAGGCGCGCACCCTCGGCATGGTGCCGAAGGCGGTCGCGGCGCCGTTCGGCGAGACCAATGTGAGTCGGGAGCCGATCGTGAGGTTGGCCCGCATCGCCAGCGTCGCCCCGATCACGATCGCATCGTCGCCGGTGAAGTCGTCGAGGCTGCCGTCGCGTATGTTCGAGCTGATCTCGTGCAGGGCCTGCAGGTCGGATTGCGACAGGCCGCGGATCAGGCCGCCCGAGCTGTAGCTGCCGGCGCTGAGCAGCACCTGGCCCTCGACGATCGCCGACGCCGAGGTGACGCCGGGAACCGCCGCCACCCGTTGCGCGACGGCCTGGTAGTCGGTGATCGAGGTGCCGTTGCCGTAGATGCTGAGATCGCCGTTCAGGCCGAGGATGCGGCTCATCAGGTCGGCCTTGAAGCCGTTCATCACCGACATCACGATGATCAGCGTCGCGACCCCGAGGGCGATGCCGATCAGGGAGAAGATCGCGATCACGGAGACGAACCGCTCGCCGCGGCGCGCGCGCAGGTAGCGGCCGGCGACCGCCCGCTCGAAGGCGTTGAACATTGCCTTGTCCTGCGGCTAGCGGATCGTGCGGATCAGGGACAGGGCTTCGTCGACCGTGACCTCGCTGCGTTCTCCGGTCGCCCGGCGCTTGACCTCGACCCGGCCCGCCGCGGCGCCACGGGGTCCCACGATGATCTGCAGCGGATGGCCCATCAGGTCGGCATCGTTGAACTTCACCCCGGCGCGGTCGCCGCGGTCATCCAGCAGCAGGTCGTCCGGCGCCACCTCATATAAACGCTCGCACAAGGCGTCGCAGGCCGCGTCGCCCTGCTTGAGGTTGAGGATCGCGCCGCGGAACGGCGCCACCGCGACCGGCCAGATGATGCCGGCCTCGTCGCTCGCGGACTCCACCATCGCGCCGACCAGCCGCGACACCCCGATCCCGTAGCTGCCCATGTGCGGAGATACCGGGGTGCCATCCTGTCCGACCACGGACACGCCCATGGCTTCGGTATATTTGGTGCCGAAATAGAAGATCTGGCCGACCTCGATCCCCCTGCCCTGGCGCTGGCGAGCCGGCGGCACCTGCGACCATCTCGCCTCGTCATGCTTCTCGTCGGTCGCCGCGTATTTCGAGGTGACGAACTCGAAGAAGCGGTCGAGATCGACGGTGCTGCCGGTGTCGAAGGCGGAATTGATCCAGTCTATCGTTTCGAAATCGGAGTCGTAGAACACGCCGCTCTCGCCGGTCGGCGCCAGCATGATGAACTCGTGGCTGAGATCGCCGCCGATCGGGCCGGTGTCGGCGGCCATCGGGATCGCATTGATGCCGATACGCTGGAAGATCCGCATGTACGACAGCATCATGCGCCGGTAGCTCTGCACCGCCGCCTCATAGTCGATATCGAAGCTGTAGCCGTCCTTCATCAGGAACTCGCGGCCGCGCAGCACGCCAAATCGGGGCCGCACCTCGTCGCGGAACTTCAACTGGATCTGGTAGAGCATCTGCGGCAGGTCCTTGTAGGACTTGGCCACCCCCGAGAGGATATCGGTGATCATCTCCTCGTTGGTCGGTCCGTAGATCAGGTCGCGCTCGTGACGGTCCTTGATACGCAGCATCTCCGGACCGTAGGCGTCGTAGCGGCCGGACCGTTTCCACAGCTCGGCGGGCTGCAAGGTCGGCATCAGCACCTCCTGGGCGCCGGCCGCATCCTGCTCCTCGCGGATGATGCGCTCGATGCGGCGGAGCACGCGCAGGCCGGCCGGCAGCCAGGCATAGATGCCCGATGCGGTCTGCCGGATCAGCCCTGCGCGCAGCATCAGGCGGTGCGAGGCGATCTGCGCCTCCGCGGGCGTCTCCTTCAAGGTCGGTATGAAGCTGCGGGACAGGCGCATCGGTGGAACCTCGGCACGATCGATAAAGTGCCCGGAACCTAGAGCAAGCTGGCAGCAGGCGGAAGCATGGCTAGGGTGCCATGCGAAATGATGCACTGCACAAGTATTGGCAAACAAAATCAGCCATAGAGTCAGCGTTATATTACGAAACGGGCGTGACAAACCGTCCATGTGCGCATAAAAAAGGCCCACGCAGCTTGGTACCAGCGCGCGGGCCAAGTTTAGGGAGAAAACACCAGTCACACGGCAGGATGGGGAGGATCTCCCTGTCCTGCCGTTAATGATTCCGCATTTCGGCTTCCGATACCAGCTAAATATGCATGGCGCCTATGCATTACGGTTACTATTCGAAATTGAGGCTCAATACCGGTCAGTCCGGATGGAACGCCAGCACGCCGTGGCGGAACGACAGCCAACTGCTGGTGATCAGCAGGTGGCAGCCGAGCCAGAGCACCACGGACACCAATGTCGTGATGATCATCACCCGGCCGATGCGCGGCGCCGTCGGCAAACCCCGGAATCCCGAGATCGGGTCCGCCTCGGACTGCGGACGCTGACCCAGCGGCAGGACCGCGAACAGCGCCGTCCACCAGATCAGCACGAACAGGATTATACCCGTAAACCAGCCCATCGAGACCTCCGTGCCCGTTCGAGAATACTACTGCGACGGCTATCCGACGCAGAAGGCGCCTCTGGCTCGCCGCAGCGCAGTCTCGAACGGGCGCTCAGAGCTTGGCCGCCCTAGACCCGAAGCAGATGCACGTCGACCATCGGCCGCTTCTGCAATTTCCGTCCCAGGGCACGCCGCAGAGCCGTCTTGGCAGCCTCGCGGAAGCCGGGCTCGTCCTGACGCAGACCCGGCGGCAGATCATACAGCGCCTGGGCAAACGCGTTGGTGACGCGCTGGCTCTCGGCGTCGTTGGGTTCGAGCAGTCCCGGCGCGCTGATCTGCGGCGAGCCCAGCACCTCACCGTTGCGGTTGATCACCACGCTGCCGAGCACGATGCCGTTGAACAGCATCTTGCGCCTCGCACTCAGCACGGCCCCGTCCATCGGCAGCACACGATTGCCGTCCAGCGCCAGCTTGCCAACCGGCACGGTGTCCACCACCTCGGCCTTCTGGCCGGACAGGCTGAGCACGTCGCCATCCTCCAGCAGGATCGGCTCGGCGCCCTCCTCCTTTGCCAGCGCCGCGTGCGCCGTCATGTGGCGCCACTCGCCATGCACCGGCACCGAGTAGCGCGGCTTCACCAGCCCGTACAGGCGGCGCAGATCGTCCCGCGCGGCGTGGCCGGAGACATGCACCATATGGTCGGCATCGGTCAGCACGCGCACGCCGCGCCGTACCAGATTATCCTGCACCGCCATGATCGCCCGCTCGTTGCCGGGGATCATGCGCGACGAGAACACCACCGTGTCGCCCTCGCCGAGCGAAATGTTGGAGTGGGTGTCGGCGGCGATCCGCGACAATGCCGAACGCGGCTCGCCCTGGCTGCCGGTGACGATCATCAGCAGGTTGTCGTCGGGGATGTCCTCGGCATCCTGCTCCGACAGGAACATCGGCACCTGATCGAAATAGCCGCAGTCGCGCGCCGCCATCTCCAGGTTGCGCAGCGAGCGTCCGACCACCACGACCGAGCGTCCGGCGGCTTCGGCGGCGAGCGCGATGCTCTCGACGCGGGCGACGTTGCTGGCAAAGCAGGTCACCGCGACGCGGCCCTCGATGCCGGCGATCAGGCTGGCCATGCTGCGTCGCACGTCCGCCTCGGAACCGGATTCGCCCTCGACCATGGCGTTGGTGCTGTCGCACACCATCGCCAGCACGCCCTCGCGGCCGAGTGCGGCGAAGGCCTCCAGGTTCGTGGGCGGCCCGACCAGAGGCGTCGGGTCGAGCTTCCAGTCGCCGGTATGCAGCACGGTGCCGTAGCGCGTGCGCACGACCAGCGCCTGCGCCTCGGGCACCGAGTGGGTCACATCGATGAACTGCAGCGAGAACGGCTCCAGCTCGAAGCGGCTGCCCTGCGGCACGATATGCAGATCCACGCGCCCGAGCAGGCCCGCCTCGCCCAGCTTGCGGCGCAGAACCGCCGCCGCGAACGGGGTCGCGTAGACCGGGCAGCCGAGCCTGGACCAGAGATGGGCCACCGCCCCGATATGGTCCTCATGGGCGTGGGTGATCACCAGCCCGACCAGATCGTCCTTGTGGGCGGCGATGAAGGAGGGATCCGGCATCAGGATCTCGACCTCCGGCATGTCGTTGCCGCCGAAGCCGATGCCGCAATCCACCGCAAGCCAGGCGCCATCGCACCGGTAGAGGTTCAAATTCATGCCGATCTCGCCCGTCCCGCCCAAGGGCAGGAAAGCCAGATCGCCGTTCAACACATCCATAATCTACCTTCTATCGTCAGTTAATCTTGTTCGATCAAGTTGGGCGCTGTCAGCGGGTGCCGTCCGTAGAGGCTGATCTCCGGGTCCGTCCATTCGATAATGTTGGTGCCTTCGCGGAAGATCGGCGCCAGTCCACCTGTCGCCGCCATCTTCATCGAGGACAAGAATTCATTCCTATCCAGGCCGTGAGACCCTTGATCGGTCCTGTATAGCCTCAATGGCTCCCTGAGCGCATTGCCTCATTGCTGCCAGGGCGGGCCGTGTCACCTGAACAGGACGGCGGCGGCAGCCTGCGCGGCACTCGTCACCGGACCCAGCACGAGGAGGAACAGGCCGGTCACCAGCCCCATGCCGATCGAGACGAAGGAGACAGAACGAGCGCGACGGTCGAACGCCTGGGCCGGCGCGTCGACATACATCACACGAACGACGCGCAGGTAATAGACCGCGCCGATCACGCTGGAGACGATGCCGACGATCACCAGCAGCGGCATCCCCGCCTGCAGGGCCGCGCTGAACACCAGGAACTTGCCGAAGAAGCCGGACAGCGGCGGCACGCCGATCATGCTGAACATGAAGATCGCCATCATCAGCGCGAGCCCCGGATCGGTGCGGCTGAGGCCGGCGAGGTCAGAAATCTTCTCCACCGCGAGGCCGCGCCGGCGCATCGCGATGATGCAGGCGAAGGCACCCGAATTCATGAACAGGTAGATCGCGAGATAGACCAATGTGCCGCGCAACCCGGCCGGCGTCGCCGCGGCGAGCCCGATCAGCGCATAGCCCATATTGCTGATCGAGCTGTATGCCATCAGCCGCTTGATGCTGGTCTGCGGGATCGCCGCGAGCGAGCCGAACAGCATCGAGGCGATCGCGATCAGCTCGATCAGGAGCTGCCATTGCGGCGTCACCTGTCCGAACGGTCCGGCCATCACGCGCAACAGCAGCGCGAACGCCGCCAGTTTCGGTGCCCCCGACATGAAGGCGGTCACCGGCGCCGGTGCCCCCTGATACACATCCGGCGTCCACATGTGGAACGGCACCGCGGAGATCTTGAACGCCAGTCCGACGATGATGAAGACGATGCCGATCACCAGGCCGGACGGGATTTCTGCCGATTGTGCCAGTGCAGCTTGCAGCCCGCGATACTCCATCGTGCCGGCGAAGCCGAACACCAGCGAGATGCCATACAGCAGCAGCCCGGACGCCAGGGAGCCGAGCACGAAGTATTTCAGCCCCGATTCGGACGAAGCCACGCGGTCACGGTCGAAGGCGCAGAGGATGTAGATCGCCAGCGACTGCAATTCGAGCCCGATATACAGCGTCATCAGGTTCTCGCTGGAGGCCATCAGCATGGTGCCGACGGTGGCGAACAGCACCAATACCGGGAACTCGAAGCGTGAGATGCCTTCGCGCCGGTTATAGTCCAGCGCCAGCAGCAGGCTCAGGATGGCGCCGGCAAGGCTGAGCAACTTCATGAAGCGGGCAAAACTGTCGCCGACGAAGACGCGGTGATAGCCGATTCCATCCGCCGAGGTGACCACCAGGGCACCCGCCACCAGCATCGCGGCGATGGTAAGAAGGGTGCAGGGCACCGCCGGATTGCCCTTCTTCTGCAACACGCCGAACACCAGGATGGCGAGGCCGCAGAGCGACAGCACGATCTCCGGCAGGGCAAGGGTCCAGTTCATCGGCGGATGCCCTTATCCGGAATGGTCAACGGAAGACCAGGAAGGTGGAGATCAGGATCACCAGGCCGATCAGCATGGTGAAGGCATAGACCGCGATCGAACCGGTCTGGATACGGATCGCGGCGATCGAGCCGCCGGCGGTCAGGCGCGCCATCCCGGCCGGAACCCCCTCGATGATGCCCTCGTCGCCGACATGCCACAGAAAGCGGGCCAGCACGCGGTAGGGGCGCACGAAGATGCGGTCGTACAGCTCGTCGAAATACCACTTATTGAGCAGGAACTGGTACAAGCCGGGGAAGCGGCGGGCGAGCTGTGCCGGCAGCTCCGGACGCAGCCGGTAGGCAAACACCGCGGCGGCCACGCCGAGCAGGGCCAGGACCGTCGGCACCAGCGCGATCGCCAGCGGGATCTGCTCCATCGCCGTCAACACGCCGTTGCCGGGACCGTTGAAGATGGAGCCGTTCCAGAATACCGACTGATGCGCGCCGATGAACCAGGGAGCGAGTGCCCAGCCGCCGAAGGCCGCGCCGACCGCCAGCACGACCAGGGGCAGCAGTATCACCGGAGGGCTCTCGTGGGCCCGCTCCTGCAGATGTGCATCGCGCGCCGCGCCATGGAACACCAGGAACAGCAGGCGCCAGCTATACAGCGCGGTGATGAAGGCGGTCATCGAGCCGAGCACCCAGCCGTAGAAGCCGATCCCGGACTGAGCCGCCCAGGTCGCCTCGATGATCGCGTCCTTCGACCACCAGCCGGCGAATGGCGGGATGCCGGCCAGGGCCAGCGAGCCGATCCACATCACCACGCAGGTGACCGGCAGCTTCTTGGCCAGGCCGCCCATGCGGCGCATGTCCTGCTCGCCATGCAGGCCGTGGATCACCGAGCCCGCGGCCAGGAACAGCAGCGCCTTGAAGAAGGCGTGGGTGGTGAGATGGAACATGCCGGCCTGATAGACGCCGACGCCGCAGGCCATGAACATGTAGCCGAGCTGCGAGCAGGTCGAGTAGGCGATGGTGCGCTTGATGTCCGGCTGCACCAGCCCGACGGTGGCGGCAAAGAAGCAGGTCGAGGCGCCGATCAGCACCACCAGGTCCTTGGCGACCGGGGCGAACTCCATCAGCGGCGACATGCGCGCCAGCAGGAACACCCCGGCCGTCACCATGGTCGCGGCATGGATGAGCGCCGAGACCGGTGTCGGACCCTCCATCGCGTCAGGCAGCCAGGTGTGGAAGAACAGCTGGGCGGACTTGCCCATGGCGCCGATGAACAGCAGCACGCCGATCACCTCGTAGGCGCGCATGTCGGTGCCGAACAGATGATACATGGCACCCTGATGAGCCGGCACGAGAGCAAAGATGTTGTCGTAGCTGACGGTGCCGAACTGCACGAACGTCAGCGCGATGCCGACCATGAAGAACAGGTCGGCAATGCGGTTGACCACGAACGCCTTGTTGGCCGCGGCCTGGGCGCTGGGACGGTCATACCAGTAGCCGATCAGCAGATAGCTCGCGAGAC
>CAXSEE010000191.1:0-7930 GCA_964235615.1 uncultured Acetobacteraceae bacterium | reverse complement strand
TTGCTCGACCGGACGTTCATGCCCATTTTCCATTTACGAACCGACCTACAGCACCGATTAAGTGTCAGATTTTATCCGCTAGCAACGAGGCTGACTTGGCGCGCAGTTCCGTCTCGGTGGCGGCGAACGTTGCGTGGGCCGAGGTCCGGCGCCAGGACCTGGGCTACCGGGACGGGCAAAGCCGCCTGGACCTGGGCCAAGGGAACGCGACGAAGCGGGCGGCGAGGGACCGGCGCCGACGCCTGGACGACCGGGCTGCACTGCATATACGGGTCGGCCATAACCAGGTCCCTGCGGTCGACCGGGGCTGGAGTCGGGGCCGAACCCTCCTGGCGGCGGCACCCCTCGTCCTTGTGGATGGAAACGGTCGAGCCGGTCGCGCAGGTCGGGCGGTGCGCCGCGCCAGCGACGCTCGTTGTCGTAATAGCCCCAGCCACCCAGGGCTGGCAGGAACACCAGCTCCACCTGCTGGTTGTCGATGACGTCGACCGGATAGCCGTTGACATAGGTAAAGCCGTCCGGCCCGGCATAGGCTTGGCCCGGCGGCGGGCCGGGCGGGTAGCCATAGGACGACGGATAGCCGTAGGAATAAGGATAGGGTTGCGGTGGCGACAGCGGGTAACAGGATGCCGCGTTATAGTCGCAGGGTCCGGGAGCGACGCAGCCGCCGAGCATCAGTCCCACTGACAACAGGGCCAGCGGGACGCGATGCACGGCGGCTTGCCGTCTCAGCCGCGCATCACCTCGATCATGGTCGGTCCGAGCACCGCGGGGCTGGGTGCGACGCGCACGCCAGCGGACTGCAGAGCTTCGATCTTGGCCGCCGCGGTGTCGTTGCCGCCGGTGATCACAGCACCGGCATGGCCCATGCGCCGCCCCGGAGGCGCCGTGGCACCGGCGATGAAGCCGATGGTCGGCTTCTTGACCTTGTTGTCCTTGAGGAAGGTCGCGGCGTCGATCTCGGAGGCGCCGCCGATCTCGCCGATCATGACGATGGACTCCGTCTCGGGATCGGCCAGGAACATCTCCAGCACCTCGATGAAGTCCATGCCCTTGACCGGATCGCCGCCGATGCCGACGCAGGTGCTCTGGCCGAGACCGACCGCCGTGGTCTGCGCCACCGCCTCGTAGGTCAGCGTGCCGGAGCGCGAGACGATGCCGACCTTGCCGCGACGATGAATATGGCCCGGCATGATGCCGATCTTGCAGGCGTCTGGAGTGATCACGCCGGGACAATTCGGCCCGACCAGCAGGCTCTTCGAGCCGGCCAGTGCGCGCGTCACCCGGATCATGTCCAGCACCGGGATGCCCTCGGTGATGCAGACGATCAGCGGCATCTCTGCGTCGATCGCCTCCAGGATCGCATCGGCGGCGAACGGCGGCGGCACGTAGATCACCGAGGCGGTCGCGCGGGTCTTTTCCTTCGCCTCGATCACGGTATCGAACACCGGCAGGCCAAGGTGGGTCTGGCCGCCTTTGCCCGGCGTGGTGCCGCCGACCATCTTGGTGCCGTAGGCGATCGCCTGCTCGGCGTGGAACGTGCCCTGGGCGCCGGTGAAGCCCTGGGTGATGACGCGGGTTTCCGCGTTGATCAGGATCGCCATTACGCGTGTCCCTCCTTCTTTACGGCGGCCACAATTTTGCGCGCGGCATCCGACAGGTCGTTGGCGTTGATGATCGGCAGGCCGCTGTCGTTGATCAGCTGCTGGCCCAGCTCGACGTTGGTGCCTTCCAGCCGCACCACCAGGGGCACGTGCAATTTCACCTCGCGCGAGGCCTCGATCACGGCTTGGGCGATGATGTCGCAGCGCATGATGCCGCCGAAGATGTTGACCAGGATGCCCTCGACATTCGGGTCCGACAGCAGGATCTTGAACGCCGCGACCACGCGCTCCTTGGTGGCACCACCGCCGACATCGAGGAAGTTGGCCGGCTCGGCGCCTTCCAGCTTGATGATGTCCATGGTCGCCATCGCGAGACCCGCGCCGTTGACCATGCAGCCGATGTTGCCCTCGAGAGCGATGTAGCTCAGCCCGTGACGCGCGGCTTCGAGTTCCTTGGGGTCCTCCTCGGACTCGTCGCGCAACTCCTCGACTTCGGGATGACGGAACAGGGCGTTGTCGTCGAAGCTGATCTTGGCATCGAGGGCGACGATGTCGCCGTTGCCGGTGACGACCAGAGGGTTGATCTCGATGATCGCGCAGTCGAGCTTGACGAAGGCGTCGTACGAGGCACCCACCACGCGGGTGAAGGCCGCGGCCGTCTTGCCGGCGAGACCCAGGCCGGCGGCGATCTTGCGACCGATATAGCCGGAGAAGCCGATCGCGGGATCGATGGTCTCGTGCAGGATCTTCTCGGGGCTATGGGCGGCAACCTCCTCGATCTCCATGCCGCCTTCCTGGCTGGCGACGATGGTGACGCGACCGGTGCCGCGATCGACCAGCAGCGAGAAATACAGCTCGCGCTTGATGTCGCAGCCGGCTTCCACATACAGGCGCCGCACCACGCGTCCGGCGGGGCCGGTCTGCTTGGTGACCAGCGTGTGGTTGAGCATCGCGCGCGCGGCCTCCTCGGCCTCGTCGGCGGATTTGACCAGGCGGACGCCGCCCTTGCCCTCGGGGTCCTCCTTGAAGCGTCCGGCGCCGCGTCCGCCGGCGTGGATCTGCGACTTCACCACGATCACCGGACCAGGCAGGGTCCGCGCGGCGATCAACGCCTCCTCCGGCGAGCGCGCGACGCGCCCCTCCAGCACAGGCACGCCAAAGCCCTTCAACAGGGTCTTGGCCTGGTACTCGTGAATATTCATTGCCGCAGGGGCTCCTTCCGCCAAGTCGTGTATCGGAAATTGCATGCACGTTGCGGCTGCCTGACTTGGCCAGCCTTTCGGCACGTCGATGGTCTCCGTCCCGCCGCGTGCGGGGCTTCGCTTGATCCCGGGATCATCGCACCGCTGCGATTGCAAGTCACCAGGGTCTCCGCAACCTAGTTTTGTTGCAGTTCTGCCACAGATCCGTCACACATGGTTTCTCAGTCAGACAACCGATGGCATCATGCGTTTCTTGTCGGAAGGCGGCTCCCTCTTCCAGGGAACGAGACTCTGGGGCATTGGTCGACGATGAAGCATTGGCGGATCGATGAACTGGCATGGGACAGGTTCGACCCGACCCTGGTCGACCCCGAGGTCGTGCTTCTGGTCAAGGCGGCATCGGTGGTCGAGCGCAACGGCACCGATTACGCAACCTACCTCAAGAATGTCTTCACCGACGATCCCGACTTCCGGCAGGCCGCCGACAACTGGTCGGTCGAGGAGGTGCAGCACGGCGACGCGCTCGGCCGCTGGGCGATGCTGGCCGATCCGGCCTGGGACTACCCCTCCGCGTTCGATCGCTACCGGGCGTCGTACAGCGTGCCGATCGAGGTCGATGCCTCGGTGCGCGGCTCCCGCACCGGTGAGCTGATCGCGCGCTGCATGGTCGAGACCGGCACCTCCTCGTTCTATACCGCGCTGGCGGACGCCACCGACGAGCCGGTGCTCAAGGCCGTCTGCAAGCAGATCGCGGCCGATGAATACCGCCACTTCAAGCTGTTCTACGACCATATGCACCGCTATTTGAAGCGGGAGCGGATCGGCGTGTTGCGGCGCACCCGGATCGCCCTCGGCCGGGTCACCGAGAGCGAGGATGACGAGCTCGCCTTCGCCTTCCATTGCACCAACGAGCCGGCCGGCATGGCCTATGACCACCAGCGCTGCATCGCCGCCTACATGTCGCGGGCGATGGGCTTCTACGGGCACGGGCATCTGGATCGCGCGATCGGCATGATCTTCAAGACCATCGGCTTCACGCCGCATGGGTGGGTGCGGCGCGGCGTCTCGCGGTTGGCATTCGCCGCCATGCAGCGACGGCAGCGCAAGTTCCTGCGCATGACGGCCAGCACCGGGCCAGCCGCCTTGATCCCCCTGTCCGTGGCGGCCGGGTAAAGGCCTGCTGGAGGAAACCCATGGCCGACGAGCGTCCGCCTTTGCCGCCCTTCACCCGCGAGACCGCCATGCAGAAGGTGCGCGGCGCGGAAGACGCCTGGAACAGCCGTGACGCGTCGCGCGTCGCGCTGGCCTATACCGAGGACAGCGTCTGGCGCAACCGCTCGGAATTCCTGTCTGGGCGGGAGGCGATCACCCGCTTCCTCGAGCGCAAATGGCAGGCCGAACTCGAATACCGTCTGGTCAAGGAGCTGTGGGGGCTGCTCGACAACCGCATCGCGGTGCGGTTCCAGTACGAGTTCCACGACGCCCAGGGCCAGTGGTTCCGCGCCTATGGCAACGAGCAGTGGGAGTTCGCGCCGAACGGCCTGATGCGGCGTCGCGAAGCCAGCATCAACGATGTGCCGATCGCCGAGACGGACCGCCTGTTCCGCTGGCCGCTCGGTCCCAGGCCCACGGATCACCCCGGGCTGACCGACCTCGGCCAGTAGGGGCTTCAGCCAGAATCCGAGGCCGCCGTGATCGCCAGGAAGCGCTCGAAGGCATCCAGGGTAGCCGCCGAGACATGATGCTCGATCCCTTCCGCGTCGGCTTGCGCCGCTTCGGGAGGCACGCCGAGCGTGATGAGCAGGTCCAGCACGATCCGGTGCCGACGCCGGACCGCCTCCGCGAGCGCCTGTCCCGCGTCCGTCAGGCTGACGCCGCGATAGGGCTGCGTCTCCGCCAAGCCCTCGCGGCAGAGCCGTCCGATGCATTTGATCGCCGTGGCGTGGGAGACGCCGAGATGCCGGGCGATCCGGCTGGGTCCGACGCTGACCTGGTCCGGGGGCTGCAGCAGATCGGCGATCAGCTCGACATAATCC
Source organism: uncultured Acetobacteraceae bacterium (assembly GCA_964235615.1). Lineage (GTDB taxonomy): Bacteria > Pseudomonadota > Alphaproteobacteria > Acetobacterales > Acetobacteraceae > Lichenicoccus. The sequence goes on along the minus strand of CAXSEE010000191.1, from coordinate 3,088 downwards.
TCCAGCAGCACCCGTGCCTGCGCTGCCCGCGCTGCCCGGAAATGCTCGGACTGCGCCGGATCATCCTCTTCGGCCAGCGCCCCCTCTGCGCCCGGCTCCGTGCCAGCCTGCTGCGTAAATATCATCGCTATCCTGCCGTCATTGCTGCATTGTGGAATTTGTAGCCAAGGATACAAATTACCCTCATGCCGTCGTTACTGCCTGATATTGCCAAGCCGGCACCATCCTCGTCGCTTTCTCCGGCGCCCAGTCCTGCCGAAACCGCGATCCAGAACCTGCTTTCCGGTCGTCGCGGTATCCTGCGTGGCCTGTTCGCTCTGTCCGGTCCAGCCATCGTCGCTTCCGTCGCCTATGTCGATCCCGGCAACTATGTCACCAATATCCAGGCCGGCGCGCGCTATGGCTATTCACTGCTCTGGGTCGTGCTGCTGGCCAACCTGATCGCGATGCTGTTCCAGGGTCTTTCGGCGCGTGTCGGCATCGTCAGCGGCCGCAACCTGGCCGAGCTGTGCCGGCAACGCTACCGCCATCGGGTCGTGATCGCGATGTGGCTGGCCAGCGAGTTCGCCGCGATGGCGACCGACCTCGCGGAGTTCGTCGGCGGCGCCATCGGGCTGTCCCTGCTCACCCATATCGCACTGCTTCCGGCCATGGCCATCATGGGCGTGTTGACCTACCTCCTGCTCGGGCTGCAGTCGCGCGGCTTCCGGCCGATCGAGCTGGTGATCGCGGGCCTGGTCGGGATCATCAGCCTCGCCTATCTGGCCGAGCTGTTCATCGCCCCGCCGCGCTGGGGCGCGGCCCTGCACGGCCTGGTGGTGCCGAGACTGCCGGACAGCGGGGCGCTGGGACTGGCCATCGGCATCGTCGGCGCCACGGTGATGCCGCATGCGATATTCCTGCATTCGGGCCTGACCCAGGGCCGTGTGGCATTGCGCAACGACGGCGAGCGGCGGCGGCTGGTGCGCTTCTCCGACCGGGAGGTGCTGGTGGCGCTGTCGGTCGCGGGGCTGGTCAACATGGCGATGCTGTCGATGGCCGCCGCCTTCCACCATTCCGGCCATGCCGACGTGGCCGACCTCGCCGGCGCCTACCGCACGCTCACGCCGCTGCTCGGAGCCAGTGCGGGCGTGCTGTTCCTGGTCTCGCTGCTGGCGGCTGGCCTGTCGGCCTCGATGGTGGCGACCATGGCCGGCCAGGTGGTGATGCAGGGGTTCATCGGCCGGGCGATCCCGCTCTGGCTGCGCCGCTCGGTGACCATGCTGCCCTCGTTCGTGATCATCGGAGTCGGGGTCGATCCGACCTGGGCGCTGATCGCGAGCCAGGTGGTGCTCTCGTTCGTGCTGCCGCTGCCGATGATCACGCTGCTGGCGGTCAGCCGCGACCCTCGCGTGATGGGCCCGTTCCGGCTGCACGGGCGAGCCTATTGGCTCAGCATCGCGATGGTGGCGATCGTGCTTGGGCTGAACACGGCACTGCTGGCGCAGACATTCGGCTGGTTGCCAGCATGAAGCCGCCCCGTTGAAGTCCTACGTGGGCTTATGATGTCCCGCGCTGGTACTGCTCGTCGCTGACCTGCTCCATCCAATCGACGGGCGAGCCGTTGAGCTTCTCCTGGATAGCGATGTGGCTCATGGCCGTGGTCGCCGTGGCGCCATGCCAGTGCTTCTCGCCAGGCGGAAACCAGATCACGTCACCGGGGCGGATCTCCTCGATCGGGCCGCCTTCGCGCTGCACCCAGCCGCAGCCGGCGGTCACGATCAGGGTCTGGCCGAGCGGATGCGTGTGCCATGCGGTGCGGGCACCCGGCTCGAACGTGACCAGGGCGCCCCCGACGCGGGCCGGATCGGGCGGCGCGAACAGGGGATCGATGCGAACCGTGCCGGTGAACCAGTCCGCCGGACCCTTGCCGGATGGCTGAGAACCCGCTCGTTGAATGTCCATGCTTTGTCTCCTGCTTCGCCCGTCTGTCCATAGTGGCGCATCTGATGATCAAGTAGTCGATGCCGCTACCGGCGATTAGCTGGTAGAAACCGCATGGACTCAATAAGCCGGCCTTCTGGATGCCTCGAATTGATCTCGATCAAATCTGCGTAAGCCGGACGCTCAGGCGAGAGGTTTGGCCATGTAGACGCGCCGCAGCCCCTTCTCCACGGCCCTGTGCGTCTCGGAGTATCCCATGCGGCAGTAGAGCCCGATGTTCTCCGTCATGGCCTCGTTCGTGTAGAGCCTGATCGAGCGGAAACCCGACTCAACCGCGGCACGCTCCGCGAACTCGATCAGCTTGCGACCAAGGCCCAGGCCTTGTGCAGCGGGAGCGACCGCGACGTTGTCCAGAAGCATCGCCTCGCTTTGCGGGATAAGCACGAGGATGCCTCGTATGAGGCCATCATGCTCGATGACAGACACGCGACCTTCATCGATCAGGGAGCGGTAGTCGTCGAGCATCGGGCCTGGCTTTCGTCCAATGTGTGGCATGTATCGGGAGTATGCGGCTCGAACGATTTCCTCGACCAATTGAAGATCGCCGTCCGTGGCTGGCCGTGGCTGTTTCATGAGGCAATATTGCCACCATCGATACGCTAAATGAATGCCGACTTCAGGCCGGAGACGGGGCTGTCGATCGTCGCGCGCGTGAAGCCGCGATGTCCCGGCCGGCCAGATAAAACTTATCGTTGAAGCTGCAGAAGACGCCGTCTTCGACACGCCGGCGACCCGTGGCTGATCGTCATGTTGCGGTCTACCACTCAATCGAGGGAGGTTGCGCGTTTGACACCGCGCCGCGCAGCCAATGCCTCAGGTCCAAGGGCAAGCTCGCCAAGCTGCGGTCGTCGAGTTCCATGCCGGGCAGATGCCCGCCCACCAGCGCCGCTACCGCCTCAGCCTGGGCAATATCTCGTGCCCTCCGCAGCGGGTCACGATCATCCCGCCTCGAAAGCCAGAACTTGTGGGCCGCGAACCATCGGGGATCGGGAACCTCCATCCGGATCGGCAGGCCGTCCTCGGCTACGGTGACGGAGGTCATCCTCGGCGCTTCGACAATCCACTGAAGTTTCCAGCTTGCGGCGGTGCCGAACTCGGCATCGGC
>CAXSEE010000190.1:2988-8043 GCA_964235615.1 uncultured Acetobacteraceae bacterium | reverse complement strand
CATGGTCCCCGGATCGACGTTGAGATAGGGGTCGAGCTTGCGCAGCCTGACCTTATAACCGCGCGCCTGCATCAGCGCGCCGAGTGCTGCCGACGCGATGCCCTTGCCGAGAGAGGAGACCACACCGCCGGTGATGAATACGAACCGCGTCATGGGAGTCCCGTCTACTATGCCTTGGGGATAGGCGGAACCCCATCCGCAAGCCCTGCCGGGATTTGTCCAAGGTGGGGAGGGGTTTCCATCCCGAAACGGTAACGCAGCACATGCCGCGCGGCCCGTTCGCCATCCGCCAGGGCACCCCCCACGGTGCCGGCAAGACCGTCGGTGCGGCAGGCCTCGCCGGCGAACAGCAGCCGGCCATCCCCGAGCGGCTCCGCCAGCCGGCCGCGCTGGTGCGCCTGGCCGGGCGGACAATACGCATAGGCGCCCCTGAACAGCGGATCGGTTTCCCAGTCGGTGACGATGCCGGCCGATGCATCGACGGCCAGGCCGGCATCCGCTCCGAGCAGGCTGCACAACATGGCGTGGGCGTCGGCCAGCGCGTCCGCGGGACGGTCCGCGAGCGAGCGGGCATAGCGGCCGCCGAAGAAGCCGCTGACGTAGGGCAGGCCCGATGGCCAGGCCGACAGCATCATGCCGCCGGTGACGCCTGCGGCGCCGGTTATGCCTGCGGCGCTGGTAATGCCTGCGGTGCTGGGCCGGTCGAGCTGGCGTTCGAGCAGGGTTTCGGCCTCGAGGCCGAGCCGGCCGGCGCCGGTGGCAGGCATGGCCAGCTTGCTCAGCAGGCCCATCGGCAGGCCGTCGATGGCGCCTCGGGTCGTGGGCGGCAGCGGCGGATCGAAGGCGATCGAGCCGGCGCGCAGCACGCCGGTCGACACGGTGACGATGACCGCGCGGGCGTCGACCGGCCCGTTGGTCGTGCGCAGCCGGCAGAGGTCGGCGCCGCGCCAGTCGATCGCCTCGACCCTGGTCTCGAACCGCACCGTACCAGCCATGGGTCCGAGCAGATCGGCCAGCAGGGTGCCGATGCCGTCCGGTGGGCTGAGATCGCCTTCGTCGAGCAGGTTGCGCTGCCAGTCATGCAGGCTGAGCGTGTCGGCATCGGCCGCGGCGATGATGGTCGCTTCCCAATTCTCGATATTGGCGGTCCAGCGCCCGGGAGGTCCCCCCGCTTCGGCCAGCGAGATGTCGGAGCCGCCCGCGCGCTGCTCCACGACACGCTCCCAGGCGGCATAGGCGGCGTCATACTCCTGGGACTCGTGAGGTTCCGCCGGGCGGCCCACGAACAGCCGGTGCTCGCCCTGATGCGCACGGACCAGCGGAATGCCACGCGCCCGGGCGAGCTGCACCAGCGGGTTGCGGCTGGTCTGGTGCAGCCAGCTGGCGCCGGTATCGAAACGCGCACCTCCGAGCCTCTTCGGCCGGATGGTGTGGGCGCGTCCGCCGATACGCCCGCTGGCCTCGAACAGGATGCAGCTTCGACCGGCGGCGCGCAGGATCGCCGTCGCGGCAAGCCCGGCGGCACCGGCCCCAACTATGGCGACATCGACTATGGCGACATCATGAGCATGCAGTCCGGGCTGGATCCCGGACGACGTCATCACTGGGTCGGCACGCTCGGCCCGGTCGGCTTCGGCGGAGCGGGGAGGGCCGGATGCGGCGCGTGAGCAGCAGGAGGAGGTTCGGCCAGGATGTCGCGGCCGACGCCGGCGGTGCCGCGGTTCAGCACCGCCAGGGTCAGCGACAGCACCATGAACAGGGTCGCCAGGACCGCGGTGATACGGGTCAGCAGGTTGGCCGTGCCGCGGCCGGACATGAACGAGCCCATGCCCTGCGTGGTGCCGATGCCGAGACCGCCGCCTTCGCTGCGCTGGATCAGCACGGTGCCGATCAGGGTGAGGGTGACGATCAGATGCAGGATGAGCAGGAAACTGGTCATGTGCTGGGGTGGGCGGCGCGGATACCGGCGGCTTGGATTATCGAGAGGAAGTCGGCGGCCTTGAGGCTGGCGCCGCCGACCAGCGCGCCGCCGACCTCCGGCACCGCGAGCAGGGCTGCGGCGTTGCCGGCGTTGACCGAGCCGCCATACAGGATGCGGATCGCGCGGCCTCGATCGTGGCCGAACTGCCGCACCAGCTCGCCGCGTATGAAGCCGTGCATGGCCTCGATATCGGCCTCCGTCGCGGTGCGGCCGGTGCCGATCGCCCAGACCGGCTCATAGGCGACGACGCCGTCGAAGCCGTCCGGCAGGCTGCCCTTGATCTGCCAGCCGACCACGTCGTCATGCCGGCCGGCGCCGCGCTGCTCGTCGCTCTCGCCGACGCAGACGATCGGGATCAGGCCGTGCGCGGCGGCCACGACCGCCTTCTCGCGCACGGTCTCGTCGAGCTCTGAATGACTCTGGCGCCGCTCGGAATGACCGAGGATGACGTGGGTGGCGCCGAGGTCGCGCAGCATGGCAGGCGAGATGTCGCCGGTATGCGCGCCGTCCTGGTGCATGTAGCAGTCCTGCGCGCCCCACAAGACCGGGCCGCCTTGGAGGATACGGCCGACGGTGGCGAGCTGGGTGAACGGCGGGCATAGAACCACATCGGCGCTTTCGGCCAGGCTGTTGGCCTCGACCCCCTCGCGGATGGCGCGTGCCAGCGCTTCCGCGCCGGCGGTGAGGCCGTTCATCTTCCAGTTTCCGGCGATCATCTGACGCATCGTCTAGCTCTCTTGCTGCGTTCCGGACATGCTGCTCGCGGGCGCATAAACCATGAGCGCCCGGTTCCTGACAATAGCGGCGGGCCCTGACAATAGTGCGGGCGGCCGGAGTGGCCAATCCGGCGGACGGTCCGTATGGTGCGCGGCTTTCGGGTCCGGACCCGCATACCGTGGACGCCTCATGATCTCGTACATACGACGCCTGTTCGTGGACTCCTGGATCGGACGGGCGTTCGCCGTGCTGATCTTCGCCGCCTTCATACTATGGGGTGTCGGCGACTTCTTCACCAGCATGGGGGGCCGCGACGCGAACACGGTCGCCTCGGTCGGCAGCCGGAAGATCGGCGCGCAGGAATTCGACGCGGCCTATCGCCAGCAGCTCGACCAGATGGCGGCGCGGACCGGTGGCGACGCCTCGCAGATCCCCCCGGGCGAGCGCGGCCAGATCGCCCTGCAAGTGCTGCAGGGGCTGGTCAGCCACGCCGAGGCGTTGCGGGAGGCCGACCGGATGGGCATCGTCGTTCCTGACGCCGTGCTGCGCCAGACCATCTTCGACCTGCCGCCCTTCAAGGACGAGCACCAGCAGTTCAACCGCGCCAGGTTCGACCAGTGGCTCGTCGCGCATAACCTCACCGAGCAGAAGCTGCTGACCCTGGTGCGCGAGGACCTCACCGTGAATGCGCTGATCGAACCGCTCCGGCTGGGAGCCATGGCGCCGGCAATGGTGGTCAGGCGGGCCTACGACTATGCCGCGCAGACCCGGACGCTGGACATGGTGAGCATCCCGCGATCGTCGGTCCCGTCGCCCCCGGCTCCGGACGAGGCCAGCCTGCGGCGCTATTACGACAACCATGCCGACCAGTTCCAGGCGCCGGAATATCGCCGCATCAAGCTGGTGCTGCTGTCGCCGGCGACCGTGGCGCGCGGCATCGCCGTTCCCGAAGCCGAGGAGCGCGCGCTCTTCAAGGCCCGCAATGGCGACGGCCGCGTGCCGGAAAAGCGTTCGGTCGAGGTGATCACGGCCCCGAGCGAGGCGCGCGCGCAGGGATTGGCAATCTTGTGGAAGGGCGGTTCCGGCTGGCCGCAGATGCAGGCGGCGGCAGGCGACAGCGTTCCGGTGGCGCTCGACGACGCCACCGAGGCGACCTTCCCGGACCCGCAGCTCGGCAAGCTGGCCTTCGCCGCCGCTCTCGGCCAGGTCAGCGGCCCGGTCCATCTGGTGTCCGGCTGGGTGCTGCTCAAGGTGGTCAAGGTCACGGCCCCGGTCGTCCACAGCTTCGAGTCCCAGCAACCGGCCCTGCATGACGAGATCGCCGCCGCCCGTGCCCGTGATGGCCTGGCCGACAGGGTGCAGAAACTGCAGGACGCCATTGCCGGCGGCGGCGGGCTGGACACGATCCCGGCGGATTTGGGCGCGGTCGCCGCCGAGGGCACGCTGGATGCCCAGGGCCTGACGCCAACTGGCCAGCCCGCCCCGCTGCCCGGCGACGACGCGCAGCGCCGCGCGATCCTGGCACAGGCCTTCACCCAGAAGCAGAGCGACCCCGCAAACCTCAAGCAGGGACCCGACGATTCCGAGTTCGCCCTGCAGGTCGAACAGGTGACGCCGGCCAAGGCCCAGGACTATGCCATGGCGCACGACCGCGTCGCGGCCGCGGTGCAGCGCGACGCGGTGCATCGTGCTGCCGAGCAGCAGGCGGCGGCATTGTTCGCTGTTGCACGCGCCCGCGGCGGCCTGATCGCGACCGGCCGCGGCGATGTGGTGCATGTCGGGCCGATCGGCCGTGGTGCGCCCCCGGCCGGAGTGCCCGCGGATCTGGCTCAGCTCGCCTTCAGCCTCGCTCCCGGCACCTCGACGATGGTGGAGACGCCGGACGGCTTCGCGGTCGCCACCGTCACCGGCATCCAGCATCCGGACCCGTCGGTGAACCGGCTGGCCTATGACCGGCTGCGGACGTCGCTCAACGGCGCGATAGGCGACGATATCGAGGCGAGCTACAGCATGGCATTGCGCGAGGCGAGCCAGCCGGTGTTGAATCCGCAGGCAATCCGGAGCGTGATCGGCCAATAATTCCTAAATCAAGGAGTAATTCCTAAAAAGGAGCCCAGGTGTGGCGCGTATCCTCCATAGCATCGAGGCGGCGGACCTGCTGACGCCGGTGGCGGCGTTCCTCAAGCTGACCGGCATCCTGCCAGGTGCCGCGCGTAACGCCTTCCTGCTGGAAAGCATCGAGGGCGGCGTGGCGCGCGGCCGCTATTCGGTGATCGGCCTGCTGCCGGACGTGGTGTGGCGCTGTGCCGGCGGGGTGGTCTCGATATCGCGCGGGCATGGCGGCTTCGCGGTCGAGG
>CAXSEE010000190.1:0-2888 GCA_964235615.1 uncultured Acetobacteraceae bacterium | reverse complement strand
TGTGCCGGCGGGGTGGTCTCGATATCGCGCGGGCATGGCGGCTTCGCGGTCGAGGCGTGCCCGCCGCCCGACTTCATGACAGAGGCGAGCGTTCCGCTCGACAGCCTGCGGGCGCTGATGCAGGACAGCCGGCTCGACCTGCCGCCTTCCCTGCCGCCGATGATCGGAGGCCTGTTCGGCTATCTCGGCTATGACATGGTCCGGCAGATGGAGCGGCTGCCGGACCCGCCGGCGGATGATCTCGGCCTGCCCGAGGCCGTGCTGCTGCGGCCGTCGCTGTTCGCGATCTTCGACAACGTGCGCGACGAGCTGACACTGGCGGCGCTGCTGCGCGACAATGACGACATCGAGGCGGCCGAGGCATTGCTGGCCCAGGCGCGGGCCGCCCTGTCCGAGCCGCTGCCGCTTTCGGGCCTGGTACCGGATACCGCGGCGGGCACGATGCAGCAGCCGCGTTCCAACTTCACCCGCGCGGCTTTCGAGGACTGCGTCCGCCGCATCCAGGAGTATATCGCCGCCGGGGACGTGTTCCAGGTGGTGCCGAGCCAGCGCTTCTCGATGGATTTCACCCTGCCGCCGTTCGCGCTGTATCGCGCGCTGCGCCGCATCAACCCGTCGCCCTTCCTGTTCTTCCTGGATTTCGACGGCTTCAGCCTGGTCGGCAGTTCGCCGGAGGTGCTGGTGCGCCTGCGCGACGGCGAGGTCACGGTTCGGCCGCTGGCGGGCACCAGGCCGCGTGGCGACGATCCCGAGGCGGACCGCAGGCTGGCCGCCGAGCTGCTGGCCGATCCCAAGGAGCGGGCGGAGCATCTGATGCTGATCGATCTCGGCCGCAACGATGTCGGCCGCGTCGCCGAACTGGGCAGCGTGCGGGTGACCGAGAGCTTCGTGATCGAGCGCTTCAGCCATGTGATGCACATCTCCTCGACGGTGGTGGGGAAGCTCCGTCCCGGCCTCGATGCGCTGGACGCGCTGGTGGCGGGCTTTCCGGCCGGCACGCTGACGGGTGCTCCGAAGATCCGGGCGATGCAGATCATCGACGAACTCGAACCGACGCGGCGCGCGGCCTATGCCGGCTGCATCGGGTATTTCGCCGCCGACGGCAGCATGGACACCTGCATCGGCCTGCGCATGGCTGTCGTAAAGGAGGGCGTGATGCATGTGCAGGCCGGCTGCGGCGTGGTCGCCGACAGCGTGCCGGCGGCGGAATACGAGGAGACCGTGCAGAAGGCGCGCGCCCTGACCCGGGCGGCGGAGGCGGCGGTGCGCTTTGCCCACGGCGATGCCTGGAACGAGCAGCGGCATGGGGCCTGAGAATGGGGCTCTACCGGATCCTGCACGACAACGGCCGGCAGACCTGCCATCGGAGACGATGCTGGCTTCCATCCGAATAGCCAGTTAATGTCGATAACGTGATAAAAGATCGGTCCTGAGCTTGTATCCGGTTATGATCATCGATCAAGAGCCGCCCAGGATTCCCGCGGCTCCGGCAGGCATTGCCTTACCGATTCTTGAAATAACAAATCCCGTGTCGGCCGACGTGGCGCTGGTCCAGCGGATCAGTGCCGTGCCGATGATCCTGCGCATCCTGTGCGACACCACCGGGCTGGGTTTCGGGGCGATCGCGCGGGTGGATGACCATTCATGGACCGCGTGTGCCGTGCTCGACCGGATCGGCTTCGGCCTCGAGCCGGGCGGCCAGCTCGATGTGCTGACGACCTTCTGCCACGAGATCCACCTCTCCCTGACCCCCATCCTCATCGAGAACGCGAGCCACGACCCCTTCTACTGCGGCCACCCGACGCCGCGGCTCTACGGCTTCGAGAGCTATATCGCCGTGCCGATCATCCGCCGCCGCGGCGGCTTCTTCGGCACCATCTGCGCGCTGGACCCCAAGCCGGCATCCTTGCCCGCGGACCGGATGCTGCCGACCCTGCAGCTTTTCGCCGAACTGATCGCCGCCCAGATCGAGGTCGAGGAACGGCTGGAGCTGACCCGGTCGGCGCTGGCCGATGCCAGGGAGACCGGTTTGCTGCGCGAACAGTTCGTCGCCGTGCTCGGACACGACCTGCGCAACCCGATAGCCGCCGTCAGCATGGGTCTCGACTGGCTGGCCCGCCGCCAACCAGACGAGCGGGCGTCCCTCATGATCGGGCAGATGCAGCAGAGCTGCGGGCGGATGTCGGAGTTGGTCGACAACGTGCTGGATTTCGCCCGCGGCAAGCTGGGCGACGGCATCCCCGTCGCGCGCCGGGAGGCGGATCTGGCGACGGTCCTGCTCCAGGTCGTGCAGGAGTTGCGGGCTATCCATCCCGGCAGGCATATCGAGTCCGAGATTGACCTGTGTTCCCCGGTGTTCTGCGATCCGCCGCGGATCGGCCAGTTGCTGTCGAACCTGCTTGCCAACGCGCTGACGCATGGCGCCCAGGACCAGCCCGTGCAGGTCAGGGCCGGCAGCGACAAAGGCGGGTTCGAACTCAGCGTCGGCAACCAGGGACCGCCAATCGCGGCCGGGACGCTGATCCATCTGTTCCAGCCCTTCACCCGCGCCGACGCCGAGGCTGACCAGGGCAGCCAGGGTCTGGGTTTGGGCCTGTATATCGCTTCCGAAATTGCCCGTTCGCATGGCGGCACGCTCGGCGTCTCCTCCTGCGCGGAGGCGACGATATTCGTGCTGACAATGCCCAGCGGGGAAAATACCGATCCCGGGGTTCCGGCAGCGACACGTATCGGACAGCCCCGAGAGCATAACCTTCGGATGCTTCCGTAAAGGGTGGCGTGCGAGAAAGACGGATGCTCGGGTCGGGGAGGGCGACGCCGGGTATCCGACACCGCTATCCGGCCACGTAAAACCCATGCATGCTTCGGTATCGGCCGGCGCCGCTGCA
>CAXSEE010000189.1:0-8157 GCA_964235615.1 uncultured Acetobacteraceae bacterium | reverse complement strand
GTGTGACGCGCTCGAACAACTGGCCGCCTCGGATGCCTTCCAGGGTATCGGCCTGTCGCGGCGGGCGGCGCTGTGGCGCGTGCGCGGGCTGGATTTCTCGCCCCTGCCGCTGTTTGACCTGCAACGGAACGAGCCCGCGGTCAGCCTCGACGCGCTGAGCGAGGGCAGCGAGGTGGTGGCCGACTACCGCAGCACCGGCCTGACCCTGCGCCGCCATCCGCTGGCGCTGCTGCGCCCGGCGCTGCTGCGTCGCGGGATCGTGCCGTGCGACCGCATGGACACGGCCCGGGACGGCAAGAGCATCACTGTCGCCGGCATCGTGCTGGTGCGACAGAAACCAGGCTCGGCCAAGGGCGTGATGTTCATGACCATCGAGGACGAGACCGGCATCGGCAACCTGGTGATCTGGCCTGCGATGTTCGAGCGCCAGCGCCGGCTGATCCTGTCCGCCGCCATGGTCGCCTGCCACGGCCGCGTGCAGCGCACCGGCGAGGTCATCCATCTTGTCGCGCAGGAACTGGAGGATCTGACATCGATGCTGCGCGGGCTGGACCGCTCGACCCCGATCCGCGTGCCGACGCGCGATTTTCGCTGAGAGATCCGCCCGTGAAGTTCCGCACATGACCCGAAGCGGCAGCGTTGGCATCTTCATTTTGATACTGCTGATACTGGCCGGAAGCATCCTCGGCTTGCGTACAATCACACTGCACGTTACCGAGAAGCACCTCATGATCCTCCGCGGAAATGGCACCGGCAAACCCGATGAATTTGGAACGCCTTCCAGGATGATCTGGGTTGAGAGTGGCGACCGAAGACTTCAGGCTTCAATTGTCGCAGCGCCATACACCTGCGAAGACAAAGTGGCGGTGCTGCTGTTCCATGGCAGCGGCGAGACGATTTCCGACTGGGCGAAAACCCAGGCTTTTCTCAGCCGGCAATGCGTTGCATCAATGATCTTCGACTATTCTGGTCATGGTTCCAGCACACCGCCGGCGCATGTTTCCACCCTCAACGCCGATGCCCTGGCGGCTTATGCTGCCTTCCTGCAGCAGTTCCCGGACCCTGAACATCGTTGCATCCTAGGTCATTCGATGGGTGTGGCGCCGATGCTGGATGGTTATTCTTCCTTCCATCCAGCTCCGGATTGCGTCGTGGTCGCCAACGGATTCAGTTCGCTTGAGGATATGATGCGTGATGCTGGTGCTCCTGCGCTGCTTGCGGCCCTGTTGCACGGCACATGGAACAATGTCCGGGCGATCAGGACGGTGGATCGGCCTCTGCTCGTTGTACACAGCGACCTTGATCATGTTATAACACTGGATATAGCGCGACGCCTAGACGCCGCCGCCCCTGCGAGCGCTCTGCATATGACGTTTCACGGCTTCGATCACAACGCGCTCTACGTGAAGCCCGATCTGGCGTGGTGGGCGCCGGTTCTCGCGTTTCTGCACAGTTCTCGGAAAAGCGGAGAGCCGTAAAAGCTAGATAGGGTGTTGTCGGCCTCATTTTCTACCGTTTGGATCACAAGCCAGAAACCTTGACGAAGAGCCGATACGTAGTCACATGCAACACATGGTCAGGCCGTCCCGCCCGCGTGTTCAACGTCATCGAGATGCCCTGCGCCAGCGCGGGTTCCGCCCGGTCCAGATCTGGGTGCCGGACACGCGGACACCTGAGTTCGCCGAGGAAGCCCGTCGCCAGTCGCTCGCGGTCAATGCCATTGACGAGCAGGACAGCGTCATGGACTGGATCGAGGCGGTCAGCGAATTCGATGAGGCGCGGTAGCGTCGTCACCGTTGCGGACCGTGCGGGAGACTTCACCAGCAAGCCGCGTCCGGCCGTTGTCGTTCGAAGCGAGTTCTTTGCCGGGACAGGCTCGGTCACGATATGCCCGATCACCAGCATTGAAGCCGATGCGCCGCTGATCCGCCTGCAACTCAGGCCCTCCGACGGTCTGCCGCTCGATCACGTCTCGTGGATCGAGGTGGACAAGATCACGACCGTTCGCGGCAACCGCATCGGGTCGGCGGTCGGGATGATCAGCGCCAGCGACCTGATCAGGCTCAACGCGGCGCTCGTGGTGTTCCTCGGGCTTGGTTGATTGGCTTCATTGATGCGTGGGCCACTGGAAAGCCCGCTTATGTCGGGGAGGCAGCCGACCCGGCGAGCAGGCCCCCATCGACGTTGATTTCGGTTCCCGTGACATAGGGCGCCTCGTCGGACGCAAGCATCACCGCCACAGCTGCGACTTCCTCTGGCCGGCCGAACCGCTTCAATGGCGTGTCTCTCACGAATGTCGCCATCCGGGCATCACGGTCGTTCCCAAAGCCCAGCATCGGCTCCCACATCGAAGTCAGGATCGCCGCCGGATGGATCGAGTTGCAACGGATGTTCCAGCCGTTCTGCGCGCAATAGAGAGCGACCGTCTTGGTGTGGTTGCGTATGGCGGCTTTCGAGGATGCGTAGGCGGCGGCCATCGGGATGCCGACGAGACCCGAACGCGAGGAGATGTTGATGATCGAGCCCGCCGCTTTCTGCTTCATCGCCCGGATGGCGTAGCGGCAGCCCAGGAACGTGCCGTCGAGGTTGATCGCATGGACCGCCCGCCAGGCTTCCAGGGTCGCGTTCTCCGGATCATGGGAGACCGGACCGTGCTCGAAGCCTGTCACTCCCGCGTTGTTCACCACGACATCCGCGTTTGGGATATCGGCAGCCAAACCCTGCCAGTCTCTCTCGTCGCTGACGTCAAGCCGCAGGAACCGGCAACCAACATCCAGGGCCATCGACGCGCCTGCCGCCGCATCCTTGTCGGTGGCGATGACAACCGCGCCTTCGGCCACGAATGCCTCGGCGATGGCGCGGCCGATGCCGCGCGCCGCTCCCGTGACCACGCATGTCTTGCCATTCAGCCTGAGCATGAACCCTCCAATCAGAACAGGGCCATCGCCTCCCCGTCCAGCACCCCCCCGGTAATGGAGATCGGCGCGAACGACTGCTCCGCGATCGCCTCGCAGCGGATCATGATCTGGTTCATCCGCGTTGCGATCTGCGGGATGGAAGCGGCATAGACCAGGCGCCCGATGCCGCACCACAGGATCGCGCCCATGCACATCGGGCAGGGTTCGCCGGAGGTGTAGAGCGTGGCGCCGCGCAGCCTTTCCGGTCCGTGCTCGGCGAGGAAGTTCTGGATCGTCACCATCTCGCCATGCGCGGTCGGGTCGCGCCGCTGCGTGCCGGCGTTACGCCCGCGCGCGAGCACGACGCCGTCGCGGGTGATGATCGCGCCGAACGGGTAGTCGGCCTGCCGCGCCTCGTCGAGCGCCATGCGCATGAAGCGATGATCCTGTTCCTCGTGGCTTTCCGACATGGTTTTACGCCGCCTTTATATTGCCACCCGACAACGTGTATCGCGCTTTTACGCCGCCCGGGCCTAGTCATGGCGGCCAAGAAAAACACGCCGGAACCCTACAGGCAAATCCATGCTCGATCTCTTCCTGCTGATCCTAGGCAGCGGCCTCATCATCTTGATGGCCGGCTATGCCGCTTTGTGCGATCGGATCTGACCCATGTTCGACCTGACACTCGGCGCACTGACCGCGCTGTCGCTGCTGGTCTATCTGTTCTGGGCGCTGGTGCGTCCGGAAGATTTCTGATCCGCATCTCACCGGGAATTTCCTCACAATGACATTCATCGGTCTGGCGCAGATCGTCCTGGTGCTGGCGCTCGTGTTCGCCGCTGCCTTTCCAATCGGCCGCTATATTGGCGCCCTGGCGCAAGGCAAGCGCAACTTCCTCTCGCCGCTGCTGTCACCCGTCGAAGCCGGCATCTACCGCATCTGCGGCATCGACGCGCAACGCCCAATGGGCTGGCGCGCCTATGCCGTCGCCGTGCTGGTGCTGAGTGCCGCGCACTTCATCCTGCTGTATGCGATCCTGCGCCTGCAATTCTATCTGCCGTTCAACCCGCAGCATATCACCGGCATGGCGCCCGGGCTCGCCTTCAACACGGCCATCAGCTTCGTGACCAACACCAACTGGCAGGCCTACGTGCCGGAAGCGTCGGTCTCCAACGGCGTGCAGATGCTGGGCCTGACCACACACATGTTCCTCTCCGCCGCAACCGGGATCGCGATCGCGATCGCCATCACCCGCGCGTTCGCGAGCGGCGGCCTCAAGACGCTCGGCAACTTCTACGTCGACCTCACCCGGATCACTTTGTACCTGCTGCTGCCGATCGCGATCGTGGCAACCGTCGTGCTGATGGCCAGCGGCGTGCCGCAGACGTTGCACGCCTGGCCGGAGATGACCACGCTGGAGGGCGCCAAGCAGGTGCTCTCGCTCGGGCCGGTCGCCTTCCAGGAGGCGATCAAGGAGCTCGGCACCAACGGCGGCGGCTTCTTTAACACCAACAGCGCGCATCCGTTCGAGAATCCGACGGCCTTCACGTGCGCCTTCGAGACCTGGCTGCTGCTGATCATCCCGTTCTCGCTGCCGGTCATGTTCGGCCACATGGTCGGTGCCCCGCGCCAGGGCCACGCCCTGTTCATCGTGATGGGACTGGTGCTGACCGCGGCCGTGCTCGGCTGCTACGCCGCGGAGGCTGCCGGCAACCCGCTGCTCACCGGCGCTGGCGTCAGCCCCGCGATGGGCAACATGGAGGGCAAGGATCTCCGCTTCGGGATGGCGCTCACCACCCTGTTCAACATCGCCGCCACCGGCACCTCCTGCGGCGCCGTGGCCGGCTTCACCGACAGCTTCACCCCGCTCGGCGGCCTGGTGCCGCTGTTCATGATGCAGCTCGGCGAAGTGACGCCGGGCGGCGTCGGCTCGGGGCTCTACTACATCATCGTGTTCGCCCTGCTCTCGGTATTCGTCGCCGGGCTGATGGTCGGACGCACGCCGGAATATCTCGGCAAGAAGGTGCAGGCGAAGGAGATCAAGCTGGCGATGCTGGCGCTGCTGATCCAGTCGCTGTTCATCCTGTGCGGCGCAGGGCTCTCGATGGTGCTGCCGGCCGGCACCGCGGCGCTGGCGAACGCCGGCCCGCATGGCCTGACCGAGATGCTCTATGCCTGGACGTCGGCGACCGAGAATAACGGCAGCGCCTTTGCCGGCATCACCGCCACCGGTCCGTGGCTGGTCTACGGCCAGGGCCTGGCGATGCTGTTCGGGCGCTTCGCGGTGATCATTCCGGTGCTGGCGATCGCCGGCTCGCTCGCGGCAAAGCCGAAACTGCCGCCATCGGCCGGCACCTTCCCGACCACCGGACCGCTGTTCGTCGGGCTTCTGGTCGGCGTGATCGTCATACTGGGCGGCCTGCAGTTCATGCCCGCGGACGCCCTCGGACCGTTGGCGGAACAGTTCGCCCTCGGCGCCGGCACCACGTACTGAACGAACAGAAAGCGTAAGGACACGCATCCGTGGACGCACAAGTGTCTCCCGTCGAAACCGCCACCACCGTCGCCCTGTTCGACCGCGCGATCATCCTGCGGGCGATGCGCGACAGCTTCGTCAAGCTCAACCCGCGCTCGCTGGCGCACAACCCGGTCATCTTCGTCACCGAGATCGTGGCGATCCTGACCACGTTGCTCGGTTTCAAGGCGCTGTTTACCGGACAGCCCGCCGCCTTCGCGCTGACCATCGGCTTCTGGCTCTGGCTGACGGTGCTGTTCGCGACCTTCGCCGAGGCGGTCGCGGAAGGCCGCGGCCGTGCGCGCGCCGAAAGCCTGCGCCGCAGCCGCACCGATGTCTTCGCCAAGCGCCTGGTCGACCAGAAGGACATCGCCTTCTGGCAGCCGATCCCGGCACCCGACCTGCGTCGCGGCGACCTGGTGCTGGTCGAGGCCGGAGACATGATGCCGTCGGACGGCGAGATCGTCCGTGGCATCGCCTCGGTCAACGAGAGCGCGGTCACCGGCGAGTCCGCCCCCGTCATACGCGAGTCCGGCGGCGATCGCAGTGCCGTGACCGGCGGCACCCAGGTGATGTCCGACTGGCTGGTGGTGAAGATCACCGCCGATCCCGGCAACAGCTTCATCGACCGCATGATCAAGCTGGTCGAGGGCGCCGAACGCAAGAAGACGCCCAACGAGATCGCGCTCGACATCCTGCTCGCCGGCCTGACGCTGATCTTCCTGATCGCCGTGGTGACACTGGTCGGCTTCGCGCACTACTCCGGCATGCTGCTGAGCATCCCGGTGCTGGCGGCCCTGCTGGTGACCCTGATCCCGACCACCATCGGCGGCCTGCTGTCGGCGATCGGCATCGCCGGCATGGACCGGCTGATCCGCTTCAACGTGGTCGCGACCTCCGGACGCGCCGTCGAGGCGGCCGGCGACGTCGACGAACTGCTGCTCGACAAGACCGGCACCATCACCTTCGGCAACCGCATGCCGGCCGACCTGATCCCGGTCCCGGGTGTCACGCCGGCGACGCTCGCCGAAGCGGCCCTGTTCGCCTCGCTCGGCGACGAGACCCCCGAGGGCCGCTCGATCGTGACCTTCGCGCAGGATCGTCACGGCGTCCGCGCCGCCCTCGCCGAAGACGCGGTCGTGGTGCCGTTCTCCGCCAACACACGCCTGTCGGGGATCGACCAGAACGGCCAGTCCTGGCGCAAGGGTGCCGTGGATTCCATGCTCGCCGCACTCGACGGGCTCATCCCGCCACCGGCCTTTACCGCCACGGTGGAACGCATCAGCCGCGCCGGCGGCACGCCGCTCGCCGTCAGCGGCAATGGCAAGCTGCTCGGCGTGATCGAGCTCAAGGATACCGTCAAGCCGGGCATACGCGAGCGCTTCGCCGCCCTGCGCCAGATGGGCATACGCACGGTGATGGTCACCGGAGACAACCGTCTCACGGCTGCCACCATCGCCGGCGAGGCCGGGGTCGACGACTTCATCGCCGAAGCGACGCCACAGGACAAGCTCGGCTACATACGAAAGGCCCAGGCGCAGGGACGGCTGGTGGCGATGTGCGGCGACGGCACCAACGACGCGCCCGCCCTGGCGCAGGCCGATGTCGGCGTCGCGATGCAGACCGGCACCCAGGCGGCACGCGAAGCCGGCAACATGGTCGATCTGGACAGTGATCCGACCAAGCTGATCGAGATCGTCGAGATCGGCAAGCAGCTGCTGATCACCCGCGGCGCGCTGACCACCTTCAGCATCGCCAACGACATCTCGAAATACTTCGCGATCCTGCCGGCTATCTTCGTGGCCTCCTATCCGGGCCTGCAGGCGCTCAACATCATGCATCTGTCGACGCCGCAGAGTGCGATCCTGTCGGCGGTGATCTTCAATGCGCTGGTGATTGTGGCCCTGGTGCCGCTGGCCCTGCGCGGCGTGCGCTTCCGTGCCATCGGTGCCGCGGCCCTGCTGCGTCGCAACCTGCTGGTCTACGGGTTAGGGGGCATCGCGGCGCCGTTCGCCGGCATCAAGCTCATCGACATGGCGCTGACCGCGCTGCACATCTTCGCCTGAAGGAGCAAATCCCGTGCTCGCCAACTCCCCGCTCTCGCATCTGCGTCCCGCCATAGGACTGGTCGTGCTGTTCACCCTGGTGCTCGGCCTGGCATTTCCGCTCGGCTTCGTCGGCATCGGCAGCGTGGTGCTGCCGAACGCCGCCAATGGCAGCGTCGTGATGGTGGGCGGACATCCGGTCGGCTCGTCGCTGATCGGACAGAATTTCGCCAGCACGCGCTATTTCCATTCGCGCCCGTCGGCGATCACCGGGACCGACCCGAAGGATGCCAGCAAGACCGTGCCGACGCCGTATGACGCCAGCACCTCGACCGCGTCGAACCTGGCGCCCACGTCGAAGGCGCTGGTCGACCGGGTGCGCGGCGACCTGCCCGGCGCCGGCGGCCGCGGCGCGCCGGCAGACAGCGTCACCACGTCGGGTTCGGGTCTCGATCCGGACATCTCGCCGGAGAACGCCCAGCGCCAGATCGCCGGTATCGCAGCCGCGCGAAAGCTGCCGGCGGATCGGGTTGCGCAACTGGTGGAGGCGCAGACCCGCGCGCCCTTCCTCGGCCTGCTTGGCGCGCCGCGCGTCAATGTGCTGTCGCTGAACCTGGCGCTGGATCAGTTGCGGCGGTGAGATTGACCGTCGGACGGTAAGGCTGGGCTCTGCCCAGACCCGCCAAAGGCCTTGGCCTTT
>CAXSEE010000188.1:0-8351 GCA_964235615.1 uncultured Acetobacteraceae bacterium | reverse complement strand
AGCGTGCTCGTGGTGCAGGGCGGCGCGGACGCGCTGATCGGCATGATCGGGCTCGCCGTCTCCCGGCCCGGGCAATTGGCGCTGATCACCGGCTCCTCGCATTTGCAATTCGCGGTCGGCCACGCCGCGGCGCACGTGCCCGGGCTCTGGGGGACCTACCAGGATGCGGTCTATCCCGGCCGCACCATCCTCGAAGGCGGCCAGACCTCGACCGGCTCGATCATCGCCTGGCTGCGCCGCCTGACCGGGCAGGGGCTCGATCTCGACAGCCTGAACCGGGAGGCGGCCCTGCTGGAGCCGGGAGCGGATGGGCTGCTGGTGCTCGACCACTTCCAGGGCAACCGGACGCCCTATACCGATCCGCTCTCGCGCGGCGCCATCACCGGATTGTCGCTGCACCACACGGCGGCGCATCTGTTTCGCGCCATGTTAGAAGGGATCGGTTTCGGCACCCGCGCCATCATCGACCGCATGACCGAGGCCGGCTCGGGTGCTGCCGAAATCACCGCCGGCGGCGGCGCCACCCGTTCGCCGCTGTGGCTGCAGATCCATGCCGACACCGCCGGGCTGCCGGTGGTGGTGCCAGAGGTCGCGGAGGCGCCATCGCTCGGCGCTGCCGTGCTGGCGGCGCATGGCGCCGGCCACTTCGACAGCATCGACGCCGGCATCGCGGCCATGGTCCGTCCGGGACGTCGCATCGAGCCGATCCCGGCCAACGTCGAGCGCTACGACGCGATCTACCGGCGCTACACCGGTCTCTATCCTGCCCTGAAGCCGCTTCGCGAGGTCGCACCCCCATGACGTTGCCCAACACGCTACTGCCTGAATTCTACCGGACCATGCGGCGCATCCGCACGTTCGAGGAGCGGGTGGCCGAACTCTACACGCGGGGACTGTCGGCGGGGTCTATGCTGCATCTGTCGATCGGCGAGGAAGGTGCCGCCGCCGGTGTCGCTGCGGCGATGCGGCCGGAAGACAGCTTCACCACCCACCATCGCGGCCACGGAATATTTCTCGCACGCGGCGCGGACCCGAACCGGATGATGGCCGAGATCGGCGGCAAGGAGTCCGGCTACTGCCGCGGCAAGGGCGGCTCGATGCATATCGCCGACATGGCGCTGGGCCATCTGGGCGCCAACGCGATCGTCGGCGGCGGCATCCCGCACGTCGTCGGCGCCGGCCTCAGCTACAAGCGGCTCGGCACGGATGCCATCTCGGTCGCCTTCTTCGGCGACGGCGCGATGCAGCAGGGCCTGCTCTACGAGAGCATGAACATGGCCGCCCTGTGGGACCTGCCGGTGCTGTTCGTGTGCATCAACAACCAGTACGGCATGGGCACACGCATCGACCGGGCGACCCGCTCGATCGAGTTCGACCGCCGCGCCGAGGCGTTCGGCCTGACCGCCGCGATGGTGGATGGCGAGGATGTCGAGGCGGTCCATCGCACGGCACAGGAACTGGCGGACGGCGCCAGGGCCGGCAAGCCGGGCTATATGGCGATTTCCTGCTTCCGCTTCTTCGGCCATGGGCGGATGGACAAGAGCCCGTATCGCACCGCCGACGAGGAGGCGATCGGCCGCAAGCGGGACCCGGTGGCACGCGCCCGGGATGCCCTGATTTCGCAGAAGCTGAGCGATGCGGCGGCCCTCGATGCCCTCGATGCCGAGGTGGCCGCGGAAATGGACGCGACCATCGATTTCACCGCCGCCGCCAAGTCGCCTGACCAGGCCAGCATGTTCCGTGACGTGTTCGGGCCGGACGAGCCGGAGCCGGAGCCGCAGCGGGTCCGCCTCGACCGCATTCTCGCCTCGTGACCGGAAGCGCCGCCAGCATGGCCCAGATCGAGATCACCTACCGCGACGCGCTGCGCCAGGCGCTCCAGGACGCCATGCGCGCCGACGAGACCGTCATCGTGATCGGCGAGGAGGTCGGCGCCTACGGAGGCGCCTACGGCGTCACCCGCGACCTGATCACCGAGTTCGGCGTTGGGCGCCTGATCGACACGCCGATCAGCGAGCCGGCCATCATCGGCGTCGCCGTCGGCGCCGCGATGACCGGGCTGCGTCCGGTCGCCGAGCTGATGTATGTCGATTTCCTCGGCCTGGTCATGGATCAGTTGGCGAACCAGGCGGCAAAGATCCGCTACATGTTCGGCGGCCAGATCGGGGTGCCGATGGTGTTGCGCACCCAGGGCGGGACCGGACGTTCCGCCGGTGCCCAGCACTCGCAGAGCCTCGAGGGCTGGATCATGCACACGCCCGGCCTGCGGCTCGCCATGCCGGCTACCGCGTCTGACGCCTACCATCTGCTGCGCCACAGCCTGACGCTTCCGGATCCGGTCGTGTTCATCGAGCATAAATCGCTCTACACCCGAAAGGACATGGTCGATTTCGACGCGCCGCCGTTGCCGTGGGGGCAGGCGATGGTGCGGCGCGAAGGCGATGACCTGACCCTCGTGACGTACTCCCGGATGGTTCACGTCGCACTCGCCGCGGCCGAGCAGTTGAGCCGCGATAGCATAACCGTCGAGGTCATCGATTTGCGGACGCTGAACCCGCTGGACATGGCGACCGTGATCGCCTCCGTCGAACGTACCGGCCGCGCGATGGTGGTGAGCGAGGGGCCATTGACCGGCGGCGTCGCGTCGGAGCTGGCGGCGCGCATTGCCGAGGAGTGCTTCGATTATCTGGAGACGCCGGTGATCAGGCTCGCCGGCGAGGATATCCCGATCCCGGTTTCGCCGGATCTGGAGGCAGCCAGCATCCCGACCCCGGCGCTGATTATCGACACCGTGCACCGGATGCTGCGCCGATGATTTCCGAACTCACCTTGCCGCGTCTCGGCGAGACGATGGAGACCGGCCGTGTCGCCGCCTGGCTGAAGCAGCCGGGAGACCGGTTCCGGCGCGGCGAGACCCTGGTCGAGATCGAGAGCGACAAGACCGTGGTCGAGATGCCGGCCCTGGCCGACGGCGTGCTGCACGAGATTGTCGTCGAGGCCGGGCAGGACGCGGATGTCGGAGCGGTGCTGTGCCGCTACGATGACGGCCGGGACGAAGTGCCCGCGCCGGCAACGGATACGCCGGCTTCTCCGCCGGCGGCAGAAACAGCCAAAGCACCGGTCGTGGCTCCGCCTGCGGCACCGGCAGAACGCAGTGGAGCCGGCGTGCGCGCGACGCCGCTTGCGCGCAGGATCGCGCGCCAGAACGGCGTGATGTTGGCTGACGTGCCGGGCAGCGGCCCGCGCGGCCGTATCGAGGCCAGCGATGTGCAGTCGCGCGTGCAGATGCGGCAGGGCAAGCCGGCAGCCACGATCCGGGATGCCGGGGTCCAGGGCGGCCATGTCGAACGGCGCGATTGGACGCCGCCGCATGCGACCGGCCCGCACACCGTGCTGCTGCATGGACTGGCAGCGGACGTGCAGAGCTGGGGGGTCCTGGCCGCGGCCCTGATGCGCGCCGGACGGCCGGTCAGCGCCATCGACCTTCCTGGCCATGGCGGCACCGAACTTGCCGCCCTCGATGTCGACAGCGCCGTGGCAGCGGTCGTCGGCTTCCTCGACCGGTTGGGCGGCGAACCAGTCGATCTGGTCGGGCACTCGTTCGGGGGCGCGGTGGCCGCGCGTGCCGCCCGTCTGCGGCCTGGCCGTGTGCGGCAACTGACCCTGCTGGCTCCGGCAGGACTGGACCGCGCGATCGACACGGAGTTCGTGCGGGGGATCGTCAGCGTGTCCTCGGAGGGCGCGCTGGCGCATCTGCTGCGCCGCCTGGTGGTGCGTCCGGCGGTCCTGACCCCGGCACAGCTCACCGCCCTGGCCACCGAGCTCGGGCGTGGCCGCCTGATCGACCTCGCGAACGCCCTCGTCGATGAGGGCGGCCAGCGGATCGACATCACCGGCGACCTGCGCGCGTTGGAGATGCCGACGCGCATCGTCTGGGGGCTGCAGGACCGGATCATTCCCTGGACCCAGGTGAAGGAAGCCGGCAGCCGCTGTGCCATCCACCTGATCCCGGATGCCGGCCACGTGCCGCACTGGGACCAGCCGGCGGAGGTGGCAGCCTTGTTTAGCTGACGACCCGCCAGACGACTGAACTCATCACGAGGAGAGGAAACCAAGGTAATGAGCGATCAATCGCCCAAAATCATTCAACCGACCCGCCGCAGTCTGCTGCGAACGTTCGGAGGTGCCGCGGCCATCGCGGGCGGCGCACAACTGGCGCAGTTCGCGCTGGGCAGCGATCCGGCCCGCGCGCAGACGAACACCAAGCCGGTCAAGCTCGCCGTGGTGGCGCAACAGCTCTCGGCACAGTCCGACCAGCGCAGTTGGGCCGGGTTCCAGCAGTGGCTGAGCAAGACCGGGCTCGACAAGAGCTGGCAGGTCAACATGACCGACGCCAAGGGCGATCCGGGAACGCTGGTCAGCCAGATCGAGAACGCGATCACCGCCAAGTCCGACGCGATCCTGGTCATGTATGGCACGCTGACGGCTGCCCACAGCGCGCTGGCGGACCTCGCCACGTCGAAGATCCCGTTCTTCAGCCTGGATAGCGGCTGGCAGTCACCGGCAATCGCCGACATCACCAGCAACAACTACGTCATGGGCGGACAATACACCCAGTACATGGTCGACAGGCTGCTCGGCGAGGGCAAGCAGAAGGCCAACATCTGCGCCATAATCGCTAACTTCCACCATGGCACGCGCAAGCGCGGCAAGGTCATGCGCACGGTGCTGACCGAGAACGAGTGGATCAGCCTGGAAGCCGAGCGGGTGATCCAGTATTCCGGCTTCTACGAGGCCACCCAGAACGTGGTGAACGACTGGATCGCGCGCTACGGCAGCGATCTCGACGCGATCTGGTGCCCGTGGGACGAGCCCGGCATGGCGGCGGCCGAAGTGATCAAGTCGCGCAACCTGCAGGACAAGATCTTCGTGGTTTCCGCCGACGGACAATCCACCGCCATCGACCGCATGCGCGATCCGAGCTACCCGCTGAAGGCGACCACCGCCCAGGCGTTCGAGGTCTGGGGCGCCTATACCGGCTGGCTGATCAACGAGATCGTCGGCAAGGGCCGCAACGCCAAGGAGGTGGTGCCGGTGCCGACGGTCGAGTTCCCGGCGCCACTGCTGGTCAGCGGCATCAACATCCCCGCCGCCGGCGAGCCAACCTACGATGCGACCGACCTGTACTACATCTATCGCGACCGGGCGCTTGCTGGGATGAAAAGCTAGGCGATGGGCAGCAGCGCCCCGGCCGCAGTTGCTCTGACCGCCGGCAACACACCGGCTTCGGAAGCATTGGCGGGTGAGCCTTTGTTGCGCGCGCGCGGCATCGGCAAAAGCTTCGGCGCGACCAGGGTGCTGACCAATGTGGATCTGGAGGTTCGGGGCGGCGAGATGCTGGCGCTTGTCGGCGCCAATGGTGCCGGCAAGTCGACCCTGGTCAAGATCATCTGCGGTGCCATCAGCTATGATCTCGGCACCCTGGAGGTGGGCGGGAACGTCATCCGGCCGAAGCGCGTGTCCGACGCGGTATCGGCCGGCATCGCGGTTGCCCATCAGCATGTCACGATCATCCGCCAACTGACCGGATGCGAGAACATCATGCTCGGTCGTGAACCGCTACGCGGCGGGCTCATCCACGACCGCAGCTTGATCACCCAGGCCGAGGCCCTGGCGCGGCGGTTCGGCGTGAGGATCGACCTTGCATGCGAGTGCGACCAACTGAGCCTGGGCGAGCTCAAGATCCTCGACATCCTGAAGGCGCTGGCAACAGAGCCGCGCATCCTGATCCTCGACGAGCCCACGGCGTCGCTGACCGTGGCCGAGACGCAACTGCTGTTCGGCTTCCTGGCCGACCTCAAGGGGCACGGCCTCGGCATCCTGTTCATCTCGCACCACATGAACGAGGTGTTCGCCAATTGCGACCGCATCGCGATCCTCAAGGATGGCCAGAAGGTACATGACGGCAGGGTTGCGGACATCACCCTGCCGGAGGTCGTCCGCTTCATGGTCGGCCGCACGATCGAGGAAACCGACTGGACCAGCCATGCCGTAATCGGAAGCGGCGACGAGGACGCCCTGGTTGCGATCCGCGACCTGCGCGTCGGCCGCCTCGAAGTGCCGGCGCTGACGGTTCATCCCGGGGAGGTGGTCGGCCTGGCCGGTGTCCTCAATGCCGGCCAGACCACGCTGCTCGAATGCCTCGCCGGGGCAGTGCCCGCCACAGCCGGGCACGCTCGCCTCGCGGGACTTCGGCGGTTGCCGCGCAGCGTCGCCGAGGCGATCGACCAGGGTATCTATCTCGTCGCCGACGACCGCCTGCGCAAGGCGATCTTTCGCGGCCTGTCGGTCGAGGAGAACCTGCTCGCCGGCTCGTTGTCCCAGGTCAGCCGGCGCGGCTTCGTCCAAAGCGGCGTGGCGATGCGCCTTGTCCGCGAGATCATCGGGCGGCTCAGGGTGAAATGCAGCGGACCCGACCAGGACGTCATGCAGCTCTCCGGCGGCAATCAGCAGAAGGTCGTGTTCGGCCGCTGGCTGGCCCGGATCGACCACGGCGGCAAGGGTGGCCCGCCATTGCTGCTGCTCGACAACCCGACCGAAGGCGTCGACGTGGGCAGCAAGGCCGAGATCTACGCCCTGATCCGCGACCTGGCACAGCAAGGTGCGGCCATACTGATCGCGTCATCCGAGTTCTCGGAACTGATCACGCTCTGTGACCGCGTCTATTGCATCAGCCACGACCGCGTCGGTAGCTGTGTCGCGCGCGCGGACCTTTCCGAAGACCGGCTCCTGCTCGAGGTAAACTGACCATGTCTGTAACAATTGGCACGCGGCCCAAAGGGCGGACGGACTTCGGCAACCTTGGCGCCCGCTACGGTACTGTGGGTGCCGCCATCCTGATCTTCGTCGTGTTCGCGCTGGCCAGCGGGCGCTTCGTCTCGGCGTCCAACATCAGCAACATCCTGGTGCAGATCTCGGTGCTGACCGTGATCTCGTCGGGCCTCACGATCGCGGTTGCCAGCGGCGAGTTCGACCTGTCGGTCGGTCAGGTCGCCGGTCTGTCCGGAGTGCTCGTCGCCGGGCTGATGAGCTGGTCGGGCCTCTCGATCCCGCTCGCGATCCTGCTGTCCATCGTGGCCGGCACGTTGCTCGGCATCGTCAACGGTCTGCTGGTGACCAGACTCCGCATCCCGTCGCTCATCGCTACCCTGGCGATGGGACCGATCGCCCTTGGGCTGAACTATGCCTATGACGGCGGAGACTCGATCTACACCAGCTTCCCGCCGCTGTTCTACGAGATCGCCACCGGGCATCTGCTCGGCATCATCCCCGTGCCGATCGTGATCGCCATCGTGGTGGTCGTGGCCTTCTATATTCTGGTCAACCGCACCCGTCTCGGCAGGGCATTGGTCGCGACAGGCTCCAACCTGCAGGCGGCACGGCTGTCCGGGATCGGCGTCAACCGCTGCCGCCTGATCGCGCTGACGCTGTCGGCGTTCGGCGCCGCGATGGGTGGCGTGATGTTGACCGCGCGTCTCGGGACCGGCCAGCCGGGCGCGGGCGAGAGCTACCTCATGGACAGCCTGACCGCCGTATTCCTCGGCATGACCGCCTTCAAGCCCGGGCGCGCGACGATCCAGGGAACGCTGGTCGGCGTCATCATCATCGGCATGCTCGACAACGGCCTGAACCTGCTCGGAGCGCCGTTCTATATGCTGAACGAGGTGCGTGGCGTGGTGATGATCGCCGCGGTCAGCCTGGCCGTCCTGCGCGGCGAAATCCGGTTCTTCTGACAGGAGGCAAGCATGAGTGATCAAGCCAGCACCCGCACCGCTCTCGTCACCGGAGCAAGCCGCGGTATCGGCCGTGCGATAGCGCTCGGATTGGCACGCCACGGATTCAACGTGGTGGTGAACGACATCGCGCGGCAGCAAGGCGAACTCGAAGCAGTTGCCGCCGAGATCGATGCAATCGGACGACGCGGCATAGCACTCCTCGCCGATGTCAGTGACCGGGCCTCCGTGCGCGAGATGGTGCAGCGGGCGATCGAGCAGGCCGGCAGCATCGAGGCGGTCGTCAACAATGCCGGCATCCTGATCGCCAACAGCGTCGAGGCGCTGGAGGAGGCGCAATGGGACGCGGTGATGGACGTCAATGCGAAAGGCACCTTCCTGGTGGTGCAGGCCTTGCTGCCGCATATGCGCGCGCGCCGTTATGGCCGCATCGTCAACATCGCCTCGATCGGCGGAAAGCACGGTGCTCCCGAACAGGCGCACTACTCCGCCAGCAAGGCCGCGATCATGGGCTTCACCCGGGTTCTCGCACAGGAAGTCGGCGTTGACGGCATTACC
>CAXSEE010000187.1:0-8353 GCA_964235615.1 uncultured Acetobacteraceae bacterium | reverse complement strand
CCTCGCTGCTGCTGGCCCAAGGCACGCCGATGCTGCTGGCCGGTGACGAGTTCGGCCGCACCCAGGGCGGCAACAACAACGCCTACTGCCAGGACAGCGAGATCTCCTGGGTGAACTGGGAGATCGAGGAGAAGGGCCAATCGCTGATCGACTTCGTCGCCCGCGTCACCAGCCTGCGGCGGCGTTTCCCGATCCTGCGCCGTAACCGCTTCCTGACCGAGGCCTATAACGAAGAGCTCGACATCAAGGAGCTCACCTGGGTCAACGCCGGCGGCGGCGAGATGCAGCAGACCGATTGGGATGACTCTGCCCAGTGTGTCGGGCTGATGCTCGATGGCCGGGCACAGCCGACCGGAATACGCAAGCGCGGCGAGGACGCGACCCTGTTGCTGATCTACAACGCCTGGCACGACATGGTCGAGTTCACCCTGCCGAGCCAGGCGGGCGAGAACCAGAGCTGGAACCTGATGATCGACACCAACATCTCCGAGGCTGAGGAGAAGAAGGAAGAGTTGAAGTTCAAGTTCGGCCATGTCTACGCCGTTACCGGCCGTTCCTTCCTGCTGTTCGCGCTGATACCGGACACCGCCAAATGAACCAGCGCGTCCACCAGATCCCCGCCGGCGCTACTCTTCTCAAAGATGGAGGCACCCAGTTCCGCTTCTGGGCGCCCGCTTGCGACGCCGTGGGGCTGTTGCTGGAGGATCCGGGCGGTGAGCAGAGCGGCATACTGAGCATGACGTCGCAGCCGGAGGGCTGGCACGAGTTGACCGTGCCATCCGCCGGTCCTGGCACGCTATACCGCTTCGTGTTGCCAGATGGCATGAAGGTCCCCGACCCGGCCTCACGCTTCCAGCCGCAGGATGTGCATGGTCCGAGCGAGGTGATCGACCCTGCCGCCTATGACTGGACGGTGGCATGGGCCGGCCGGCCCTGGGACGAGGTCGTGCTGTATGAGCTGCACGTCGGCAGCTTCACGCCGGAGGGCACATTCCGAGCTGCGATTAGCAAGCTCGACCATCTGGCCAAGCTTGGCGTCACCGCACTGGAGATCATGCCGGTGTGGGATTTCCCGGGCAAGCGCAACTGGGGCTATGACGGCGTGCTGGCGTATGCGCCGGACTCATCATACGGCCGGCCGGAAGACTTCAAGGCGCTGATCGAGGCGGCACACCAGCGTGGCATCGCCGTTCTGCTCGACGTCGTGTATAATCATTTCGGCCCCGATGGTAACTATCTTCCGGTCTATGCCCCGGCATTCTTCACCGAGCGGCACAGCACGCCCTGGGGTGCGGCGGTGAATTACGACGGCGAGCACAGCAAGCCGGTGCGCGACTTCGTCATCCATAATGCGCTCTACTGGCTCGATGAGTACAACCTCGACGGGCTGCGCTTCGACGCCGTGCACGCCATCATCGACGACGGCCCCAAGCATCTGCTCGACGAGTTGTCCGAGCGCGTCCGTGCCGCGTCCAACCGTCCGGTGCATTTGCTGCTGGAAAATGAGGATAACGAGCCCAAGCGCCTGACACGCGAAGGCCGCGAGCCGATCCATTTCACCGCGCAATGGAACGACGACATCCACCACGTGCTGCATGTCGCCGCCACCGGCGAGGACAGCGGCTACTACGCCGACTATTGCGACAAGGATGGGGCAAACCAGAGCGTACTGCTGGCCAAGGCGCTCGCCGAAGGTTTCGCCTACCAGGGCCAGATGATGCCCTATCGCGGCTCCCCGCGTGGCGAACCGGCGGACTATCTGCCGCCCGGCGCGTTCGTCGCCTTCATCCAGAACCATGACCAGGTCGGCAACCGTGCCTTCGGCGACCGCCTTGGCATGATCGCCGGCGCCAGCACGATGCGCGCCCTGGCCGCGGTCTATCTGCTGCTGCCGCAGACGCCGATGATCTTCATGGGCGAGGAATGGGGGGCAAAACAGCCTTTCCCCTTCTTCTGCGACTTCGAGGGCGACCTCGCCGACGCGGTGCGCAAGGGCCGCCGCGAGGAGTTCGCCCGCTTTCCGGAGTTCCAGGACCCGGCCCAGCGCGACCGCATTCCCGACCCGCTGGCCGAGGCGACCTTCACCTCGTCCAAGCTCGACTGGTCGGCGATGGACCAGGGCATGCTGGCGCACTATACGAAATTGATCACAGCCCGCCGCCAGCATATCGTGCCCTTGCTTCCACAAATTACCCACGCTGGCAAAGCGGCGGAATTTGGCCCCGGTGTCGTGCAGGCAAGCTGGGATGTAGGCGGCGGCAAGCATCTCGTCCTCGCCGCCAATCTGTCGGCCAGCCCGATCGACTTCCAGCCCGCTGCCGGCCAGATCATCTGGTCCGAGGGTGATACTGTTCCGGGGCTCGGTCCCTGGTCGGTCCGCTGGTCCTTGGAGACATCATGACGACACCGCGTGCCACCTATCGCCTACAGTTCCATGCCGGCTTCGGCTTCAAGGATGCAACCAGGCTCGCACCCTATCTGTCGAAGCTGGGGGTGAGCCACGTCTATGCCTCGCCCTACCTGAAGGCGCGTCCCGGCAGCACGCATGGCTATGACATCACCGACCATCTGGCGCTCAATCCGGAGCTGGGCACCGAGGATGACTTCCAGGCGATGGTCACGGCCTTCACCAAGCATGGTCTTGGCCAGATCCTGGACTTCGTGCCCAACCACATGGGCGTTGGCGGCTCGGACAACCCGCTCTGGCTCGACGTGCTGGAGTGGGGTCCGCAATCCGATCATGCCGGCTGGTTCGACATCGATTGGGAACCGGACCGCGGCTATCTCAAGAACAAGCTGCTGGCGCCCGTGCTCGGCAGCCAGTATGGCGTCGAGCTCAAGAACGGCAACCTCCAGGTCAAGTTCGACGAGGACCAGGGCAGTCTCGCGGTCTGGGCCTACGACACCCACAAGCTGCCGATCTGCCCGCTGCATTACGGCGCCATCCTCGGTCACGACGATGCCGGGCTCGACCGGCTGTCCGACTTCTTCTCCGACATCGCGCAGTGGCATCCGGACATCGCGGAGCGCGCCAATGCCTTGAAGGCAGAGCTCGCCGAGTGCGTCCGCACCAATCCTGCGGCTCGCGAGGCGCTCGACCAAAGCATTGCCACCCTGAACCAGGACTGGCGCGCGCTCGACGGCCTGATCCAGCTTCAGTCCTGGCGGGTCGCGGACTTTCGCGTCGCCGGCGACGACATCAACTACCGCCGGTTCTTCAATATCAACGATCTGGCCGGCATGCGCATGGAGTTGCCGGCGGTGTTCCGCCATGCCCACGCCCGCATCCTGCCGATGATCGAGGACGGCACGCTGGACGGCCTGCGTATCGACCATATCGACGGACTGCTCGACCCCAAGGCCTATATCGACAACCTGCGCGCCGGGTCCACGAAGCCGTTCTATCTGGTTGTCGAGAAGATACTGGCGGCGCACGAGTCTCTCCGCGACGATTGGCAGGTCGAGGGCACCACCGGCTACGACTTCACCAACCTGGTGCTCGGCGTGCTGGTCAACCCGGCCAGCGAGGAAAGCTTTACCGCGACCTACCAGGACTTCACCGGACTGCGCGCGGAATTCTCCACCATCGTCTATGACTGCAAGATACGCATCATGGAAAACGAGATGGCCAGCGAGCTGAACGCGCTCGGCCGCGACGCCGGACGCGTCGCGCGGCAGAACCCGATGACGCAGGATTTCACCAAGACCGTGCTGCAGCGGGCGATCAAGCAGATCGTCGCCTGCTTCCCGGTCTATCGCACCTATATCGAGTTCGACTCCGATCAGGACAGCGCCGACCGGCGCGATCTCGCCTGGGCCTTCACGCAGGCACGCCGGCACGACCCGGTCATCGACCCGTCGGTGTTCGACTTCCTGCACGACCTGCTGTCCGGCCGTCTGACCGCCAAGCCAAAAAGCGGCTTCAACCGCACCAGCGTGCTGCGCCTGGCGATGAAGTTGCAGCAGTACAGCGGCCCGGTGATGGCCAAAGGCCTGGAGGACACTGCCTTCTACCGTTACAACCGGTTCATTGCCCTGAACGAGGTGGGCGGCGAACCCGAGCGGTTCGGCATCACCGCCAGCGCCTTCCACAAGGCCAACGCCCAGCGGGCGAAGCGCTGGCCAGGCGCCATGCTGGCCACCTCCACCCACGATACCAAGCGCGGCGAGGATACCCGCGCCCGTCTGGCCGTGCTGGCGGACATGCCGGAGGAGTGGGCTCGTCAGGTGCAAGGCTGGAGCCGCCTGGTGCGCGCCCGGCGCGGCGAGATCGAGAATAATGCGCCGCCGGACCGCAACGACGAGTATCTGCTCTATCAGCTTCTGGTCGGCTCCTGGCCGGTCGAGCTGCTCGAGAATCCCGATGCCGCCGGTCTCGAATCATACGGCGAGCGTATCAAGGCGACGCTCGAGAAGTCGATGCGCGAGAGCAAGTTCCACTCCAACTGGTCGACGCCCGACACCGCCTATGAGGAGGCGATGCAGTCCCTCGCGAAGGCGGCATTGGACTCCAGCCGCGCCGGGTTCCTCGCCAGCTTCCTGCCGTTCGCCCACCGGGTAGCGCGGCTCGGCGTGCAGAACAGCCTGATCCAGGCGGTGCTCAAGCTCACCGTCCCGGGCATGCCGGACATCTACCAGGGCAGCGAGATGTGGGACCTGAGCCTGGTCGATCCCGACAATCGTCGTCCGGTCGATTATGAAACCCGCACCCAGGCGCTGGAAGCCCTGCAACCGGCCCTGGAGCGTGATCCTGCCGCCACCCTGCGCGATCTGCTGGCGAGCTGGTCCGACGGCCGGATCAAGCTGGCGGTGGTGACGATGCTGCTGCAGCTGCGCGCCGCTCATCCGGGGCTGTTCGCCGAAGGTGGCTACGAGCCTCTGACCATCACGGGCGAGAAAGCGGCGCGGGCGCTCGGTTTCGTTCGCGGCGGCGGCGATGCACAGGTCATCGTTCTCGTGGCACTTTATCCCGGGCTGCGTGAGGCTGATCCGGACTGGAATGACTCTGCCGTCACCATCCCGGACGGAAGCTGGCGCGACCTGTTCAGCAGCCAGACGGTCGCCGGTGGCGAGGACGTGGCGTTGGCCAAGCTGTTCGACCTGCTTCCCGTGGCCGTACTGGTCAGGAGCTGATCGACGGGATATGCTTGACGCTTCCGGCAATTGCCAGGTCAGAGAACTGGCAGACCAGGGAGCTGGCCGCCATGACCGAGACGCATTCGCCTATCGAGCAAATTCCGATCCCGCCCCCTCCTGCCAGCTTCACCCACGAGCAGGTCGAGGCTTTGTTCTTCGGTGCCGCGCGTGACGGGCAGACCGACCTGCTGGAGGCGTTCCTCGACGCGGGCGCGGACGCCAACCGCACCAACCTGCACGGCTACACCCCGCTGATCCTCGCCTCCTATAATGGTCACGAGGAGGCCACGGCCCTGCTGCTCAAGCGTGGTGCCCTGGTGGACAGCCGCGATGTCAAGGGCAGCACGGCCCTCGGCGGTGTCGCCTTCAAGGGCGACCTGGCG
Source organism: uncultured Acetobacteraceae bacterium (assembly GCA_964235615.1). Taxonomy (GTDB): domain Bacteria; phylum Pseudomonadota; class Alphaproteobacteria; order Acetobacterales; family Acetobacteraceae; genus Lichenicoccus. The sequence goes on along the minus strand of CAXSEE010000187.1, from coordinate 2,834 downwards.
ATCGCCCATCTGCTCATCGAGGCAGGTGCCGCGGTGGACCAGCCCAACAATGTCGGTCGCACGCCGCTGATGTTCGCCGTCATGTTCGGGCGCGAGCAGATGGTGTCGTACCTTGTCGAGCGCGGTGCGGATCCAAAACTTCGTGACGGCGAGGGCAACAGCGCGCTCTCGCTCGCCGAGCGTCAGGGTCATAAGGCTCTGGTGGAGCGTATGCGTCGATGACCCCTGACTGGAAGTTTTCGCTGGCCGAGGCCCAGTCCCGACTTCCGGACGATCCGGACCAGTTCCGCTTCCACTATGCATTGCGGCACGGAAGCATGAAGGTCGGGCTGTATGCCCCGACCGGCGAGGACATCCAGGGGCCGCATCGGCAGGATGAGCTCTACATCGTCATCAGCGGCAGCGGCTACATCGTCAAGAACAACGAGCGCCTGCCCTTCGCGCCGCAGGACGTGATTTTCGTCGAGGCGGGTGCGATGCACCGGTTCGAGAATTTCACCGACGACTTCCAGACCTGGGTTATGTTCTGGGGCCTCGAAGGCGGCGAGTGAGGCAAGGGCGTTGCCCTTGACCCGTCGTGCGAAGCACGCACTTGCGAACCTCGTGCGAAGCACGCACTTGCGAACCTCGTGCGAAGCACGCACTTGCGAACCTCGTGCGAAGCACGCACCTGCGCACGACGGGGCCTAGGCCCCAGACCCTAAATCACGCAGCGTCCGCACCAGCACATCGACCGCCTGCCCGGCATCGTCCGCGGTGATCGACTCCGCGGGATGATGGCTGATCCCGCCCAGGCAGCGCACGAACAGCATGGCGATCGGGCATAGGGACGCCATGCTCATCGCGTCATGGCCGGCGCCGCTGGGCAGGCGCATGGTGGCGATCCCCAATTCCCGCGCCGCGGTCTCCAGCCGGTCCTGCAATGCCGGCGTGCAGGGTGCCGCCGCGGCCGAGAAGCCCGCGCACAGGCTGTATTCCACCCCATGCGCCTGCGCGATGACGTCGATGGCGGAGGTGATGTCCGCTACCGTCCGCGTCCGCCGCGCATCTTCCGGCGCCCGCACATCGAGACTGAACTCGGCCCAGCCGGGGATGACGTTGACTGCCCCTGGCCTTGCTTCGATCTGGCCCACGGTCGCGGTTACTCCCGGTCGTGACCGTCCGGCCTCGCGCACCGCCACCACCATCTCGCACGCCGCCGCCAGCGCATCGCGCCTCGCACTCATCGGCACCGTGCCGGCGTGACCGGCCATCCCCGTCACCGTCACGACGAAGCGGCTGGCGCCGTTGATCGCGCTGACGATCCCGATCGCGAGCCCGGCCTGCTCCAGCACCGGCCCCTGCTCGATATGCAGCTCGATGTAGCCGATCACCCCCGCCGGGTCGTAGGCCGCTTCATCCAGCCTGGCGGGATCGCAACCGAAGGCTTCCAGGGCCTCGCGCATGGAGCATCCCTCCGCATCCCGGGCCGCCAGCTGGCGCTCGATGTCCAGCGTGCCGGCGCAGGCACGCGAACCGGTCATGGTGACCGGGAACCGCACCCCCTCCTCGTCGCCGAAGGCCAGCAGCTCGACCGCGTAAGGCAGCCGCACTCCCTCGTCGCGGAGCCGTTCCAGCGCGGAAAGCCCGGCCAGGACACCCAGATTGCCGTCATGGCGGCCGGCATTGCGCACCGTGTCGATATGCGAGCCGATCAGCAGCGTGCCGCAACCCGGCGGCCCTTCCAGGCGGCCGATCAGGGTTGCCGCCGCATCCAGCCGCGTCGCGAGGCCGGCCGCCCGCATCCAGCCGCGCACCAGTCCGACCGCGTCGGCATGGGCCGGCGAGAGATAGAGCCGGGTGAGTTCGGTGCCCCCGTCGGTGCATCGCGTCAACGCGTCCAGGCGGTCCATGAGTGTCTGCATCAGGGACATCGGCGGCTGCCTACTCCCGGTCGGAGCGGGTTGCCTTGTCCACGCCGAAGTAGAAACCGAGCACGGTGCCAAGTACCCCGATGGTGGGGGTGAACAGCAGCAGGCCGAGTTCCTTGATGTCCTGCACCGGCTGGACGTGCAGGAAGGCGAGCGCGAAGAACAACAGGATCTCGACGCCGACGACGATCAGGATACCGAGCGCCAGCCGGCCGCGCATGGTCTCGCGCGCCTTGACCGCATTGAACCGCTCCGGCGGGGGAACATGCTCGAAGGCGTTCGCTCTTGCCGTCGCGGGTGTTATCCCCTCGTCCGACCCGCCGACGACGACAACGGGCCGCCGGTAGAAATCCTCCTCGGCCACCCTCTAGCCGTTCAGACGAACTTCACCGGAGCTACCTTGTTGTTGTCACGCAGCTGGAAATGCCGGCCGTTCCTGGTTTCCGAGACGATGAAAGCCTCGTTGGCGATCGCCTTGGCGATGACGTCGATCGCCCGTATGCCAAGAATATCGGCCAGCCTGCGCACCATGTCCGTCGTGCCTTCGTCGAGCTCGAAATTCATGCGCTCGGACAGGGCATCATGATGCGGCTGGGCGGCGGACTTGGACGCGGACATCGCTGACCCTTCAACTATTCGATCGTGCATTCTCCATGCGGGCATGGATCGCTATCGGCTTGCACGACCTAAAAATAGGCAGGCTCCAGCTTTACCGCAATGATCAACCTGGGTCCACTTGCAAGACACCACCCAGGAACTTCGAGGGAAGCCTGAGATAGTTGGTGGAACTCGACGATGTCTGTTCTTGTTATGTTCTCTTAGTTGAAGCCGATAGTGTTATTATAACGATGCCAGTTAACGATATTGGACATGCCGTGCCAGGAAGACCATGAACCAAGCCGGACGCCTTACCACCCACGTGCT
>CAXSEE010000186.1:0-8492 GCA_964235615.1 uncultured Acetobacteraceae bacterium | reverse complement strand
CTGTCCCAGGTGCGGTTGATGCCGAGACGAAGCCCGATCGGATTGACCTTGTGACCCATGGTTCAGGCCGCCTTCTGTTCTGGCTCTGGTGCCGGCGCTCTCGCTGGAGCGGGAACCGGCGCCCGCTCGGCAACGACGATCTTCAGATGGCTGAAGAATTTCTCGATCTGCGCCGATCGGCCACGGCCGCGCGCGTGGAAGCGGCGCATCACGATCGACTTGCCGACCTCGGCATGGACCACGACGAGCTGGTCGACATCGAGCTGATGGTTGTTCTCGGCGTTGGCGATCGCGCTCTGCAGCGTCTTCTTCACCTGCAACGCGATGCGACGCTTGCTGAAGGTCAGCGTGGCGACGGCCTGGGATACCGGCTTGTTGCGGATCAGGCCAGCGACGAGGTTGAGCTTGCGCGGGCTGATGCGGATGTTGCGCGTGACAGCCTGGGCTTCGGTTTCTGCCAGGGTGCGAGGATGCTTGGGCTTGCTCATGTCAACCGCGCCTTGCCTTCTTGTCGGACGAATGCCCCGTGAAGGTGCGCGTCGGCGAGAATTCGCCGAACTTGTGTCCGACCATGTTCTCGTTGACCTGCACCGGCAGGAACTTGTGCCCGTTATAGACACCGAAGGTCAGACCAACGAAGTTCGGCAGGATCGTCGAGCGACGCGACCAGATCTTGATCACCTCGTTGCGCCCCGACGAGCGCGATGCATCGGCCTTGTTCAGCAGATACCCGTCCACGAACGGGCCCTTCCAGACGGAACGCGCCATCTCTTTGCCCCTTACTTGCCGGTCTTGCGGCGACGGATGATCAGGCTGTCGGTGCGCTTGTTGACGCGCGTCTTGTAGCCCTTGGTCGGCTTGCCCCATGGCGTGACCGGATGACGACCGCCCGAGGTGCGGCCCTCGCCACCACCGTGCGGATGGTCGACCGGGTTCATCACCACGCCGCGCTGATGCGGACGGCGGCCCAGCCAGCGTGAACGTCCAGCCTTGCCGATGGACTGGTTCATGTTGTCGGGGTTCGACACCGCGCCGACGGTCGCCATGCACTCGGAGCGCACGACCCGTAATTCGCCGGATTGCAGCTTGATCTGCGCGTAGCCGGAGTCCTTGCCGACAAGCTGAGCGTAGGTGCCGGCCGAACGTGCCATCTTGCCGCCGGCACCGGCCTTGAGCTCGACGTTGTGGATGATGGTGCCAACCGGGATTGCCGACAGCGGCATCGCGTTGCCAGGCTTGATGTCGACGCGCGCGCCGGCCACCACCGCATCGCCGACCTTCAACCGTTGCGGTGCCAGGATATAGGCGAGCTCGTTGTCGGCATACTTCACCAAGGCGATGAAGGCGGTACGGTTCGGGTCGTACTCCAGACGCTCGATGGTCCCGGCGACATCGAACTTGCGACGCTTGAAGTCGACGAAACGATAGGTCTGCTTATGACCGCCGCCCCGGAAGCGCGACGTCGTGCGGCCATTGTTGTTGCGCCCACCGGTGTGGTTCTTGCCCTCGGTGAGGGTCTTGACCGGCTTGCCCTTCCACAACTCGCTGCGGTCGATCAGGACCGTTCCGCGCAGGCTGGGAGTGACGGGGTTGAAATGCTTCATTGCCATCGGTTGCTATCCTGCGTCAGGCCAATCGGGCGGACAAATCGATCGACTGTCCTTCCGCGAGCTGCACATACGCCTTCTTCATGTCGGAGCGGACACCGGGACGGCCGCGGAAGCGCTTGGTCTTGCCCTTCTGGACCAGCGTGTTGACACCCATGACCTTCACCTTGAACAGCCCCTCGACCGCAGCCTTGATCTGCGGCTTGGAGGCCGACATCGAGACCCGGAACACGACCTGGTTCTTTTCCGACAGCGCCGTCGCCTTCTCGGTGATCACCGGGGCACGGACGATATCGAACATCGCCTCTCTGGAAAGATTGGCGGCCTTGCGGCGGATCGCCAGGATGTTGGTCATGCCAGGCGCTCCTTCAGGCTCTCGACCCCGGCTCGCGTGATCGCCAGCATGTCATGGTTCAGAATGTCGTAGACGTTGGCGCCGATGCCCGGCAGCACGTCGATCTTCGGCAGGTTGCGCAGCGACAGCAGGAAGTTGTCATTTACGACGCCGTCGACGATCAGCACCGATGTCCAGCCCAGCACCTTGAGCTTCTTCGCCAGGTCCGCCGTCTTCGCCGTGCCGCTGGCCTCGTCGAGAACCACCAGGCGGCCCTCCGCGAGCTTCTGCGACAGCGCCGACATCAGGCCCAGGCGGCGCACCTTCTTGGGCAGGTCATAGGCGTGGCTGCGTACTACCGGGCCGTGCACGGCGCCACCGGTGCGGAACTGCGGCGAGCGCAGGCTGCCCTGGCGCGCGTTGCCGGTGCCCTTCTGCTTGTAGGGCTTCTTGGTCGTGCCCGAGACCTCGCCCATGCCCTTCACCTTGTGGGTGCCGGCACGGCGCTTGGCGAGTTGCCACAGCACCACGCGCGCCATGATGTCGCGGCGCGGGGTGATCTTGAAGATCTCGTCGGGCAGGCCGATCGTGCCGGCGCTGCCGTTGTCGAGGGTGGTGATTTCGAAGTCCATTGCCCTCTTCCTCAGCCGGCCGCAGGTGCGTCGTCAGCCGCACCGACCGGTGCAGAGCCGATCAGACCAGCCGGATACGGCGCGTCCGCATGACGCGCCTTCTTGACCGCGTCGCGAACCATGACGTAGCCGTTCTTGCTGCCCGGGATCGCGCCGCGGATCATCAGCAGGTTCTTCTCGATGTCGACCAGAGCGACTTCGAGGTTAAGAACGGTCACCCGCTCGTCCCCGAGATGACCCGCCATCTTCTTGTTCTTGAAGGTCTTGCCAGGGTCCTGGCGGTTGCCCGTCGAACCCAGCGAACGATGGCTGACCGAGACGCCGTGGCTGGCTTCGAGACCGGAGAAGTTCCAGCGCTTCATGCCGCCGGCGAAGCCCTTGCCTTTGCTGGTGCCTGTGACATCGACCTTCTGACCGACCACGAAATGCGCGGCCGACAGGGTTGCCCCCGCTTCCAGCACCGCGTCTTCCGACACCCGGAACTCCAGCAGCTTCTTCTTTGGCTCGACCTTGGCGCGGGCAAAATGTCCGCGGTTCGGTTGGCTGACATTCTTCACCTTGGCCGTGCCGCTGCCCAACTGCAGAGCGGCATAGCCATCTCGCTCCTTGGTGCGGACATCCACCACCTGCAATGCATCCAAATGCAGGACAGTGACCGGCACGTGCGTGCCGTCATCCTTGAATATCCGGGACATGCCCAGCTTCTTTACGATCAATCCGGTGCGCATCGTCTGCTGCCTTAAAGCTCGGGGGGCCTTAGAGTTTGATCTCGACGTCCACGCCGGCGGCGAGGTCGAGCTTCATCAGGGCATCCACGGTTTGCGGCGTTGGCTCGACGATATCGAGCAGCCGGCGATGGGTTCGGATCTCGAACTGCTCGCGGCTTTTCTTGTCCACGTGGGGCGAGCGATTCACCGTGAACCGCTCGATATGGGTCGGCAACGGGATGGGACCCCGAACCCGGGCACCCGTACGCTTTGCGGTGTTCACGATCTCCTTGGTGCTGTTGTCCAGCACGCGGTGATCGTACGCCTTCAGGCGAATACGGATGTTCTGGTTATCCATCGTTCAGTCAATCCAACTCAGGTTCGGGGGACTATCAGCGGGACAGCTTCAAGCTGTGATCGAAGCCACCACGCCGGCGCCGACAGTCCGGCCACCCTCGCGGATCGCGAAGCGAAGGCCCTCGTCCATGGCGATCGGCGCGATCAGCTCGACATCCATCGACACGTTGTCGCCCGGCATCACCATCTCGGTGCCTTCCGGCAGCTGCACCACACCCGTCACGTCGGTCGTGCGGAAGTAGAACTGCGGACGGTAGTTGGTGAAGAACGGCGTGTGACGGCCACCCTCTTCCTTCGTCAGGATGTAGGCTTCCGCCTTGAACTTGGTATGCGGGGTGATCGAGCCGGGCTTGGCCAGCACCTGGCCGCGCTCGACATCCTCACGCTTGGTGCCGCGCAGCAGAGCGCCGATGTTGTCGCCTGCCTGGCCACGATCCAGCAGCTTGCGGAACATCTCGACGCCGGTGACGATCGTCTTGACGGTATTTTTCAGGCCGACGATCTCGATCTCGTCACCGACATTGACGATGCCGCGCTCGACGCGACCAGTTACCACCGTGCCACGGCCGGAGATCGAGAACACGTCCTCGATCGGCATCAGGAACGGGCGGTCGATCGGGCGGTCCGGCTGCGGGATGTAGCTGTCGACAGCCGCCATCAGCTCGAGCACCGAGTTCTCGCCGAGAGCAACGTCGCCGTTTTCCAGCGTCACCAGAGCCGATCCCTTGATCACCGGAATATCGTCGCCGGGGAACTGGTAGGACGAAAGCAACTCGCGCACTTCCATCTCCACGAGCTCCAGCAGCTCGGGGTCGTCGACCTGGTCGACCTTGTTCAGATACACCACCAGCGCCGGCACGCCGACCTGACGGGCGAGCAGGATATGCTCGCGCGTCTGCGGCATCGGGCCATCGGCGGCGGACACCACCAGGATCGCGCCGTCCATCTGCGCGGCGCCGGTGATCATGTTCTTCACATAGTCGGCGTGGCCGGGGCAATCGACATGGGCATAATGGCGGGCCTTGGTCTCATACTCGACATGCGCGGTCGAGATGGTGATGCCGCGGGCGCGTTCCTCCGGTGCCTTGTCGATCTGATCGTAGGCCGTGTAGACCGCGCCGCCGGCCTTGGCCAGGACCTTGGTGATCGCCGCGGTCAGCGAGGTCTTGCCATGATCGACATGGCCGATCGTGCCGATATTGCAGTGCGGCTTGTTCCGCTCGAATTTCGCCTTACCCATCGTCGTCTCTCCGTACCCGCCGCCTGTCGCCAGGTGCTCGGTTGAAAGTGATTGCCTGACCTACCAGCGGTCCAGATCTACCAGCGATAATGACTGAAGGCCTTGTTGGCCTCCGCCATCCGGTGCGTGTCTTCGCGCTTCTTCACCGCGGAACCGCGATTATTGACGGCATCCAACAACTCGTTGGACAGCCGCTCCTGCATCGTATGCTCGCCCCGCTTGCGCGAGCTGTCGATCAGCCAGCGGATCGCCAAGGCCTGGCGCCGCTCGATGCGGACTTCGACCGGCACCTGGTAGGTGGCACCGCCGACGCGGCGGGAACGCACCTCCACGGCCGGCTTCACATTGTCCAGCGCCTCATGGAACATGCGCACCGGATCGGCGGCAGCGCCACCGCGGCGACGCATGGACTCCATGGCGCCGTAGACGATGCCTTCGGCGGTGGACTTCTTGCCGTCATACATCAGCGCATTCATGAAGCGCGTGATGACGACGTCTCCGAACTTGGGATCTGGCAGGATCTCGCGCTTGACGGCGCGACGGCGGCGACTCATCGGCTGATATCCTCTTACTTGGGCCGCTTGGCGCCGTAGAGCGAACGGCGCTTGCGACGCTTGGCGATGCCCTGCGTGTCGAGCACGCCGCGCAGGATGTGGTAGCGTACGCCTGGAAGATCCTTCACGCGCCCGCCGCGGATCAGCACGACGCTGTGCTCCTGCAGGTTGTGACCCTCGCCAGGGATGTAGCTGACGACCTCATAGCCGTTCGTCAGGCGCACCTTGGCGACCTTGCGAAGCGCCGAGTTCGGCTTTTTCGGCGTGGTCGTATAGACGCGCGTGCACACGCCGCGCTTCTGCGGGCAGCCTTGCAGGGCCGGTACCTTGTTGCGCTTGGCGGCGGGCTGGCGGCCCTTGGCGATCAGCTGGTTGATGGTCGGCATACGCCTCTGTCCCAATCCTCATCTGCTTTGGCTGCTCTTGCGTCCGGATCGTCGATCGCCATCAATCACAGCAAAAGACCGCACTCGGAGGGCTGGCCCTTCCGTGCGGCGGTCCTGATACGTTCGGCCTGAGCTCCCGGTAGAAGGAGCGGCGCCGCACGCTATCGGTGCTGCATTCGACGGCTGCCATACGACCCGAAATCAAGGTCAGCCGAGGGCGCGGAACCTACGAAGACGAGGACCATGAGTCAAGCGGCTTAGGCGGATTTTGCCTTGAAAGAGGCAGGGAGTGACTCGCGATGCGTCAGCCAGGCATCCAGCAGCATGTGAGGAAGGGTAAGTGCGGCCAGGATCTGAAGCGTCACCGAGATCAGCCGAACAGAGACTTCGCCCGAGTAGAACGGCCATAGGGCGACCCCGATCAACAGGGTCAATCCGGTGACCGGCAGCGCCAGCAGGATTGCGCTGCGACCGTCACGGACACGAGGCGCCCGCCGCGGGTTGTTGATCAGCGCCGTCGTGTGGGCGGGCGCATGCAGGCAGACGAAGTAGACTGCAAATGCCGTCAGCGGTGGCAGCGCCAGGTAGACGCAGCCGAGCAGGGCCGGCACGCGAAGACGGTGCCAGCCACCTCGGGTGATTACCAGCGCGACCCAGATGCAAGCCGATACGAGCCAGCATAGGCTGGCTGCATGCAGCCAATCCGGTATCGAGTGGATCGACACTCCGGCGATGGAGGCAAATACGAAGAGGGTTGCCGCCGGATGCAGAAGCAGTGGCAACGCAACGGGCAGGCCTCCTCGAACCAGGACTTCGATCGGGTCGCCCGGCGCCGCGTCCTCCAGGCCGAAGTGCCAGACCGAGGCCGCAAGAAAAGCCGCCAGGGTCCAGATCGGAGCCAGATGCCACGCCACCAGCACGCAGGCGGAGAGGCAAAGATAGGGCACCGAGAAAACCATGAACCAGAGCCGGCCGAAGCGAGGCCGCAATACGGATCTGGCGACTTCGCCATCCAGCGCGCCATGCGGGACGCCGAGCACGATGACCATGACGAGCGCGCTGACCACACCGGCGCGCCATGGCAGCAACGCCGTCAGCGCCAGGGCCAATCCCGCCAGCAGAAGCGGACAGCCCACGACATGGACGCGCTGGAGTGGCTGCAACCGAGCCGGGACAGCAGGGAGTGCAGCCAGTTCCATGACCTCAGTCAGCAGCTGCCATGGATCCGACCCTGCCGTTTTCGGCCAGATCACGATCCGTGGCCTTCTCATCCGACGACGTTGTCATCAAGCCGTAGGCGACCTTCGACAGCACGTCGATTATAGCAATGACCAGCACGCCGAAGGAATCGCTGACGATGTTCAGGCCATCGTTGGAGACGGCGAGGATGAACGGATAGACCAACCAGAGCGCCGACAGGACCATCGCATTGCGCCGGTAGCTCGAACGGATGTCATCCCGCTCCGACCCGTTCGCCTCCAACTGAGACACCCAGATGACATAGTAGACGCCCAGGAACGCCACGCAGGAGATGAGGAACCAGGTCCACTTCATCCAGCCCACTTCGGAAGCGCCGAAGGCGAATGCGGCCACGATCATCAACAGGTCGGCGATGACGGCTCCGGCGATCAGGCTGGAACGCTTGGGACCGGAATGCATGGCGGTCATAGCCAGCGAGATCAGCAGCAGCGGCGTGGTGAAGGTCCAATCGACATAGCGGGCGTAATAGAAGATCCGGGTTCCGCCCGAAGCAACCGTGGGCAGCAGGACAAGGCCCTGGCCCGTCGCCATGGCGAAGTAGGAGCAGGCGGCGATGATGCAGATCGTACCATGCAGCACCGTATGCAGTCCCTCGGAGGACGTGCGGCGCTTGCCCTTGGCAAATATCGCGAGACCGCCAAGAAGCATGACGATCGTCGTGATCCATAGAAGTGTGTTCGAATCCATGATGACAGCTTCCAGTTATCGACCCTCGTAGAGCATCAAACTCGATATATTGGTTTCATAAGGTGCCGATGAATTTACCTTCCGCCGCGTGTTATGCCCGCGTGGAGCCTTGTCGCTGACCTGACTGGCTTCAGGCAATCACGATCTCTTTATATTTTTCCTTGATTTTTGTTAGAACGACTGCTTCCAGGATATTCCGGAACCAGTGAAAGTCGTAACTTATCCGGAACATATATCGGGCATGCCGTCATGGGGAAGGTTTCAACGGTGATGATGGGGTGCCTCGTGGCTTGCCTGTTCCTGCGGGATGCTCGGGCAGATACGAAGGCTCCTGGTCAGCCATTTCTACACGTTGTCGGAAAGTCGGTCTTCGAACCGGTGGATGAGGAGATCTCGGTCGATGAAATCCTTTTCCGTCCTTGTGGGGCTCAATGCAGGCCGTTGCGCCAACTGGGCTACAGTCGTCCCGCCTCGAAGACACCTACGTCGGTTCGATCGGGCTTGGCGGCGAGTTCGGCGTCATCATGATGATCCACCAGTGGACCGGTGTAGCCTTTCCACAAACCCGAAAACGGCAAATCCTGGCGCTGCTCTACCGCTGGAAGAAGTTCGCGCTTGCATGGAAAAGGGACATCTACGGGTTTGCCGGACCCGAGCTTCTTGATGCGAAGCGGCTTGCAGCGTTCAAGCTGCGGCCTGAGCCGACACCGACGCACTTCCCGCTCTCT
>CAXSEE010000185.1:0-8522 GCA_964235615.1 uncultured Acetobacteraceae bacterium | reverse complement strand
CGCCCAGAATCACGTGCCGCCTCCTTGGCCGGATCATGGACGCGCGGCAGGTCGAGGATCGCGGCATCGATCTCGGAACCTTCGGCCAGCAGCACCGCGCGATGCATCAGGTTCTCGAGCTCGCGCACGTTGCCCGGCCAGTCATGCCGGACCAGGCTGACGATGGCGTCCTCGCTGAGGCGTCGCGGCGCAACCCCATTCGCCTCGCTATAGTGCCGGGCATAATGCGCCGCGAGCACGGGAATGTCGGCCGGGCGCGCACGAAGCGGCGGCAGCACCAGGTTGATCACGTTGAGCCGGAAGAAAAGATCGGCTCGAAACCGGCCGGCCGCGGCTTCCGCCGCCAGATCGCGATTGCTGGTGGCCAGGATGCGCACATCCACGCGTACCGGGGAGGTGCCGCCGAGACGGTCGATCTCGCGCTCCTGGATCGCCCGCAGCAGCTTGGCCTGCAGGCGCACGTCCATCTCGCTGATCTCGTCGAGCAGCAGGGTGCCGCCGTGTGCGGCCTCGAATTTCCCGATCCGGCGCGCGGCCGCACCGCTGAAGGCGCCCTTCTCATGTCCGAACAGCTCGGACTCCAGCAGATGTTCCGGGATCGCGGCACAGTTGAGGGCGACGAACGGTCCGTGCGCGCGTGGCGACCGGCGATGGATATGCCGCGCCATGACCTCCTTGCCGGTGCCGGATTCGCCGGTGATCAGCACCGATGCGGTCGCGCGGGCGACCTGTTCGGCACGCCGGACGGCAGCCAGCATCGCCGGATCGCGCGCGATCACCGCATGGGTCTCACCCGACGCCGCCTCCAGGATTGCGGCGATCAGCTCCGGATCCGGCGGCAACGGCAGGAAGTCCTGAGCCCCGTCACGCACCGCGCGCAACGCCGCTTCCGGATCGGTCTCGAGACCGCAGGCGATCACCGGCACCGCGATCCGCTCATGGGCCAGCGACTGCACCAGAAAGCCGATGTCCTGGCCGATCTCGCACAGGACGAGATTGACCGCGGCATCCTGGCGCAGACGCCCCATGCCGGCGGCCACGTCGTCCGCCTGGTCGAGACGGACGCCGCGCGCCACCGCAATGGCAGCCGCGCGGCCGAGCTCTCCCGCCAGCGATCCGATGACCAGGACGCGCATGTCAGATGCCCCGATCCGCCTTGACGATCTCGGTCATGGTCACCCCGAGCCGGTTCTCCCCGACCATCACGACCTCGCCTCGCGCAACCAGCCTGTTGTTGACGTAGATGTCGATGGCTTCGCCGATCTTGCGATCGAGCTCCACCACGGCACCTCGTCCGAGCTTCAGGAGCTGGCTGACCTGCATGGTCGCCTTGCCGAGCACGGCGCTGACCGTGACGGGAATGTCGTAGACCGCGCCCAGATCATGCGCGTTGCGCGCGTTCGGAATTTCCTGTCCCGGCGGTACCTCCGAGAGTTCGGTCAGATCGAGTTCATTGGCCATCATGGGGCTCCAATCATATCTCTGGGCATATTTCTGGGCATAGAGGCGGGCGATGGCTCCGGGCCGAGCAGGGCCAGCACCGCATCGCGTATGGCCACGCAGGTGGCGCCGGTGTCGCGCAGCGCGCCGCCATTCTGCCACGCGATCGCGATGTCTCCCGGCGCCAGCTTGGCCGAATTGATCCACGTCACCCGGGTTCCGGAGCCTTCCAGCATAGTGCGGGTCTCGTCCTCCATCGCCTCGCGCAAGTCGGGATGCACCCGGATCTGCAACTCCGGCACCTGGCGCATCGGTGGCAGAACGCGATGCAGCAGGGCACGCAATTCCCCTTCCGCGTGGCTGGCGCACAAGGCCGGAAGTGCTACCGCAAGCAGGGAAAGAGTTGTGCAGGTGACGGCATCCAGGGCCTGCTCGACCATCTCCGCCGCCTGCTTCTGCGTGGCAGTGAGCTGCTCAGCCAGGGCCGCCAGCACCACGGCGTGCCGTGCCGCCGAAGACTGCTCCGCCGCGTGCCGCGCGCATTCCATCCCCTCCTCATGCGCCTGCTCGGTTGCCGCACGCAGCTCGTCAAGGCTGAAACTCGGTGCCACGACCTCCGGCTCGATCAGGACAGCCGACGGCATGCGCACTGGCGGGAGCAGCGGCTCATCGAAATCCTCGGCATAGAGAATACCGGAGATCGCACGCGGAACAGTATGGCTACGCATCATCTCAGAGCACCATCTGCTCGTCCTTGTGGTCGTTGATCTCGATCTCGCCCTGTTGCGCGAGGTCCTTGGCGAGACTGACGATCTGACTCTGCGCCTCGTCCACGTCGCGCAGGCGGATCGGGCCCAACTGCGCGATATCGTCGCGCAGCAGTTTGCCGGCGCGTTCGGAGAGGGTGGATAGGAACAGGTTGCGGATCTGCTCGGATGCGCCCTTGAGCGCCACCGGCAGCTTGCTCTTTTCCACCACGCGCATGAGTTTCTGGATGGCATCCGCCGGCAGGCGCCCCAGGTCGTCGAAGGTGAACATCAACGACTTGACCTTCTCGGCCGCTTCCCGGTTGCGGTCCTCCAGCGCCGACATGAAGCGGCCCTCCACCTGCCGGTCCAGATTGTTGAAGATCTCGGCGACCAGTTCGTGACTGTCGCGACGGGTGCTTCGCGCCAGGTTCGACATGAACTCCGAACGCAATGTCTTCTCGACGCTTTCCAGCACATCGCGCTGCACGCTCTCCATGCGCAGCATGCGCATGATGACTTCCATCGCGAAGCCGTCCGGCAGCAAGCCGAGCACGCGTGCGGCGTGATCGGGGCGCACCTTGCTCAGCACGACCGCGACGGTCTGCGGGTATTCATTCTTGAGATAGTTGGCGAGCACGCTCTCGTTGACGTTGCCGAGCTTGTCCCACATGGTCCTTCCGGCGGGACCACGGATTTCTTCCATGATCTGGCTGGCACGTTCACGGGTGAGGCTCTTCTGCAGCAGCCGCTCGGTGCTGTCGTAGCTGCCGACGAGCATGCCGGCGGACCCGAGATTTTGCGAGAAATCGACACAGAGCTTCTCGACCACGTCGGCGGGCACCTGGCCAAGCCGGGTCATCGCGAAGGAGATCTCCTTGATCTCCTCCTCATGCATCATCTCGAACAGCTTGGAGCATTGCTCCTCGCCGAGCGTCAGCATCAGGATGGCGGCCTTCTCGGCGCCGGACATCGTGGTGGTCATCGTCTTGCCAGCCATCAGCCTGCCTCCTGCTCATGACCGAGCCAGCCGCGCAGGATCGACAGGCTTTCCTCGGGATGCTTGCCGACCAGATCGACGATCTGCCGGATCGACGATGCACGCAGCCTGCCATCGATCTTGGCGATGCTGATCATGCTCTCGTCCGCCGCCTCGCCATCCGGAGGACCGAGCAGGGCAACACCCATCCCGCTGGCCTGCGGCCCGTTCAGCGCGACATTCCGGACGCCGTCATAGGACAGGCCGCCGACGCCCGAGGCAGCCGCTCCATCGGCATCGCCGCCGCCCGCCGACGCCGGCCCGGTCAGGCGCAGGACCATCGGGCGCACCACGAACAGGAGGGAGAGCAGGACGAAAATCCCGAGCAGGCCGCTCTGTCCCAGATGCATGACGTCGTCCCGCGTGAGGTGCAGCCCGCCGAACAGACCCACGGGTGCCGATGCGGCTTCGTCCACGCCAGGTGCGGTGAACGGCATGCTGACGACGCTCACGGTATCGCCGCGCTTGGCGTCGAAGCCGATCGCGCTCTTGACCAGGGTCGCGATCTGGTCGAGGTCCGCCTGGCTGCGCGCCTTCCAGACGGGTTGCCCATCAACTCCGCGGGTAACGATGCCATCGACCATCACGGCCAGGCTGATCCTGGCGATGCGTGGCTGATCCTGCACGACGGTGCGGACGGTCTTGCCGATCTCGTAGTTGCTGACCTCTTCCTGCTTGTCGTCCTGGCTGCCGGCCTGGGTCTGCCCGGCGTTTGCGTTCGGCAGGTTGTTCTGCACCGAGGTGTTGGGTTCGGCCTCGGTGTTGCGGTTCTTGTCCGACGTCGTCTGCGTCGAACGCAGCACCTGCTGGTCCGGGTTAAAGGTCTCCTGGGTCTCGTGGATCAGCCCGACATCCATCGTCACGGCCGCCTCGGCCCGGACATGCTCGACGCCGAGGGTCGGCTCCAGCATCTCCTCGACCGCATGGGCCAGGCGCACTTCGGTCGCCTGACGCAACTCGTCCACGCTGCCGGCCGCACCGAGCGAGCCCGCCGGCTGGCCGGCCCGAGCGAGCACATTGCCGCGGTTGTCGATGATGGCGATGTTCTGCGGCTTCAACCCGGGCACGGCGGCGGAGACGAGGTTCAGTACCGCCTGCACGCCTTCCGGATCCAGACGGCTGGCACCGGACATCGAGAGCAGCACGCTGGCCTGCGCGGCCTGCTGCTCGGAGGCGAACGGTTCGCGATGCGGCAGCACGAGATGCACCCTCGCGCCGCGCACGCCGTTGATGAGCCGGATCGACCGGGTCAGCTCGCCTTCCAGCGCACGGGTCTGGTTGATCGTCTGTTCGAACTGGGTCGCGGTCAGGCTGTCGCCACGGTCGAAGATCTCGTAGCCGACCGATCCGCCGGACGGCAGGCCGGTCTTGGCGAGCAGCAGGCGGGCGGAGGCCACCTGATCGGCCGGCACCAGGATGCGGTCGTCCTGGCCGCCGAGCTCGTGCTGGATATGCGCCTTGTCGAGCGCATCGGCGATCTGCCCGGCTTCACGGATATCCAGGTCGCCATACAGCAACGCCATGTGCGGAGTGGAGCCGCCATGCAGGCTGAGCAATGCGAGCATCGCCAGCATGCCGAGGGCAACCGCGCCCATGGTCGCCAGGCGTGCCGTGCCGAGCGCTTTCAGGCCTTCGAGGAAGGCCTTCATGACGCGCAGGATCTCAGGGATTTCGGCGGGATGGGATGGGTCATGACCTCGTTTCCGTGGACCGGGTGTCTACCGGCGGCTACACCGCGGACCCATCATGACCTCACCCCCTTTCGAAAAGGTTAACCACCCGGCAGTTTTTGCCGACCACCGTCAGGAAGCGGGGGCGGCAGGAGTAGCGGCAGGAGTGGCGCCAGGAGTGGCGGCGACGATGGAGGTGACGTCGGTCATGTCGACGGAAGTGGCGCCCATCTGCAGCGAGACGCCTGTGGGCGATTTGGAGATGCCGGTGATCGTTCCGGTTGCACTGAAGGGTATCGTGCTGGTGTTGCCCGACGTGTCCTGGGTCTCGACCGCGACGCCGTAGGTGCCGTCGGCCACTGTGTTGCCGGAGTCGTCCTTGCCATCCCAGGCCCAACTGTTGCTGCCGACGGCGGACGTCTCCTGGACGGTGCGGACCACGTTGCCCGATGCGTTGGTCACCGCGATCGCGATCGGTTCGGCGCTGGTGGTCGTGAAGCCGACGCTGCCTTTGCTCGACTGCAACGGGATCTGCGCCCCGGTGAAGCTCGCCGTCTCCCCGACCAGGCTGGTGTCGGCGGTCACCTGGCTGTCCTGGTTGAGGGAGATCAGCGTGGACAGGTTGGTGTTGGTGTTCACCTGCTGCTGGACGCCGGCGAAGGTGGCGAGCTCGCTGGTGAAGGTGTCGGAACTCATCGGCGTGCTGGGATCCTGGTTCTGCAGCTGCGTCGTCAACATGGTCAGGAACGAGTTGAAGTTGCCTGCTATGGATGACAACGCGCTCGAAGCGGTCGTGCCCGCATCGACCGTGGCAGCACTGGTGCTCGCCGTGACGTTGTTCGCTTGCGCGGCCTTTTCGGCTGCGGTCAGCAACGTGCTCGTGGAGGTTAGCGAACCGCTCATGGTCTGATCCTTTTTGGGGCTTGCGTTACGCGGTGATGTTAAGGCCGCTGAGCTGCCAGTTTCTTCTGGAGGCTACAGGCGCCAAGGAGCGGTAGGGACTGTCGTCGTCCGCGTCGCGGGCGGTATGGCGAGGCTGATCCTGCTGACCCGCACTACCCTGGCTGGAGTTCTGGCCGCCGGACGCGCCACTGCTATCCTGGCTGTTCGCGGCCTTGCTGCCAGCGAGGTCCCGGCTCTGGTCGGATGCGGCGGCAGTCACGAAATTCATCACGCGTCCGTCGGTCGGGACATTGGCGTCGTCCAGCGCCGCATGCAGATGATGAACATTCTGCGAGAGTTCCTGGAGAACGTCGGGACGGCTTGCCGTGACGGTTACCGTCGTCGTGCCATCGCTGCTTCTGGCCAGATGGACCTCGACCTGACCCAGATCGCGCGGGTTCAAGGACACGGTCATCTCATGGCTGCCGTCCGTGCGTGTCGCCAGGGAGATCAACGCCGGCGCCACCTGGCGCGTGGCCACCTGCACGGAGCTGCCCGCCGGCGCCTGCACCGGATTTGCCGTGTTCACGATGCTCGCTGTGGGAAGTGCTGCGGGATCGGGTACGCCGGTAACCGTGGGAATAATCGGTGCGGATGCCTCGTCGCCGCGTGCTGAAACCATCATGGACAACAGATGCGCATTGGGTCCGAGATCGGGATGATGTGCTGTCTGCGGCCCGGCCGCGGACGACGTCGCACCGGTCTTGTCCGGTCCCGACGCGCGGGATGCAACGGCGGCGGAAAGGTGCCGCGGGCTGACAGGACCGGTGATGGCCGCCGCGACGCCGGTGTCCGAAGTATCCGTCCCTGACGCTGTTGCATCTTTGGCGGGATATACAGCGCCAGATCCACGGCTGCTGCTTGTCGGCCGGGTCGAGACCTGGAGATGAGGCGACGCCCCGGTTGCGAGCGGTGCGACAGAAGCATGATTGACCGGAAGCGGCTGCGGCACGATCGCCGCCGCCACGGGTATGGCCAGCATAGGAATGTTCGATCCAGCGGCCTGATCCGCCGAGGAGCCTGCCTCGGCATCCGGGCGGGCGGCCTTCGTATGAGCCGGACTGCCGGTCCGCGATACGGCCGTGGCCGGCAAGGCCGCAGCCGCTGCCGGGTCCGATGCGATTCCGGACGGCTCCGCACGGGGTTCGACGGGGTCGGATGCCGGCATCTCGTCTGCATGTAAAACGGGTGCCGGCACGGATGCCGCGGTGGTCGGATCCGCCTTCCCGGATGTCCTGTCTTGTTCCAGCATCGCGCCCTTCTCAACCGCCCCGTTGGCCGGAACGACCGCCACGGGGCGTCTCATGCCAGGCACCGTGGTCGCCGATCCGCCAGCAGATTGCGTTGTCTTCGACGTGGATACCGTCGAAACATTTATTTTGGATGAATTTACGGTGCTCGCACTATCGAGTGCCGCCAGAAAACTGTCCGCAGCGCCGGGCGTGGATTGCAGCTCGCGCGCCGGCGGCCACAAGCCAGCACCTTGAAGCGGTGTCGTGGCAGGAGTGGTCTGCGGTGCCAGAAGGGGAATGGTTGTCATGACGGAATCGCATTGTGCAATCCGCGGGCCAAGTCATTCCGGACACCAAACATCAGGTCCGCGTCGGATCATCGGCGGGATCGAGCGGTTCCGGAGGCGGTTGTGCCGGGCAGAATCTGCCGGGCGGCACATACGCCTACGAGACTACCGGCGGAAATCCGCCATTTTCCGTCGCTCGGGACTGGCATGTTTCCTGCTCTCTCGATGGCAGACGATCTGAACGATCAAGGAGAAGCATCATGTCGGTATCCAGTGCGATGGACACGGCGGTCAGCGGCCTCACGGCGCAGTCCGTCGCTTTCAGTAACCTCAGCAACAACATGGCCAACAGCCAGACCGTCGGCTACAAAGCGGTGGACACCAGTTTCTCGGACTTCGTGGAAGCGTCCGGAGCGCTGGAAGGACAATCGGGCAACGTGCTCGCATCGACCCAGTATGCCAACCAGACCACCGGACCGATTACCGCGAGCACCGCCAACGGGGCGCTGGCGATCAACGGCAACGGCTTCTTTGCCGTGAACGAGATCAGCGGCCAGTCCAACACGTCCACCCCTTCCTTCAGCGCCACGCAGTATTATACGCGTGCCGGTGACTTCTCGAGCGACAAGAATGGCTATCTGGTCAACAGCGCGGGCGAATATCTCGATGGCTTTACGGCCAACGCCACGACCGGCTCGCTCAACACGAGCAGCCTCGCGCCGATCAACGTCGACAATATCGCCTATCGTCCCACAGCGACCACCAACGTAACGGTCGATCCGACGCTCGCCAGCACAGGCGGCACCTCGACCCAGACTGTTTATGACGCTTCGGGAAACGCCACTACACTCGGCCTCAAATGGAGCCAGACGTCGGCCGCGACCGCAACCACGGGAGCCGTGTATAGCCTCGCTGTCTCGGGAACCAACGCCGCGACGCCGCCGACGGCAACGGTCGCCTTCAACACGGACGGCACGATGGCCTCGATCACGGGCGTATCGCCGGCGGCGGCGGCGACCACATCCGGGACGGCGAACTTCAATATCGGCACGGCCGGTGCCGGCACGACCCCGATCAGCCTCAATCTGGGGACGATCGGCAGTGCGTCATCGTCGACCACGGTGGGCACGACGTTCGCCGCGGGCACGTCGAGCCAGGACGGCACC
>CAXSEE010000184.1:0-8573 GCA_964235615.1 uncultured Acetobacteraceae bacterium | reverse complement strand
AGTCTCGAAACCCAAAGTCTCGAAACCCAAAGCTTCGCGAAGGAGACCATCGTGGCCTGATCGCGGCATTCGGTGCCGTCGCGGCGTTGCTGCTCCTGGCCGGCGGCTATCTATGGCTGCTCGGCGGACCCAGCCCGCCCCGGGCCGCTGCCATCGGCGGCCCGTTCCAGCTAACCACGTCGGATGGACGGCCGGTTACCGAGCGCAGCTTCCAGGGCCGCTACCTGCTGATCTACTTCGGCTACACCGCCTGTCGCGACGAGTGCCCGACCACGCTGAGCGCCGTCGGCAACGCGCTCGATGCGCTGGGTAGCAGGGCTGCCCGCATACAGCCCTTGTTCATCACCGTGGATCCGAACCGTGACACGCCGGACGTGCTCCGCCGCTATGTGTCCGGCTTCGCCCCCGGCCTGGTCGGACTGACCGGAACTCCAGGCCAGCTCCGCCGGGTCCAGCAGGAATACCGCGTTGTCAGCATCCGCCATCCTGCTGCATCCGGGCCCGCTGCATCGGGAACTGCGGACTACACCGTCGACCATAACTCGGTGCTCTACCTGGTTGGTCCCGATGGTGGCTATCTGGCACCGATCCGCGCCGACCAGAACGGCAGCGACATGGCCGCCGACATCGCCCGTTATATCTGAGCCGTAATTCAAACTGGTCCGGAGCCGGATGATATAGGCTCCGGCCGATGAGCCAGTTGTTCCAGCCGCTCCGGATGGGAAATCTCGAAGTTTTCAGAAAAGGAGAGTCGAGGATGGCATTGTCCGCCTGTCCGCCAACGTCGACGTGGCTATAAGACTAACCCGCCTTGAGGTTGACCCATGAAAGACCAAGGCTCTGCCCTGGACCCCCCCCGGCGAAGCCTTGAGAATCCAATCATATGAATAAATTGGTTTCCAAAGGCCCAGGCCTTTGGCGGGTCTGGGCAGAGCCCAACCTCACCTTGCAACGGTCAATCTCACCGCCGGTTGGTATAAATTATCAAGGAAGTGGGATAGCTGCCCTCCCAGGAAGCTCAGGCGGAGACGGGAACCTCGTCCGGGTAGAGCAACGTCGCCGCCAGATGGACATCCAGGAAGGTTTCGTTGTCGGCGTGAGGCAGGTCGAGGCTGGCGTTGCCGTCGGTCCAGCGGCGGCCGCCCTCGTTCTGATGCCATCCGGCCAGGTCGATGTCCGCCAAGGGCATGACCTGTCCATCGAGGCCATGCCATAGCACGAGCCTGTCGACGGAGACGCCAAGCATGCGGCGGTCGTCGACGAAGGGTCCGATCACTCCTGCCGGCACCGCGCTGCGGGAAAGCAGGCGGACCGGCGTGGTTCCGCGCGGTATGCGAAACAGGTGGCGCATTTCGTCACGCCAGCAGGTCAGGAGTTCCCGACCGTCATCGAGCAGCAGACGCAGGTTCGGCTGGTCTGTCAGCACCCTGATGCCTGTCCGCCCTGGAAGGCCCAGCTCGGAGGCGCGGTTGGCCAGTCGATTCCAGACCGGTTCGACCTGTCCGCGGCCGACGGCCAACGGAGCTGCCATCGATGGAACACCACTTCGAACGACATCCGTCTGGCCATGACCGAACCGGCCATGGTTGCCAGTGTCGAGATAGCTCTCCGTGGTCAGTCCCTCGGACAGCAGGATGCCATGCCGGTCAAGCTCGATGTGGAAGAATTCATACTCGTCGATCTCCCGGTCGATCAGGATGGATGCGCCGTTGACCAGCATGCGGGCTGGAACAAGGCCGGCTTCGGTGAGGATGCAATGCTCTGGCGTGACCAGCAGGTCGCGATGGGGAATGTCGGCCGCGAAGGCATGTTGCCGGATGCGTATCGGAAAGGCGTCGTCGCGTTGGGTGGCCATGGAGCGGATGGACCGGCTGCCGATCCAGGTGACCGGTTTGGCGACGATGCCGCCTGTCTCGATGGTATTGACCAGGTCTCCGACCCGCAGGCATTCCACCGCGGTTTCGCCGGCGGGTGTCGCGATCATGGTGCCGCGAAGGAAGCAGGGAGTGCTGGGATCCGTCGGGGCTGTCGAGGCAAGCAATGGCTGGACTACGTTGATATTGACGGTGATGGGTTCGGCATGTACCGCGAACGCACTCAGCCCCAGGGCTGTATCCGTCGGCTTCAGGACATAAACCGGTTCGCCGCCAACCAGGTAATATCCTTCGTAGACCACTGTGTAAGCTGTCGTCGAGGTTCCGAAAAACGCCGTAATGCTGTCGCCCGGGTTGCTGAAGCTGCCGTTCAACTTCACAGGTCCAAGCGCGCCGAGTCCTAGACTTGCGCCCGTAAACTCAGCGGGTACGATAGAGACAGGTGCAGTATAAGCGCCGGCAACGCTATTATCGATGCCATAAACGGCATTGGTAAGTGTTACCATAATAAGCTCCCCTATAATTTATAGTGCTGACGACTGATGTGTTCGCCGCGCATAATTCGTTTTTCGATTAAAGAGTGCCGTATCAGTAAGCAGCGTCTGAAATCTCAGAATTACGCTAGCTCAACAAGCTATGTATATTGGTGGAATAAATGGTTTTGATAACGATAACAGATTTTCTGAAGTAGGCGAGAATAAAAGTTAGGCTTCAGCGCCCCATCCGGAGAGGCACGCCGCCGACTTGGACAGGGCTTCGCGAAAACCTGGATCGCATAGTGCCGCAAGTTCAGTTTCATGTGCGTAGCCGGGCATCAGCCGGTGGATCTCGGCATTCCTGCCGGTCGCCGGATGGAAATAGATCTCGCTCAGCCCATCGGGAAGATGCACCGCCAGGCGCCGCATCCGTTCAGGATTCATGGCACCACTCCAGGCCAAGCCGAAGCACGCGTCGTTGACGACAAGGCCGGCTCGCCGGGCCTGGCTGCGCAACAGGCGGGTCCAGAGGCGGAGGGCGACGGCGCTACGAGACTCGGTGGTGCCATCGACGGCGGCCAGCGGCGCCGCGGGTTCGCGGGGTATACGCAAGGCCCGTAGCTCGTGACGCAGGCCGGACCGGATCAGCAGGCGGCCCACCGTCGGATGCAAATGCATATGCTTGTGGGCGTTAGCGTGATCGAGCACGAGGCCCGTGCGTGCGAAGGCCTCGAACTGCGCGTCGATCTCCCGGGCGAGCTGCCGGCGTACCGTGGGGCGAAAGAAGTAGCGCCGCCCCAGCACCAGCTGATCCGAGGGGAATTGTCCGTCCGCGTTCAACAGGAGCGGGATGCTTGTCCGCGGCAATATGGCGGGACCCTCGATCACCACCAGATGCAGCCCGACATGAAGGCCGGGCAGCCGCCGTGCCCGCGCGACGGCATCGGCTGCCGCTGGACCCGCAACCATCAGGCTGGCGGTGCTGAGCAGGCCCTCCGTATGGGCCCGCTCGATACCCTCGTTGATTTCCTCGCTCAGCCCGAAGTCATCGGCCGAGATGATGACGCGTTTCAGGGGGCTTCAGGCGGCATGCCGTTCCTTGAGGAACTGGAAGAACTCGACGCCTTCGCGCAGGCGCCGCTTCATCATCGTCGGGCTGCGCACCATCTCGCCGACGATCGACGCGATCTTCGGCGCCCGGAAATAGAACTTCCGGTAGAAGGTCTCGACGCTGTCGAAGATCTCGCTGTGCGACAGATGCGGATAGGTCAGCGGCGCGATCTGGATGCCGTGCTCGTCGATCAATTCGGCGTTCTTCTCGTCCAGCCAGCCATTCTCGGTCGCCTGCTTGTGCAGGAAGGTGCCGGGATACGGGGCTGCCAGGCTGACCTGCAGGGTGTGCGGGTTGATCTCGGTGGCGAACCGGATCGTCTCCTGGATCGTCTCCTTGGTCTCGCCGGGCAGGCCCATGATGAAGGTGCCGTGGATCTTGATGCCGAGTTCGTGGCAGTTCCTGGTGAACTCCTTCGCGACCTCGATGCGCATGCCCTTTTTTATGTTGTACAGGATCTGCTGGTTGCCGGTCTCGTAGCCGACCAGCAGGAGCCGCAGGCCGTTCTCCTTGAGTACCTTGAGCGTCGCGCGCGGCACGTTGGCCTTGGCGTTGCAGCTCCACACCACGCCCATCTTGCCGAGCAGGCGCGCGATCGCCTCCGCACGTGGCAGGTCGTCGGTGAAGGTGTCGTCGTCGAAGAAGAATTCTCGCACCTGCGGGAACATCTTCTGGGCGGCGGCGATCTCGGCGGCGACATGCTCGGGCGAGCGGGTGCGGTAGCGATGCCCGCCGACGGTCTGCGGCCACAGGCAGAAGGTGCAGTGCGACTTGCAGCCGCGGCCGGTATAGATCGAGATGTACGGGTGCATCAGGTACCCGATGAAGTAATCCTCGATATGCAGGTCGCGCTTGTAGACGTCGGTGACGAACGGCAGCGTGTCCATGTTCTCGATCATGGCCCGCTCGCGGTTATGCACGATCACGCCGTCCGCATTACGGAACGAAATACCGTCGATATCCTTGAAGTCGCGGCCCTCAGCGACTTCCTTGATGGTGAAGTCGAACTCGTTGCGGGCGACGAAGTCGATCGGCGCACCCTTGAGCAGGCTCTCCTCGGGCTGCACCGCGACCTTGGCGCCGACCATGCCGATCTTGAGCGAGGGTTTGGCGTCCTTTAGTGCCTGGGCGACCTTCACGTCCGAGGCGAACGACGGCGTCGAGGTGTGCAGGATCACCAGGTCGCGCGTCATGGCGTCGGCGAGCACCGGCTCCATGCCCAGGCGGGCAGGGGGGGCATCGATCAGCCGGCTGTCCGGGATCAGCGCCGCCGGCTGGGCGAGCCAGGTCGGATACCAGAACGACTTGATCTCTCGCTTGGCCTGGTAGCGCGAGCCGGCGCCGCCGTCGAACCCATCGAAGGAGGGCGGCTGCAGGAACAGGGTTTTCATCATGATAGGTCAGTCACCTTGGGCAAGGGTCTGGTGCGCGTGGGCCAGGATCGGGTGTGGGGCGATGGTCGGGCTGGCGGCGTGGTGAGGCGAGGGAGACCAGCCCGAGACCTGCAGCATCTGGCCGCGCCACGCGACCCGCCTGCCGGTAAAGGCGCCGGCCATGATCGCCGCCGAAAGCCAGTCGCGCAGAGGCAGCAGCAGGAAAGGCACGGTATCGCTTCGCGCGGACTCGGGCGTCCGGTGGCCACCCATCTTCCCGATCAGCTGGTCGATCCTGGCGGCGAACAGGCCGCGCAGGGTCCAGATCACGCCGAACAGGATCCAGCTCAGGGCCAGATGCGGCGCCGCGAACAGCGCCAGGCTGGCCCAGAACAGCGGAAATTGCACTGCGGACAGCGCATAGCCCAGCGGCTCCACCGCACGCACCGTGCGGCCCCAGCGCAGTTCGTGCGCGAACAGGTCGGCGGCCCCGGTCTCGGCGATGGTCGTGGCCGTGAGGCTGGAGGCGATGGCGATGGTCTGGCCGCGGCGGCGGACCAGCTTGCCGAGCACGCTGTCATCGGCGACATGGGCTGACAGCATCGGCAGGCCGCCGACGGCCTCCAGCGTCTCGCGCTTCAGCGCCATCGTCGAGCCCAGGCAATCCTGCCGTCCGAGCACGCGGGACAACAGCACGCCAGGAAGGAAGTTGTGGTTGATCTGCCCGGCCGCCAGTCGCTGCGACAGGTTCGTGGTCGCCGGAATGCCGTGATAGAGCGTGGTGACCAGACCTACCTGGTCGTCGGCGAAACTATGCGCGACCTGTCGCAGATAGTCCGGGGCCACGTGGATGTCGCTGTCCGAGATCACCAGCAGGTCATGCACCGCGTACGGCAGCATGTTGATCAAGTTCGCGATCTTGCGGTTCTGGCCGTGCGGGGTGGGATCGATCACCAGGCAGAGGTCGCGCTCGGGGAACTGCCAGCGCAGGCGTTGCACCAGGGCGATGGCCGGATCCGAAGCGCTCTGCACGCCGAACACGATCTGCAGCAGCGGGTAGTCCTGGGTAATGAAGCTCAGCAACGCCTGTTCGAGCATCGGCTCGTCGCCATGGAGCGGCTTGAGCACGCTGATTGCCGGCAACTCGAGATCCGACGTGCCGGAAAGCCGCCTTGCGCGCGTGCGGCGGCGGAACCGCCCAAGCATCAGGGCGCCTGCCGCGGCCTGCACGCAGCCGAGCACGGCAATGCCTTCCAGGACGGCAGCTACGAGCGCGTGTGAGATCATGAGCACGTCATAGAACGGGTTTGGACCCTGGTTTCATTAGCAATGTTTAAGCAAGTGGGATTAGGGCGGCGCTGCTCAGGTCTCGGAGAAGCTTTGGATCTTCTTCTTCAGACTCTCGATCAGGGGGGTAGCATCACCGGTCGACACAGTTGAACCAAAATCGGATCGTTGCACCGCAACCTGGCTGATATGGCCATCGAGCAACACATCCACGACCTGCCAACCCTGCGGGAACTGCCGCATGACGTAATCCACCTTGCTCACGCCGCCGGACGACGAGATGATCTGGGTCTGCACGATCTGATCCGATCCATAGGCCGAGGGTCTGGAGTCCGGCAGCACCTTGAGCGTCTCGTTGCTGCCCGGCGCGAAGTTCGAGACGTAGCGGGCGATGGTGAACTGGCGGAACACCTGTTCGAGCTGCTGCTTCTGGGCGTCCGGCAGCGAACGATAACGCAGCCCAATCGACGTCTGCAGCACGATCGGCAGGTTGAACGCGCGATCGATGGCCGGTGCGAGCTGCTGGGAACGCTGCTCGAACGCGGCTGAGCCACCTGCTGTACCGCCCTGGGCCTCGATAGCGGTCAATGCCGTATAGAGGTCGGCCACCGGAGCCACCGAAGCGTTCGCCGCCGTCGCTGGCACCTGCGCTGCCGCCGGTGCCGTGAGGACGGGCACGAGTGCGGCTGGCGCCGCCAATGTCAGCGCGCCGAAGAGCAGGATAGAGCTCATCAAGGTCATAATGTCGGTCCGGACCGTCCCACAGACAAGACCTCGCCCGCCGTATCCGACGCGCGAAGCGGCACGCCGAGGGCGGAAAGCGCTGTTGCAACGATATGACGCGCGGACAGCCCAGCCTCGTTGATCTGCGCCGCCGGCGTGTTGTGGTCGATCAGCGTGTCCGGGAGGGTCATCGGCCGCACCCGCACATGATCGAGCAGGCCGGCATGCGCCAGGTGATGCATCACCGCGGCGCCGAAGCCGCCGGCGGCTCCCTCCTCGACGGTGATCAGCACGGCGTGGTTGCGCGCGAGCTGCTCGATCAGCGCCAGGTCCAGCGGCTTGGCGAAGCGGGCATCGACCACCGTCGGCGGCAGGCCGCGGGCGGCGAGCTCGTCCGCCGCGCGCAGCACCTCGCCCAGCCGCGTGCCCAGGCTGAGCAGCGCGATGCCGCCCTTCTGTCGGCCACTTTGACTGCCGGCCTCGCGCAGGACACGGCCGCGGCCGATCTCGATGATCTCGCCCTTCGCCGGCAACACCAGCCCGAGGCCATTGCCGCGCGGGTAGCGCATTGCGATCGGGCCGCTGTCGAACGCCGCCGAGGTGGCGGTCATGTGCAGCAGCTCCAGCTCGTCGGACGGCGCCATGATGGTCATGTTGGGCAGGCAGCCGAGATAGTTCAGGTCGAACGAGCCGGCATGGGTGGCGCCGTCGGCCCCGACCAGCCCGGCGCGGTCGATGGCGAAGCGCACCGGCAGGTTCTGCAGCACCACGTCATGCACGACCTGGTCGTAGGCGCGCTGCAGGAAGGTCGAGTAGATCGCGCAGAACGGCCGCAGCCCCTCGGTCGCCATGCCGGCGGCGAAGGTCACCGCATGCTGCTCGGCGATGCCGACGTCGAAGAAGCGGTCGGGGTAGCGCTTGGCGAACTTCTCCAGCCCTGTGCCGGACGGCATCGCCGCGGTGATGGCGACGATGCGCGGATCCGCTTCCGCCGCCGCCATCAGCCCCTGGCTGAACACCGAGGTGTAGGTCGGCGGCCCGGGCGGGGTCTTGGCCTGCTCGCCGGTGATCACGTTGAACTTGCTGACGGCGTGGAGCTTGTCGCCCGAGGCTTCCGCCGGCGCATAGCCGCGCCCCTTCTGGGTGATCACGTGCAGCAGCACCGGACCGCGCTCGTCCGCCTCGCGCAGGTTGCGCAGCACCGGCAGCAGATGGTCCATGTTATGGCCGTCGATCGGGCCGATATAGTAGAAGCCGAGCTCCTCGAACAACGTCCCGCCGGTCAGGATGCCGCGGGCATATTCCTCGGCCTTCTTGGCCGTGCGCTCGATCGGCTGCGGCAGCCGCTTGGCCAGCCGTCCGGCGAGGTCGCGCAGGTTGAGGAACGAGCGCGACGACATCAGCCGCGAGAGGTAGGCGCTCATCGCTCCGACCGGCGGCGCGATCGACATCTCGTTGTCGTTCAGCACGACGATCAGCCGCGCGCGCGACGAACCGGCGTTGTTCATCGCCTCGTAGGCCATGCCGGCGGAGATGGCGCCGTCGCCGATCACGGCGATGACGTGGCGGTTGGCGTCCGGCTCGAGCAGGTCCTGCGCCGTCGCCATGCCGAGGCCGGCCGAGATCGAGGTCGAGGAGTGCGCCGCCCCGAACGGATCATATTCGCTCTCGGAGCGGCGGGTGAAGCCGGACAGGCCGCCGGGCTGGCGCAAAGTGCGTATGCGGTCGC
>CAXSEE010000183.1:0-8576 GCA_964235615.1 uncultured Acetobacteraceae bacterium | reverse complement strand
TTCGGCGTCATCACCGTGGATCCCGCTCTATTGGACGACACCATCGAGCGGGTGAACATCACGCTGCCACGCCGGGTGCTGAAACGTCTCGATGCGCTGACACGGGCTGCCGGTGAAAGCCGTTCCGGCTATATCGCGCATCTGACGGTGGAAGAACCACGCCGCATTGCTTGAAGACGAAGCCGTGCATCTTGGATTTCTAGGCTGGTGGCTGATCCGGCGTCCTCGCCTGTTCGGGCTTTACGGGGCCACGCGGCTCGTGCGCGGCCAGGGTCCGAACCAGCAGGAACTCGAGCAGATCAGGGCGCACGGCCCCCGAGGACGCTTCGTCTGCCGCTATCAAGGCCGCAATCACGGAAGAACCGGTCGAGAGGTAACGTAGCATGGGTCTGACCTCGCCTCTGGCTGACCAGGCCAACCTAGACGTTATTGATAATCATTTGCAACAGAGATGTAGGAGACTCGGCATGGTGCCGCTGGACGGAATTGAAGGTCCGGGCTGAAACTGGGGCACTGGAGCCCATCGAGGAGTCGCCATGCCAGTCCATAACCGTATTGCCGCCTTCGCCGACGAGATGACGGAATGGCGCCGCGACATCCATGCCCATCCCGAACTGGCCTTCCAGGAACATCGCACCAGCGACCTGGTCGCGGCCAAGCTCGCGGAATGGGGCATCGAGGTCACCCGCGGCATCGCCGGAACCGGTCTGGTCGGCACCTTGCGCCAGGGCACGTCGGCGCGCGCGATCGGCATACGCGCCGACATGGACGCGCTGCCCATGCCGGAGGCGAACGGCTTCGAGTATCGCTCCCGCAACGAGAACAGCATGCATGCATGCGGCCATGACGGCCACACCACCATGCTGCTGGGCGCCGCGCGCTACCTGTCGGAGACGCGCAATTTCGACGGCACGGTGCATTTCATCTTCCAGCCGGCCGAGGAAGCCGGCGGCGGCGGCCGGGTGATGGTCGAGCAGGGCCTGTTCGAGCGTTTCCCGTGCGACATGGTGTTCGGGGCGCATAACGACACCACCCTCCCCGTCGGCCAGATGGCCGCCATCGCCGGTATCGCCTGCGCAAACGCCGATGACTTCTGGATACGCGTGAAGGGCTGCGGCGGCCATGCCGCGCGGCCGCAGGGGGCCATCGATCCGCTGCTGGTTGGCGCCCATATCGTGGTGGCGTTGCAGTCCCTGGTCGCCCGGCGCGTCGACCCGCTGGACAACGCGGTGCTGTCGGTCTGCCAGTTCCACGCCGGCAGCGTCGGCAACGTCATCGCCGACGAGGCCATGCTGAACGGCACCGTGCGCACCTTCAGGGCCGACACACGCGATGCCATGGAGAAAATGATGGGCGAGGTGGTGGCGCATACGGCCCAGGCGCACGGGGCGGAGGCGGTGCTGCGTTACGAGCGCGGCTACCCCTCGATCATCAACGCGCCGGAAGCGACCGAGCGAGCGGCGCTTGCCGGCGCCAAGATACTGGGCGAAGGCCGGGTCATCCGTGAACTGGCGCCCGGCATGGGTGGCGAGGACTTCTCCTACATGGCGCAGAAGGTGCCGGGTTGCTTCGTGCGCATCGGCCAGGCCGACGGGACGCGTGGCAGCCAGCCGCTGCACACCGTCACCTACGACTTCAACGACGACATCCTGCCGATCGGCGCCTCGCTCTGGTCAACCCTGGTCGAGCAGGAGTTGCCGCGCGTGCCCATGGATCCGCAGTAGGGCGACGGCGCTGTTTCCGCACCCGGCTGCCGCACTTGATCCCCAGATTCTGTGGAGAAGCCTGTGGATCGCCGATGGAAAAACTGCCGCGACCCGCAGCTTCCCGCGGCTGTCTGGTCATTGCCCAGATAGCGGGCAGATGAGTGCCTGCCCGAACTCGTTGTGCCTACCAACTTCGCATCTTCCAGAGGGCTTCAAAACATCCACCGATACTGTGGATAAGTCTGTGGAACAGCAGCAGACAAATCCACCTGTGTGGCGGATACGCTGGAGCGCACGGCTTTGCTTAAAATCCGGGCATTATAACGTAAGTCGCTGAAAATATTAGTTGTGGCTGCAAGTGTTTGTCACGCTATAGACACATATCCGCATTCCATTGGAAACAAAGGGAGTCAATCCCCGCTGGTGGACAAAATCCGTCCTGGAGGCGGAATTGGTTGCTGGCGTGACTGCCATTTCGTTCTCCTAGCTGTCAGGACCGCCTCCGCCCGGCCGACGCCGCGAAAGCACCAGCATCGCCAGTACGTTCAGCGTTCGGCCACGGCCTCCGCCTGGCGCAGCAGGCGCAGGAAATTGCCACCCCAGAAGGCGGCGATCTCGGTGTGCCCGTAGCCGCGACGCACCAGCTCGGCGGTGACCGCCGGGCTTTCCGAGGCATTGGCCCAGCCGCTGATCGCGCCGCCGCCGTCGAAGTCCGAACTGATGCCGACATGGGCGACGCCGATGCGCCGGACCACGTAGTCGAGATGATCGACGAAATCCGCGACACCCGCCTGCGACGGCCCGGCCCGGGGCTTCAGGAACGAGGGCATCGCGGTGATCTGGATCAGCCCTTCGGTGTCGCGCAACGCATCGAGCTGGGTGTCGTCGAGGTTGCGCGGGTGGTCGCACAGGGCCCGCACGCAGGAATGGGTCGCCACCACCGGCGTGCGCGACTGCATGGCAGCCTGCAGCATGGACTGCCGCGACAGATGCGAGACGTCGACCAGCATCCCGAGCCGGTTCATCTCCGCCACCGCCTCATGGCCGAAGGGGCTCAGGCCGCCATGCAGCGTCTCCGCATCACCCAGGTCACGGCGCGGGATCGCGGCGTCGGCAAGCGCGTTGTGGCCGTTATGGGTCAGGGTGAGGTAGCGGGCACCCTTGGCCCGGAAGGCGGCCAGCAGGCCGAGGTCGTCGCCGATGGCATGGCCGTTCTCGACCGCCGGCACGATGGCGATGGCACCCTCGGCATGGGCGCGCTCGATGTCGTCGGCGGTGCTGCACAGCCGCGTCTCGATGCCGTCGCGGCTGACCCCCATGCCGCCGATCGCGTCCAGCATGGCCAACGCGCGTTCGCTTGCCGCCGCGCGGCCCTCCGCGTCCCGCCGTCCCTGCGGCACGTAGGCCGCGAAGCAGCCCGCACGCATGCCGCCGCGCCGCATCTTGGGCAGGTCGACGCGACGCTTCAGCGTATCGGTGAAGGGATCGTCATCGGCCCCGGCAGGCCAGGGGATGTCGATATGGCTATCGAGGGTGAGGATCGAATGATGCAGCTCGTTGGGTTCGGTCATGTCGGAAGCAAGGCAACGACAACGCGCCTAGTTGCGCAAGTACCTCTTGCCATGCGGGCGGGATTGCGCGACCCCGCCCGATCATGCGCATCGTCACCTGGAACATCAACTCGCTGCGTTTTCGACTGAGCTTGCTGGAGCGGCTGGTGTCGGCCCTGTCGCCGGACGTCATCTGCCTGCAGGAGACCAAGGTCGAGGACGCCCTGTTCCCCGAGGCGGCCGGCCCGGCGCTCGGCTATGCCCACGTCGCCCGTCGCGGCATGAAATCCTACAACGGCGTCGCCATCTTCTCGCGCATCCCGCTGCGCGTCGACCAGGAGACGCCGGACTGGTGCCTCAAGAACGACCGCCGGCATCTCGCGGTCGCGCTGGACACGCCGTCCGGCCCGGTGACCCTGCATGACTTCTACGTGCCGGCCGGAGGCGACATCCCCGACCCGGAGGTGAACGCGAAGTTCGCCCACAAGCTCGCCTTCGTCGACGAGGCGACGCGGCATTTCGAGCGGAATCCTCCCAATCGAAGCATCCTGGTCGGCGACCTCAACATCTCGCCGCTTGAGCAGGATGTCTGGAGCCACAAGCAGCTGCTCGACGTGGTCTGCCACACGCCGCCGGAGGTCGAGCGGCTGACCGCCTGGATGGACACCGGTTTTGCCGACGCGATGCGTCATTTCATCCCCGCCGACCGCAAGCTCTACACCTGGTGGTCGTATCGCAACCGCGACTGGCGGCTGTCCAACCGTGGCCGCCGGCTCGACCATGTCTGGGTGAGCACCGACCTGGTCCCGTTGTTGCAGGCCTTGACCGTTCTCGAGGAGGCACGCGACTGGCCGGCGCCGTCGGATCATGTGCCGGTGATGATCGAGCTCGATCTATAAGGAAAGGCCGCACGTGCGTCTGACCGGTCTGTGCTTCTATCCGGTCAAGGGAATGCGCGGCATCGATGCGGAAGCGGCCGACGTCGAACCATGCGGCCTGGCCTGGGATCGCCGCTGGATGGTGGTGGACACGGCCGGACGCTTCCTGACCCAGCGGCAGCTTCCCGTCATGGCCCGCCTCGACGCCACGCTGTCCGATCACGCGCTGACGCTGGCGATGGACCGGGACCGGGACCGGATCATGCTGCCGCTTCGCCCGGCGGCCGATGCCCGGTCCATCCAGGTCACGGTCTGGCGCAGCACGCTCGACGCGGTCCTGGTCGATGACGCCGCCGACCGCTGGCTCACGTCGCGTCTGGGACAGCCCTGCCGGCTGGTGTTCCTGGCCGACACCGCAAGCCGCCCGATCGAGCCCGCATTCGCCCGGCCCGGCGAGCATGTCAGCTTCGCCGACGGTTTTCCGATCCTGCTGACCAGCACCAGCTCGCTCGCCGCCCTGAACGCCGCACTCGGCCACGGCATCGGCATGGACCGCTTCAGGCCCAACCTGGTGGTCGACGGCGCCGGCGCCTGGGCGGAGGATGGCTGGCGGCTGCTTCGTATCGGCGGCCTGCGGTTTCGTGCCGCCAAGCCCTGCAGCCGCTGCGTGGTCACCAGCATCGATCAGCGCAGCGGCGAGATCCCCCGCCCTGGCGAGCCGTTGCGCACGCTCGGCCGGCTGAACCGACGGCAGGACGGCATCGTCTTCGGAAGCAACCTGGTGCCGTTGCAGCCTGGCCGTCTGCGTCTGGGCGATCTGGTCGAGATCCTGGAATAGACCCCCGCTTGTCAGGCCCGCTTGCCAGGCCCGCTTGACAGGCAACACGGCCTGTTTGTCTGCTGGTGCGAGGTGCCTCGTCCATGACGTTCGAACACTGGGACATCGCAATACAGGAGAAACCCGTGGCTGCTCATGCCAAGACCGCTTTCGTGGTCATCGCCGAATTCACCATCAAGCCCGGATGTCTCGACGACTTCCTCGCCCTCGCCCGGCAGGACGCACGCGACTCCGTGGCCAACGAGACCGCCTGCCAGCAATTCGACGCGGTGCAGCCGGAAGATGCTCCCGACACGGTCGTCCTCTACGAAGTCTATGACGACCGCGCCGGGTTCGAAACCCATCTGCAATCGGCGCATTATTTCCCGTTCCGCGACGGCGTGCCGGCGTTGACGATGGGGGAACCGATCGTGAGGTTCTGCACCCGGCTTGGATAAGGAAGGCAGCTCTACCCTTGGATTTCGAAGGCACACGGGTGGGGCTCACATGGCGCCTGCTGGTCCCGGTATGCCTGCTGGCCGCTCCTGCGTGGCTGTCGGCCTGCCGCCCGGCGTCGACACCGCCCGCTGCTGCCGCGACCGCAGCCGCCCGTCCGGCTGCGTTCCATGATGACCCAGCGCCTGTCTCCGAGGTGACGCTGCAACAGAACGGCGTGCCGGTCACGAGCCTGACCTACGACTCCCGCGTGTTCTTCGATACCGACCGGGATCAGCCGCGGCCCGAAGCCGCTCCGGTGCTCGACGCCCTGGCGGACCGGCTGAAGCGTCCGCCAGGCGTGCATGTCGCGGTGCTCGGTCATACCGATGCGGTCGGCAGCGACGCCTACAACCTCGCCTTGTCTCGCCGGCGCGCGGTCATGGTGGTCCGAGCCCTGGAGGCGCGCGGGATCGATCCCGCGACACTCGATCCGGTGGCGGTCGGCAAGCGCCAGCCGATTGCCACCGACGAAAGCGAGGCCGGCCGGGCACGCAACCGGCGCGTCGAGTTCCTGATCTCCGTCAGCACCCGGGCGATCGACGCGCTGATCGCCTCGCGTCCGACCGGCGCTGCGCCACGTCTGCGCCGGCCCGCTCCCCTGCATCTGCATGTTCGCCAGCCGGACGTGCTCACCCGCGCGCCGCTCGGCGATCCTGTTCCTTACTGAACTTGGCCCCTGCTAAACGCCGGCTGGAGAACGCGATCATGGTCAGTCCCTTGCTTGGCGGCACCCGGGGCAGTGCCAGGACCGGCACGCCCGACCCTCTGGAGGAAGCCTTCCAAATTGCCATGACCTTCCCGCCGTCTCGGGCACGGGCGCTGCTGCTTGCCCCCGACGTGCTGCACCGGACGGCGGCGGCGGAGGCGGCGCGCGGCCCGCTGGAGACCGACGCCCGCGGCTTCACGCCCGGGATGCGCATCGCGGTGCTGGAACCGGCGCGCGCGCTGCTGTCGGAATGGGCGCAGCAGCGCGCCGGCTTCGACACCAGGCTGGGTCCGCACCGGCCCGACATCGAGGCCGCCGAACGCCTGCGCCACGAGGTCGACCGCGTCACCCGCCGGCGCGACGAGGATCTGGCGCAGATCGAGCGCGAGACCGGGCAGGACCATCAATATCGTGACCTGCTCGACAGTTTCGAGAAGGCGGAGCAGCGCGCGAGACGCTACGGCGACGCCAACGGCAACCGGCAGCCGACGATGATCGCCTACAACCCGATCTATTTCCTGGCCCTGCTCTGCGTCGGCATCACCGAGTGGCTGATCAACTACACCACCTTCTTCCTGTTCTTCGGCGTGCCGGCGATGGCCGCCGGAACCACGATCGTGCTGGCCGTGCTGCTGGCCTTCGCCTCGCACGGACATGGCTCGATCCTCAAGCAGTGGACGCATCGTTTCGGCCATCATGCCGAGCGCATCAAGCGCATTGCCGACTGGCGGCTGCTGGTGCTCGCGACCCTGGCCCTGTTCGTGGTGCTGGGGGCGGCCGGCGGCTCGCGCTACATGGCCGCCCTGCACGTCATGCGCGAGCAGGCCGGGCCGAACATACTGGGCTCGGACGTGGTGGTGCAGACCGATCCCGGCGTCGAGGTGCTGCTGTCGCTGCTGGCCAACCTCGCGGCCTGGCTGGTCGGCATCTTCTTCGCCTATGTCTCGCACGATATCGATCCCGACTTCATGGACGCGACCGCGCAACGCCGCCGTGCCTGGCGACGCTTCCACCGCAAGCGCCGCGTCGTCGATGCGCGCGTGCGGCAGACCGAGGCGCGCTATGCCAAGGAACTGCGCGAGACCGAGATCGCCGCGCGCTCGCGCCTCGATGCGGTCGCGCCGCAGAAGGCGCTGCTCGACCAGGTCGACGCCCACGACCAGGCGATACGCGACGCGCTGATCGCCTCGGTGCGCGGCAATGCGGAGCATTATCGTGCCGCCCTGCGTGCAGCCGGCGCCACCGGCACCGCGCTGACAGCGGTCGATGGCGAGCCGCCGCCCGCGTTGCCGGCACCCCTGAACGTCGATCGTGCCCTGCTCACCGAACTGGAGCATTGACCATGCGCCCCCTGCTCCGACTGCTTTCAGCCGGGCTCGTCCTGGCCGGTGTCACAGTGGCGCCATTCCCGGCACGGGCCTCGCTGTTCGGCCAGGACGGGCTCGATCCGGCGTTCTGCAAGACGCCGAGCGTGCGCCAGACCGTGATCTACATCGACGACATGACCATGGTCGACGGACGCACCGAGTGGGCGCGCAAGCTGGCGGTCAAGCTGCGCGCCACCCTGTCGCCCGGGGAGCGGCTGACCGTGGTCAGGCTGTCGCCGGCGAGCGGGCAGAGCAGCGAACTCTGGTCGGGCTGCTGGCCGGGCTACACCACCGCGCAACGGGCCGATCTGGAGCGTCGGAGCTTCGTGTTCAGCCGCAACCCGCTGTCCGGCCTCGGCGACCAGCAGAAGTATTTCCTTGGCGCCATGGGCTCGGCGCTGACGGCGATCTACCAGACCGCCAAGCGCGCGCCGGACGCGGTGCGGATCGACCACGCCGAGCCGCCGCACAAGGAGATCATCCGCTCGCTGGCCTCCGACGAGGGACGCTTCGCCTCCAGCCAGGTGACGATCCGCGCGATCGTCTATTCCGACATGGCCGAGAACAGCGACCTGGGCTCGGTGTTCCAGCCGGGTCCAGCGCCGACCGGCCTTGGACAGAAACTAGGCACCTGGCTGCGGCGCAGCGTGTTCTATGCCTTCGGCGTGGGCGGCGACGTGGCGGACGATCCGGCCTTTGCCGAACAGGCGCGCCGCTTCTGGTCGGACGCGCTGCACGGCATGGCGGCGACCCTTGGCGGGATGGGTGCGGACCTGAACGTGCCCAACCTGCTGCCGGTGGCGGCGCATGACTATCCGGTCGCGCTGACCATGGACAACCAGCCGCTGGAAGGACGGCTGTCGCTGCTGACCGACGAGGACGGCGCGCTGGTCGATAGCTGGCTCGGCATCTCGCGCCTGGGCAGCACCGGCCTGGACGGCAGCTTCCGCTGCGAGGCGGGCGGCAACTGCCGGCTCGACGCCGTCACCACCGACGGCCTGGTGACCAACGCGCCTAGCGAGCATGTGGTCCTCAAGGGGCCGGAGCCGGGTCC
>CAXSEE010000182.1:4232-8608 GCA_964235615.1 uncultured Acetobacteraceae bacterium | reverse complement strand
ATCCGACATGGAAGGGCAAGTAGATGAGCGGTGAAGCTGACGTGCTTCTGAAAGTTGAAGTTTCTCTTGATGGAGGACTTAGCGCAACGGCACTGAACCCTGATGATCCCCGCGCGGCCATGCTTGCCATCTTTATCGAGGACGATGTGCAAGCCAGTGATAACGCGGCTCGTATTTTTTTGGACGACCTTGACAGGGTAGAAAGAGGTGAGGTCTGCCATGAAGAGGCCGGCGGCAACGCCTTCAGCGTCACCGTGGACCCAGAGGGTGTTCTGATCGAGAACGCAGTCCCCGGCTTCGAGGACTGGCCCTCCTACCGGTATCGTTACGATGAATATCGCCATGCGCTCGAACAGGTGCTGACAGTCCTCGAAGAAAGACGTCGCATGGGTAAAGCCGCCGCTGCATAAGCATCGGCTCGCCCAACAAGAGCCGAGCCGATCATCGAGCGCCTCGCCAGCGAGGTCGACGTCGGCTTCGAGACCGCCCGCCGTTTTTTAACCTCGCCTGCGTGCTGCATTGGCGTATCCGAGGATTGGTTTGCACCAGCTCTGGATGGAACAAAGCCGATAGTGCCGACTGTTCGCGAAAGTACGCTCGACGTGAGGCTGCGAAGAAAGTGCAGTGGCAACGGAGGGATGGTCGGGCTCAGCGTGGCGGCGATCATGCGGTCGTCGTCGAACATCGCGATCGGCTGGAAGCCAGGAGACGAGGCGTCCGTTCCGCCTATTTGGTAGACACGACGTCCTTCGGATTACTCCTGGGGTCGATACAAAACAAACTGGTCGGTTAGGAGTGACATGCGAGAGGTTCAGGCGTCGGAGGCGAAGACGCACCTGCCTCAGCTTCTTGATGATGTGGAGGCGGGAGAAACCATCTTGATTACCCGTCACGGCCGGCCGGTTGCCCGGCTGGTGCCGGAGGCGGATCGCCGGCAAGCCGAAATCAATCAGGCCGTCGCCAACATTCGCGCCATGCGGCAGAGCAAGACCAACAAGCTTACGCTGGAGGAAATCCTTTCATCCCGGCACAAGGCCACGAATACTGAGGGCATTCGTGCTCGGTATCTCTATCGCCTTGTACTGGGCCTTCGCCGACGAGGAGCATCCCATCGCTACGGCCGCACTGGCTCGTATCCAGCAAGGCCAGGCAAAAGTGCCGAGCCTGTGGTGGTTCGAGATCAGAAACTCCCTGGTCATGAACGAACGGCGCGGTCGTTTGACTGAAGCCGGAACGTCCTCCTTCCTGCGCAACCTCGGCCAGCTCTCCATCGAGGTCGATCGCGTGCCGGCGGAAGCGGGTCTCCTGACACTCGCCCGCCGACATCGCTTGACCGTCTATGATGCGGCCTACCTCGAACTGGCCCAACGGGAAGGGCTGATGCTTGCCACGTTGGACACGGCGCTACGTCAGGCCGCGAAGGCGGTAGGCGTTCCCTTGTTGGCCGAAGCAGCGTGAACGATTGGCTTATCGTCCTACCGCCAGTTCGGCCCGACCCAGATCCGGTGCGGGCCGTACCCTCTCCAGTATCCCGCGGCCCAGCGATGGTGTGGCCGGAACGCGACGTAATGCCCGGGGATCCAGTCATAGCCGCGACCGTTCCAGTTCCAGGCACCGGCCTGCCAGACCATCCGGGGGCCGTGCGGCGGTGGCGGCCGGACCTCGTAGCGTAGCGGCGGCACGGGCGCGTATTGCGCCAATGCCGCCGGGGTGAAGCACGCCAGGCTGCCGACCAGCATCAGCCCGACACATCCGAACTTGCGCATATCCTACTCCCTGTCTGGGAGACCCTTATCGCATCCGCTTCGTGGCAAAAGCAGGGCTTCTTGTCACAACTGGCAACAGACGTAACCCGCCGTAATCGATGTCGTATCAGAACGGCTTGAGCAGCCGGTCGAGATAGTTCAGCTCGTCCGGCGCGCGCGTGCGGTCGGTGTCGCGGCGGCGCAGTTCCTGCTCGATGTCGCGCGCGCGCATCTGCTCGGCCTTGTCGGGCACGTGGGTGTCGCCGTCATCGGCATGCGGGCCGCTGGCGACCGGACGGCCGAGCGGGTCGCGGGGACCGCCGCGGTCATTGTCGTCCGCCTCGTCCTGGCCGGGGTCGTCGCCCGGACGGCTGCCGCCGGCGCCGCTCGCCATGCCCGGCAACAGCACCGACGCGCCGCCATGGCCGGACGACAGCGCCTGCTGCATCTGCGCACCACCTTTCTGCAGATCCGCCAGCGCCTGCTGCTGGGCGTCCTGCGCCTGCTGATCATGACCCGCCGCAAGGGCCTCACGGGCATGGCCCATGGCTTTCCTGGCGTCATCGAAGCCGCCCGGCTGCGCGCCGCTCAACGCCTTGAACTCCTGCCCGAGCTCGTCGAGAGCACGGCTCAGGCTGCGCTGCACATGCGCATCCTGCCGCTGCTGCGCCTGTCGGCCCTGGCCGGCGGCATGGCGCCGTGCCTGCTCGGCCGGGCTGTTCGCGGGGTTCGGCGTGGAGTTCTCCGGTGTGTCGGTGCTGCCGTCACGGGGAGGCTGATCATTGGGGGGCTGCTCACTGGGAGCCTGCTCATTGGGCGGCATCTCGTCGCCGGACGGGGGAGCCTGTTCATCGCCGGCCGTTGGCGCGCCCACTTGGGGTGCGCCCACTGGGGGAATACCGAGGCGGCGCAGCAGCTCGGCGGTCTGCTGGTCCACGGCGCCATCCGGAGCCTGGCTGTCCCTGTTCTCCGCGTTGCGCCGCGACTGGGTCTGGTCGAGCAGCGTCGATTGCCGGGCCACCAGGTCCTGCAGCCCGGCCATCTGCTCGCGCACCTGCTGCTGCGCCGCGGCCTGCTGCTGCAGGCTCTGCAGGTCCCGCGGCGTCGCGGTGCGCATACGGTCCAGCATCGACTGCATCTGCGCGAGACGCTTCATGGCGTCCTGGGTGTCGCCATGCGCCGCCTCGTCGTGCATCTGCTGCATCATCTTGGCCAGGTCGCCGCCGCTGAGCATCTTCATGTCCGGCATCGGCGGCAGCACGGTATGGTCACGGCGGGCCTGCTCGGCGAGCGCCTGCATGCGCCGGGCGATGGCCTGCGACAGCGCCTGGATACGCCGCTCCAGCTCGGACTGTTCCTTCTCCGACTGGCCCTTGCCGCCCAGCTCGCGCATACGGTCGAGCTGGGCGGCGACCGCTTCCTGGGCCGCCCGCACGTCCGCGGCCGCGCGGGCTCCCTCATGGTTGTTATGCAGCCCGTCCTCGAGCGCCAGTGCGAGTTCCCACAGCCGTCCGGTCGCCTCGTCGATCGCCGCCGCGTCGCCCACGCCGTCAGCCCGCAGCAGGGCGGCGATGCTGGAGAGGTTGAGGAACATGCCGGCGTCGTCGGCGAACGGGCCGGGAGCCTCGCCCAGCGCCTCCAGGTCGGAAGCGCCCTCGGCGCGGCTCTCACGGCCGAGAGCGACGCGCTTGCGTGTCTCCAGCACGGCGGCGGCGAGCGGGTTGCGGAACGGCCGCGCCGGCAGGGTGAAGCGGGCCTCCGCACCCTGGGTGACCTGGCCGGAGACGTCGGTGGCGGAGAGCCGGGCGATGACCGGCTCGCCGGCACGCGGATCGGCCGACAAATCCGGCAGGGATACGCCATGCGCCTCGCGCGTGCCGGGTGCCAGCGGGATCGGCACGCGTAACGCCGGCAATTTTGACTTCGTGTCGGCGAGGCGGATCTCAGCGGATAGCGTGTTCAATCCATAGGGATGGGCAACGTGCCAGGGCAGGCGGGTCCGCCACGCTTCCATGGCATGCTCGCCGGCGGCACCGGGCGTGCCGTCCCAGGCGACCAGGGTGGCCGGCAGCGGGGTGACGTGGATGGTCCAGTCGGCCAGGCTGCGGCCGTTGCCGCGCAGCGACAGGCCGATGCTGCCGTCGAGCGTGCGGGCCAGGCTCCAGCTTCCCTCCGACAGCCGCTTGAACTCCGGGCTGGCGGCGGCGTCCGGATGGGGATCGAGATCGCGCACGCCCAACCGCGGGACGCCGCGCAGCCCGGTCAGGCTCACCTGCAGCACCGAGCCGAACGGCACCGTGGTCTCGCCCTGCCGCCCGGTCAGGAACACCGGCGCGGCGCGGGCATAGTCCGGCGGCGTGATCCAGGCCTGCATCCAGGGAGCCGGACCCGGCGGGGTGAACAACCCGGGCAGGAACCCGGCCGCGAGCCGGCCCGGCGCCGCCGCTCCCGCCACGATCCAGGCGACCAGCAGGACCGGGATCAGGGCCAGCGTCAGCCGGCCGCAGGTCTGGCTCCAGACGAGATGCGGCGGTCCGGCGCGCAACCGGTCCAGCCGCGCCAGCGTGCGCTCCCGATGCGCCTCCCAGAGCGCGCGCTGGACCGCGTCAGGTGTAGTGCTGTCAGCGGGAT
>CAXSEE010000182.1:1719-4132 GCA_964235615.1 uncultured Acetobacteraceae bacterium | reverse complement strand
GCGGGATGATCGACCAGCGTCTGCAGGGGCCGGTGCCGCAGGCCGGACCGAAGCTCGATGCGCCGGTCGATCGCGCGAGCGGAAGGCGGATCGAGCCGGCGCGCCACGTGCCAGAGCCGGCTGGCGATGAACCCGGCCAGCGCCAGCACCAGCATGAGATGCAGCCAGAGCGGCAGGCGTTGCGGCAGGGCGAACAGCGCGAGTGCGGCGAACCCGCACAGGGCCGCCAGCGCCGGCAGCAGCGTCGGCCAGCCATGCTCGACCCGCAGGACGCGCGCCGCCCGGCGGCGGACGGCCTCCAGCGGAGGCGGCGTCTCGGAAGTCACAGCAGCCACGACGGCACGGTCTCGTCGCGCCAGAGGGCATCCACCTCCTGCCGGGGCCGGATGCAGGTCCAACGGTCGCCGTCCACCAGCGCCTGGGCAGCGAGCGGCCGGGCATTATAGGTCGAGCTCATGACCGCACCGTAGGCGCCGGTGTCGAGGATGGCGACCCGGTCGCCGGCCCTGAGCGGCGGCAACAGCCGATCGCGCGCGAACGTGTCGCCGGTCTCGCAGACCGGTCCGACCACGTGCGCCGGTGATGCCGGACCGGCGGCGAGCCGTGCCGAGAGCGGCAGCAGCCCGTGCCAGGCGCCGTACAGGCTGGGGCGCAACAGGTCGTTCATGGCGCTGTCGAGTATGACGAAAGGGGCGGCGTCGTCCGGCGCGCGCTTGACCAGCAGCACCGAACTGATCAGCACGCCGGCCGGTGCTGCCAGCCATCGTCCCGGCTCGACCACCAGCCGGACATCGAGCGATCCCAGCGTGGCCCGGATCGCACCCGCCAGCGCGCGCGGCGAGCCTTCGTTCTCCTGGCGGTAGCGGACGCCGAGCCCGCCGCCGCAATCGACCAGGGACACGCTCTGGCCGCAAGCGCGAAGGGTCCGCACCAGACCCGCGACGCGCTCGTAGGCGGCCCGGAACGGGGCCATGGAGGCGATCTGGCTGCCGATATGCACGGCCAGGCCGACCGGCTCCAGACCCGGCAGCGTGGCGGCATGGGTGTAGAGGGCCGCGACGTCGCCATGGGGGATGCCGAACTTGTTGCCGGCCCGGCCGGTGGTGATCTTGACGTGGGTGCCGGCATCGACATCGGGATTGACCCGCAGGGCGATGCGCACGCGCCGGTCCATGCCGTGGGCGATGGCCGACAGCATCTCGATCTCCTCGGCGCTCTCGACATTGACCTGGCCGATCTCGTGGGCCAGCACGAGGCGCAGCTCGGCCTCGGACTTGCCGACGCCGGAGAACACGATGTGCGACGGCGCGATCCCGGCAGCCCTCGCGCGCAGGAACTCGCCGCCGCTGACGACGTCCGCACCCGCGCCCTCCGCCGACAGCACGCGAAGCACCGCCAGATGGTCGTTCGCCTTGACCGCGTAATGCACCGCCGCCCGTGTCCCATCGCAGACGAGGCCGGCTTCGTCGAGGGCGGCGCGCAGGCGGCGGTAGCGGGCACGCAGGGTGCCGGCGCCGGTCACCCAGGTCGGCGTGCCGAGCCCGTCCGCGATGGCGTTCAGCGGCACGTCCTCCAGCATCAGGCCGCCGACCGCCTGCATCGAAAGCTGCGGACGCGCGGCCAGCAGCTCGTTGGCTGTCGGCTCCTGGTCGGCGGGGTCCTCGGTGGAAAGGATGATCGACATGGCCGCAGGATATCGGGCCGCTTGCACCCTGTCCAAGCCGGCGCGCGGTTATAATCTACGTTTCCCTGGACCAGCAGAAGGCTCCGACCATGATCGACCCGCTCACCGAGGCCGCGATCCGAGCGCGTCATCGTGCCCATGCGCCCTATTCCCGTTTCCTGGTGGGAGCCGCGTTGCGTTGCGCGGACGGCAGCATCCATGCCGGCTGCAATGTCGAGAACGCCGCCTATCCGCAGGGTGTCTGCGCGGAAGCCGGCGCGATCTCGGCCATGGTGCTGGCCGGGGGACGCCGGATCACCGAGCTGGTCGTCGCCGCGGGAGGATCCAGGGCCTGTACGCCCTGCGGCGGCTGCCGGCAGAAGATCCGCGAGTTCGCGAGCGCGGACGCGGTGATACGCATGGTCGACGAGCATGGCGCGCCGCTGATGCAGAGCACGCTGGGAGACTTGCTGCCGCACTCGTTCGGCCCGGACGATCTCGGTTTCGAAACGCTGTGATCATTGGCCGGGGGA
The DNA here is from genome assembly GCA_964235615.1 of uncultured Acetobacteraceae bacterium. Taxonomy (GTDB): domain Bacteria; phylum Pseudomonadota; class Alphaproteobacteria; order Acetobacterales; family Acetobacteraceae; genus Lichenicoccus. Next base: position 1,936 of record CAXSEE010000182.1, on the reverse strand, counting down.
TGCCGCGAACCGGCGTCAGAGCTTCACGCGCCGCTGCATGGTAACGGTATTCGACGGGTTTATGGTCGGCGCGGCTGACGTGACGCGCTGCCAGTAGCTTTCGGCGTTCGGGACGATCTGCCGCTTCTCCGCGATTTCGAGGAATGCGCGCGTCGTCACCAGGTCGATATTGGCGTCCATGTCCTGGTTGGCGATGATCCGGGGCACCTTGCCGTTC
>CAXSEE010000182.1:0-1619 GCA_964235615.1 uncultured Acetobacteraceae bacterium | reverse complement strand
CCCTCGTCGCCCCGACCTCAGGGGTAGTCACCCACGGTCCGCTCACCTACCTTCCCATGCATGTCTCGCTCCCAAGCTTCCGACCTCGCTCCTCTCATCAAGCTCCTGCAAGCCGGCGTCCCACCCAACCGCGCTGCCACCGAACTCTCTCGCGTTCTGGCAATCTGGACGGCCGAACTCGAGGGCGACGGCGAGCAGCTACAGGAACGGCTATCTGGCTTGGCCGAGCAGATGACGGCTGGGATCGAGGAGATGCACGAGGGCATCGCCGAAGCGAGCGATAAAGGCAAACCCACGCTGCGGCGGATACTGGCGACGCACGAGGCGGTACTGGACGGGGTGCGGAAGGTGCAGGAAGCAGGGTAGGCATCCCACCGCTCCGCCAGAGAGGCTACCGCAGCATGCGACGCAAAGCAGACCTAGCTAGCGCCCGGTGTGATGTCGGGCTTTGGCCGAAAGCGGAATGTCCGCTTCGGGGTGAGACCTGGGATAGGCGGACGCTTAGGCCGCCCCCGATGTGCCGGTCTACCGCATCCCCGTTGCTCGACCACCCGATCCGTTCTGCCGGTGCTTCGTATCCGACCTGTTCGTCCGGACTACCGGCACCGACCTCAAGATGATCGACGTCGGCCCGTTAACCGATCCACGATGTTGCGGTGGCGGCGTCCCGGGTCGGCTCGCCGGCGCAGAAGAACAGAGAGGCCCGTCGTGACATTATCCATCCGTGCCATTGGCCGGTTCATGCCGGTCCTCGGCGTCCTGGCAATGATGTCCCAGGCCCGTGCCATCCCCACGCCGGCCTCGTCATCCACATTCGCCGATGTCGATCCGATGATCGGAACCGGGCCGGACGGCCATACCTATCCCGGTGCCACGGTGCCGTTCGGCATGGTCCAACTCAGCCCGGACACCTGGATCGGCGATTTTCATCAGTCCTACGGTCATGCCGCCGGCTATCGCTACGAGGATCCGACGATCCAGGGCTTCTCCCACACCCACTTCTCCGGCGCGGGACATTCCGACCTCGGCGACGTGCTGGTAATGCCGATCGCAGGCGCCGTGTCGCTCGATCCGGGCGATCCCAACAAGCCCGGTTCCGGCTACCGCTCGCGATTCAGCCACGAGACCGAGCACGCGGAGCCCGGCTACTATGCCGTCACCCTGTCCGACACCGGGGTGCGTGCCGAGCTGACGGCGACGCCGCGTGTCGGCGTGCACCGCTACCGGTTCCCGGGAGACAAGCCCGCGCACCTGCTGATCGACCTGCGACAGAGCATCTACAACTATCCCGGCAAGGTGCTGTGGTCGCGGCTGACGCTGCATCCCGACGGTACGATGACCGGGTTCCGCGAAACCCGCGGCTGGGCGCCCGCTCGCCAGCTGTACTTCGCCATGCGCTTCTCCCGCACGCCCACCGGCCACGCCTTCGTCGACCGCGAGCCCGAGCCGGTGCCGTATCACGGCTTCAAAGGCCCCGGTGACGACCCGGCCGACACCAACGCCATCGCCGGACGCGGGCTGGTCGGCGTGGTCGATTTCGGCACGCTCGCCGCCCCGCTCGTGGTGGAGGTGGCGCTGTCCTCCGTCAGCGAAGCGGGCGCGCTCGCCAACCTGCGCGC
>CAXSEE010000181.1:0-8633 GCA_964235615.1 uncultured Acetobacteraceae bacterium | reverse complement strand
ACCGGCGGCCTCGTGTACCCAAAACACGCGCGCTACCAGGCTGCGCCACGCCCCGGACCGTGGCGGAAACTATGGTTCCGGCCCGGTTCTGGCAAGCCCGGCCGGCCTCCAGTCGACTATAACGTCAGCAGGGCCGCGCGCAGGTTGCCGGAGCTCGCGGCCAGCAGCGCCTGCGCCGCCTCCGCCGTTAGGCCATGCGCCACCAGGACCGCGGGCTTCACGCGCATCGCGCACGCGGCCAACGCCGCCTGCGCGCTCGCGGGCGTGCAGGAGGCGATCTCGCAGACCATGGCGACCGCGCGCCGGCGCAGTTTCTCGTTGGTGGCCCGCATGTCCACCATGCGTCCGGCATGCACCCGGCCCAGTCCGGTCATGATCGCCGTGGAAAGCAGGTTGAGCACCACCTTCTGTGCCGTGCCAGCGCCCAGCCGGGTCGAGCCGGCGATCGGCTCGGCGCCGGTCTCGATCAGGATCGCGTGGTCGGCCGCGTCGAGCAGCGGCGCGCGGGGGCTGTTGGAGACGCCGATCGCCAACGCCCCCGCTGCCCTCGCGCCACGGAGGCAGGCCAGGGTGAAGGGCGTCGCACCGCTGGCGGCCAGCGCGATCACCACGTCATGCGTGCCGATCGCAGCCTCCCGCAGGCAGGCCGCCGCCGCATCCGCGTCATCCTCGGCATTCTCGACCGCCCGGGTGAGTGCTCCGGTGCCGCCGGCGATCAGCAGCACCAGGCGCGTGCTTGGCCAGTCGAACGTCGGTTCCAGCTCGGCGCCGTCCATCGCCCCGAGCCGTGCCGACGAGCCGGCGCCGGCATAGGCCAGTCTCCCGCCGCCGTCACGCAATCGGGCGATGGCGGCGTCGGCGGCCAGGGCGAGGGCGGGCAGGGCAGGGCGGATTGCCGCGAGGGCATCGAGCTGGCTCTCATACAGCGCCTCGACCTGCACCACGGTGGGCCAGCGATCCAGATCGAGGTGGCGCGGGCTGGCCTGTTCGGTCGCGATCATGCTCGACCCCTCAACGTGATTGGCACGGAGGGCAGCCTGTCACTCAGCCACGCTCGCCGGTCCCGCTCCGGGCCAGCGGCGGGACGAACAGCGGCGCCGTGTCCCACGGGAACAGGATCCAGGTCTCCTGCGGCACCTCGACCACGAAGGCGTCGGTGCTGGGGCGACCGGATGCCTTGGCGTAGAGGCAGGCGAAATAGGCTTTCGGCAGGACGCGGCGCACGAGCTGGGCGGTAACGCCGGAGTCGACCAGGTCGTCGATGATCAGGAAGCCCTCGCCATCGCCGGCGGCCGACGGATGCTTCAGGATCTGCGGCTTGCCCATCTCCTCCTCGTCATAGGTGACGACGGAGATGGTCTCGACCAGCCGGCAGTCGAGCTCGCGGGCGATGATCGCCGCCGGGATCAGACCGCCTCGGGTGATGGCGACGATGCCCTTCCAGGGACCGAGCGGCATCAACGTCCCCGCGAGCAGGCGGGCGTCGCGATGCAGCTGGTCCCAGGTCACGGTGGCATAGGTGACGGCCATTCAGAACAGTCTCCCGCCGTCCGGCACCTTGTGGTCGGGCCGGATCAGCACGACCTCGCCGCTGCTGTCCGGCATCCCCAGGGTCAGCACCTCGCTCACGAACGGGCCGATCTGCCGCGGCGGGAAATTGACCACCGCGCAGACCTGGCGGCCGATGAGCTGGTCGGGCGTGTAGTGGCGGGTCACCTGGGCGGAAGATTGCTTGATGCCAATCAGCGGCCCGAAATCGATCCACAGGCGTATCGCCGGCTTGCGCGCCTCGGGAAAGGGTTTGGCGTCGGCCACGGTGCCGACACGGATATCGACCTGCTGGAAATCGTCGATACTGATGCTGCTCGCGACCGGAGCGGGAGGGATGCCAACCATGGCCATCTTCTTGCTGATTCGCATCGCCTTGCCAAGCATAACTGCAAGACGTTCGAGAGAGCCCGGCAAAAAGAAGCTGGCTCCCGGAGTAGGACTCGAACCTACGACAAAGCGGTTAACAGCCGCTTGCTCTACCAACTGAGCTATCCGGGATAAGCGCGGGACCGTATAGCGACGCGACGGCGAGACGTAAAGCCCCAGGAAGTGTCGCCAGGCAGTAACGGTTCGGCACTGCATCGTCAGAGCAGTTGACGGCGTTGTCCCGGTTCGGACCTAGGGTAAAAGCATCGCCCGGCCGGCTGCCGGCATCGACCAGGAGAGCCTCATGGATGATCCGCTACCCCGGCGCCGCCTGATCGGGAGCGGGCTGGCCGGAGCTGCCGGACTGGTTGCCGGCGGCCTGGTGGTGCGCAACCAGATCCGCCACCCGCACAAGGACAAGAAGCCGAACCCGGACGGCAAGCCGCGGCGGCTGGTGCTGGCGGCACCCAATCCGCAACGCGACGCGGTGCTGCTGGCCGCCGCCGACCAGGGCATCTTCGCCCGCTACAACCTCGACATCCAGTTCTCCGGACCGCCGGTGATCTCCAGCCGCGGAGCGCTCGAACGCGTCCAGAACAACCAGGCCGACGGCGCGGTGGCGGCCGCCTTGTCATGGCTTCCACAGCTGCAGGCGGGACTGGACGCAAGGCTGTTGTCCGGCATGCAAGGCGGCAGCGCGCGGATGCTGATCGCGCGCCATTCTCCCATCCACCGGATCGAGGACCTGTATCGCCACGCCATCGGCATCGCCAACCCGGACAGCCCGGACCGGCTGTTCTTCTCCATCATGATGCGGCGCAAGGGGATGAACCCGGACAAGGACGTCGAGTGGCGGACCCTGCCGGCCGCGTCGCTCGGGCTCGCTCTTGCCGGAGGGCAGGTGCAGGCGGTCGTCGGCCATGATCCGGCGATCTGGCAGATACGAGAGGAGCTCAAGCTGGGGGAACTCGCCAGCAGCACGTCGGGCAGCTACGCCGTGCGTGTCAGCCGAGTGCTCGGCGTGCGAACCCGGTTGTTGCAGGACGACCCGCAGGCCGGGCTGGCGATCACGCTGGCGATGCAGGAAGCGGCGGGTTGGGTTGCCCAGCATCCACAGCATGTCAGCGTGTTGCTGGCGGCGCAGGACCCGAACCTGACTGTGGAACAGGTCGGCCGCATGCTGAAAACCGAAGCCAACAACGTGCATCCGATGGGATTAAATCTACGTAACCAGGTTGCACAATATGTCGACGAGATGAAATTACTAGGCCTCACCCCGGAAACCGTTGATTCAGCTCAATTTGCCAAGCGGTTTACGCCCAATCTCCTGAAATCCTGACGAGCTGCCGAGGGCAAGGTGAGGCCGAGCTGCAACAAAAACACACTCCTGCCTTGTTGTTCGCCGTAAACTCTTACGATCGCCCGTGACTTAGCTATATTCGGTGCTGCACCAGGATTGCGATCTGCGATGGACCTGCCTTCCGACTATTCTCCGACTTCGGCCAGTGATTTCTCCAGTGAGGACTCTGCCGCCGATCTGGACGTTGTGTTCGCCTCGCTCCTGAGCATGGAGCAGGACGGCGTCCAAGGTTGCGAGCTGCTGGATCATGCCATCACTGGTCCATTGCGTCAGCGCATCGGGGCGGTGTCTTCATTCGGCGCGGAATCTGTCCTGCTGCTTTCGATCATCGCCGGGATCGACCCGTCGGTGCCGGTGATCTTCCTCGATACCGGCAAGCATTTTCCCGAGACGCTGGCCTATCGCCGCGATCTCGCCGCCCATCTCGGCCTGACCGACGTGCGCGACAGCTCGCCCCGGGAGCATGCCGTCCGGGACCGGGATCCGACCGGCGAGCTCTGGCATTATGATCAGGATGCCTGCTGCGATCTCCGCAAGGTGGGTCCGCTGGAACGCGCCCTGGCTCCGTTCGACGCCTGGATCAGCGGACGCAAGCGTTTCCAGGCAGCCACCCGCGCGGCACTGCCGTTCGTCGAACGCGATGGCGGCCGGCTGAAGCTCAACCCGCTGGCGGACTGGGATGCCGGGCGTATCGAGCAGGAGATGATCCGCCGCGATCTGCCCCGCCACCCGCTGGTCGAGCGCGGCTACCCATCGATCGGCTGCGCCGTGTGCACGCGTTCCGTGGGCGAGGGCGAGGATAGCCGTGCCGGGCGCTGGTCCAGCTCGCACAAGGTGGAATGCGGGATCCACAGCCTGGTGCTGCCGGAGTCGATTGCCGCCTAGAGCAGCATGAGCTGCTCTACTTGACTGCCAAGCGGAGCATGATCGAGTGATCATGCTTCGGGCGCATCTGGTATCCTGGGCCGCAGTCTGATATCGGGAAGCCGGACGCGGGCGTGGTGGAACTGGTAGACGCGCCGGACTCAAAATCCGGTTCCGCAAGGAGTGTCGGTTCGATTCCGACCGCCCGCACCAGCCGCCCTCAACCCTCGTCGCTCCGCCCACGCCGTTGCTGGCGCAGCACATCCTCGATCCAGCCGTTGAGCCGCAGCGTCGATGCCTCGGCTTCCTCGCGCGCGGGGTAGAACTCCGGGAAACGCAGCGCCAGCCAGCGCCAGGCGACCAGCCGCTTATGGCGCTTCTCGGCCCGCTCCAGCTCCTCGCGCGAGGCCCGTTCCGGCGGCAGCAGTTTCCCCGCCGGCGGCGGCATGACCGCACGTCCCGCCGCGTGATCGGTGGCCCAGGCGGCGAGGCGGGTGATGCCGTTGTCGCGCTCGTCGACCGGGCACATCGCGTAGGTCCAGCGCTCGGTCAGGTCCAGCCCGACGATGCCCTCCAGCGCGGAGGCGACGGCGAAGGCCTGGGTCATGTCGGCCAGCCGGTAGTTGGGATCGTCGCGACGCAGCACCGCGCGGCGGATACGGGCCAGCACGCCGAACAGGCTCTCCGAACCGATCTCGGCGGCGACCGCGCGCACGATGTCGGCATCCGGCTGCACCAGCGGACGCAGCTCCGCCTGCGGCAACGGGGGTGCTGCCAGCATCGTGCGCACGAAGGTTGGGCTGCCGGCGCCGGCCAGCACCGCGACCACCCCCTGCTCGTGCTTGCCGTAGCGTCCCGCGCGTCCGCCGATCTGCTTGACTTCCTGGGCGGTCAGGTCGCGGCTCTGGGTGCCGTCGAATTTGCGCAGGGCGGCGAAGACGATGCGCCGTATGTTGAGGTTCAGCCCCATGCCGATCGCGTCGGTGGCGATCAGGATGTCGGCGTCGCCCGAGTTGAACCGTGCCGCCTCGGCCCGGCGCACCTCCGGACTGAGCGCGCCGTAGACCACGGCGACGCGCCGGCCGCGCTGCATCAGCATCGCCCGCAGGTCGAGCACCTCGCGGCGGGAAAAGGCGATCAGCGCGTCGCCGGTCTGCAGCGAGGCCAGCCGCACCGCCTCGTCGGCCGCGGTCAGCGGTCCCATGCGCTGCAACGTTATTTCGTCCATCGGGTCGTCGCAGAGGGCGGCGATCCGGCGCACCATGTCGATGCAGTCCGGCGATCCCAGCACGAACAGGTGCCGCGCGGGCGCCCCCATGATCGCCGCGGTCCAGGCGGCGCCGCGGTCGGGGTCGTGCAGCATCTGCGCCTCGTCGACGATGGCGACGTCGACCGGGTTGTGCAGCGGGCACATCTCGACGGTGGCGGCGAGGTGTCGGCTGCCCGGCACCGGGATGCGTTCCTCTCCGGTCGAGAGCGAGCAGGAGACCCCCCGCGCGCCCAGCGCCTCGCGGAACTCGTGCGCCAGCAGACGCAGCGGCGCCAGGGCCATGCCGCTGTCGGCGCGGGACAGGGTGTCGAGGGCGGTGTGCGACTTGCCGCTGTTGGTCGGTCCGGTCACCAGGGTGATGCGCCGGGAGAGGGCGCGCGCGGTGCGGAAATGCGCGGCATAGCGATCGAGTGCGGCAATGCGCGCGATCGCCGCGTTGCCGATGCGGATCGCGTTCGGCCTCGTGCGGGCTTCCCGGGTATCGACCGGCAGGCGCTTGAGCCCGGCCAGCACCGCCGGGTCGAACTCCCAATGCTCGACGCCCTCGCGGGTGACTTTCCGCGCCACCGGCAGCCGGTTCTCGGCCACCATCCGCAGCGCCTCGGCCCGGTCGCAGCCGAGCAGGGCCGGCACGTCGCGGAACGGCACCAGGCTCTGTTCCCAGTCGCGCAGCCGTCGCATCTCGTCACGGCGGCTCGCGCGCGCGACGCGGTCGGCCTCGTCTTTCTCCCGCAGGCGGCGCTCGGCTTCCCGCGTGGCGGCATCGACGAAGCCGGCTTCGGCCGCCACCCCGAAGGCTCGCGCGAGCTCGCGCACCAGCATCGCATCCTGCGGCGCGGACAGCACGCGGCCGGCGCCGTCGAACAGGTCGTTGCGTATCAGCGCCAACGCCTCTTCCGGCGTGTCGGCCATGGCACGGAAGCGGTCCGCCAGCACCGGTTCCAGGGCGGCCAGCAGGGTGGCGTCATCGGGTTCCGGATCGAGGGGCACCTCGGCCGCTGCCTGCGCGTCGCCCCGTTGCACCCAGAGGCGCCCGGCACGCTGCGTGAGATCGACGATGCGCGACGCCCAGGCCTTGCGCCGGACTTCGCACAAGGCTGCGCGCACGGTCTGCGCGTCCGCGGGCAGGCGGCGGGCGACCAGACGCAGCAGGCGGGGCAGTTCGCGGTTCTGTATCGCGAGGCCGGAGGCCTCTACGGCGAGCTCCGCGGGGGAAGTGGAGGATGACATTCGGGTCCTTGGTGCGGTCCGGGATGATGCCCCGGCCTTGCGTAATCAGGTGCAGTCTCGGATCTATATGGCATGTCAAAGCCTATCGTCAGACCGGCAAACCCGAACTTCGGCTCCGGCCCCTGCGCCAAGCGCCCCGGCTGGACGCTGGAAGCACTCTCCGGTGCCTTGCTGGGCCGCAGCCATCGCGCCGCTCCGAGCCGTGCGCGCCTGGCCGAAGTCATCACCCGCTCGCGCGAGCTGCTGCGCATGCCGGCGGACTGGCGCCTGGGCATCGTTCCGGGATCGGACACCGGCGCCGTCGAGATGGTCCTGTGGTCGCTGCTGGGGTCGCGTGCGGTCGATGTGCTGGCGTTCGAGAGCTTCTCCGCGACCTGGGCGAACGACATCGTGGCCCAGCTCGCGCTGCCGGACGCCCGTGTCCTGGATGCGGACTATGGCCGGCTGCCGCCGCTGGACCAGGTGGACTGGTCGCGCGACGTGGTGTTCGCCTGGAACGGCACCACGTCGGGGGTCTGTTTCCCCGGCGCCGAGGCGATCCCGGAGAGCCACGCGGGGCTCGCGATCTGCGATGCCACCTCGGCCGCGTTCGCCATGGAGCTGCCGTTCGACCGGCTCGATGTGGTTACCTGGTCCTGGCAGAAGGTGCTCGGCGGGGAGGCGGCGCACGGCATGCTGGCGCTCTCGCCGCGCGCGGTGGCACGCCTGGAAGCGGCGCCGCCACCACGGCCGTTGCCGAAACTATTCCGGCTGACGGCGAAGGGCCGGCTGATCGAGGGCATCTTCTGCGGCGACACCATCAACACGCCGTCGATGCTGTGCGCCGAGGATGCGCTCGACGGCCTGCGCTGGGCGGCGGGGATCGGCGGCCTCGACGCGCTGATCGCCCGCAGCCGTGCCAACCTCGGCGCGGTGGCGCAGTGGGCGGCACGGTCGGACTGGGCCGCACTCCTGGCCGAGGACCCGGCGACACGCTCCAGCACCTCGATCTGCCTGCGCATCGTGGCTCCCTGGTTCACTCCATTGCCGCCGGATCGGCAGGCCGAGGCGGCGAAGCATCTCGCGGGCCTGCTGGACGGCGAGGGCGTCGCGTTCGACATCGCCAGCTACCGCGACGCGCCGCCTGGCCTGCGCATCTGGGGCGGGGCTACCGTCGAGACCACGGATATCGCCGCCCTGCTGCCCTGGCTCGACTGGGCGGCGCACGAGACGCGCCTGGTTTTCGCTGATAGAACCGGCCCGACTTCATCGATTGGTCAATGAACGACGATCCCCCTCCCAATCCGGCCCTGCTGCCCGCGGGCCTGCGCGACCTGCTGCCACCGGACGCGGAGACCGAGGCGCTTTCGGTCGAGGCGCTGATGGCGGTGTTCGCCAGCCACGGCTACGAGCGGGTCAAGCCGCCCCTGCTGGAGTTCGAGGACAGCCTGCTCTCCGGCCCCGGCGCCGCGATCGCCGCACAGACCTTCCGGCTGATGGACCCCGCGACCCACCGCATGATGGGGCTGCGTCCGGACATGACGCCGCAGGTCGCGCGCATCGCCGCCACGAGATTGACACACGCGCCGCGTCCGTTGCGGCTTTCCTACGCCGGAGCCTGCGTGCAGGCCCAAGGTGGCGCCCTGGTGCCGGACCGCCAGATCGCCCAGGCCGGGATCGAGCTGATCGGGCCGGATTCTGCCGCCGCCGATGCCGAGATCATCGTGCTCGGTGCGCAGGCGCTTGCCGCGGTCGGCCTCGCGCGTTTCAGTTTCGACCTGACGCTGCCGCCGCTGGCGCCGACCCTGATCGAGGAGGCGGACATCCCCGACGCGGCGCGTCCGGCGCTGATGCGCGCGCTGGACCGCAAGGATGCCGCCGAGGTCGCGCGTCACGGCGGCCGGCTGGCGCGCACGCTGACCGACCTGCTGCTCGGGGCAGGGGCGGCGGCGCGCGCGCTCGATGTGCTGCATCGGACCGAGTTGAGCCCTGGTGCCAAGATCCTGGTCGAGC
>CAXSEE010000180.1:0-8712 GCA_964235615.1 uncultured Acetobacteraceae bacterium | reverse complement strand
TCGTCTCCGAGCTCGACCGCTTCATCGTCGGCCAGACCGACGCCAAGCGCGCCGTGGCCATCGCCCTGCGCAACCGCTGGCGCCGCGCGCAACTGCCGGAGGGCATACGCGAGGAGGTGGTGCCGAAGAACATCCTGATGATCGGCCCGACCGGTTGTGGCAAGACCGAGATCGCGCGCCGGCTGGCCAGGCTGGCCCAGGCGCCGTTCCTCAAGGTCGAGGCGACCAAGTTCACCGAGGTCGGCTATGTCGGCCGCGATGTCGACAGCATCGTCCGCGACCTGGTCGAGGTCAGCCTCAACATGCTGCGCGACATACGCCGGCGCGACGTCCAGGCGCGTGCCGAGCTGGCCGCCGAGGACCGTCTGGTTAACGCGCTGGTCGGCGAGACCGCGAGTGCGGACACCAAGTCGAAGTTCCGCCGGATGCTTCGCGACGGCGAGCTGGAACAGAAGGATGTCGAGGTCGCGGTCAGCGATCAGCAAGGTCCGGGGATCGGCCAGATGGACATCCCCGGCATGCCTGCCGGCAGCGTCATCAACCTCGGCGAGATGATGAAGGGCATGTTCAACAAGGCCCCGCAGCCGCGTCGCATGACGGTCGAGGCGGCGCGCATCGCCTTGATCCGCGAAGAGGCGGACCGCCTGCTCGACAATGACAGCCTGGCGCGGGAAGCGGTGGAGCATGCGCAGGATCACGGCATCGTCTTCCTCGACGAGATCGACAAGGTCTGCGCGCGTTCCGAGGGCGGTCGCGGCGCCGACGTCTCCCGCGAGGGCGTCCAGCGCGACCTGCTGCCGCTGATCGAGGGCACCACGGTGTCGACCAAATATGGTCCGGTGAAGACCGACCATATCCTGTTCATCGCCTCGGGCGCCTTCACCCTGGCCAAGCCGGCCGATCTGCTGCCCGAGCTGCAGGGCCGGCTGCCGATCCGGGTCGAGCTGGCGCCGCTGTCGCGTTCGGACCTGCGCCGCATCCTGACCGAGCCGGAGCATTCGCTGCTCAAGCAGTACACCGCGCTGATGGGCACGGAGAAGGTGACGCTCGATTTCGGCGAGGATGCGATCGACGCCCTGGCCGATCTGGCCGCCGACATCAACGACCGGGTCGAGAATATTGGCGCCCGCCGGTTGGCGACCGTGCTGGAGCGGCTGCTGGAGGAGGTGAGCTTCGGCGCCAGCGACCGTGGTGGCGACGTGGTGCATGTCGATGCCGCCTACGTCCGCGAAAAGGTGGCGCCGCTCGCCCAGAAGGGCGACCTTAGCCGCTTTATCTTATAGCGGGACGCTTTATCCTTCAGGGTGATCTATGTCCGATCCGTTCGTCACGCCGACCGAGCCCAGCGCCGCCGAGGCCATCGCCGCCATCGGCGAGGAGCTGGAGGTGTTCGACGACTGGATGGACCGCTACCAGTACATCATCGAGCTGGGCCGCAAGCTGCCGTCCTTCCCGAAGGAGTGGACCAACGACCAGCATCGCGTGCCGGGCTGCCAGAGCCAGGTCTGGATGGAGTCCGACCTCTCCGACGGCAGTCTCCGCCTTGCCGGTGCATCGGATGCGGCGATCGTTTCCGGGCTGGTGGCCCTGCTGCTGCGTGTCTACTCCGGCCGCACGCCGGTCGAGGTGCTGCGAACCGATCCGGTCTTCCTGAAGGACCTGGGGCTGCTGGAGGCCTTGTCGACCAACCGCGGCAACGGGATCGCGGCAATGGCCCGTGCCGTGCAGCAGGCTGCCCGCGAGGCCGTGGCAGCCTGAAACCCGAGCCCGGCCGTTGCGATCGGGTCTCGATTAGGGGTCGGCCCTGACGGCGTGATAGGCTGAGCGGCAGTTATATCGCCGGGTCCAGCCGTCATGGAATTCCACACTATACAGCCGCGTCGCCTGCCCAATCTGCCGAACCCGGCCGGGCTTATCAAATGGGCCGCGATCGCCGCCCTGGTGCTGCTGCTGATCAGCTCGGCGCCGTATTTCACCGTGGCGCAGAACGAACGCAGCGTGGTCACGAACTGGGGCAAGGTCAGCTATTTGGCCGATCCCGGCTTCCACGTGCGCGTGCCGATCATGCAGGCGGTCACGCCGATGCCGGTCAGCGTGCGCTCGATCCAGCTCGACGACCTCAACACCTACACGATCGACAGCCAGGAACTCGAGGCGACCATCGTGCTGCAGTATCGCATCCCGGTGGGCCGCGTGCTGGATGTGTATTCCAACCTCGGGCCGGACTATGCCTTGCGCCTGCGCTCGATGGTGATCGACCGCTTCAAGACCGTGATCGGCACGGTGAATGCGATCGATCTGTCCAGCCAGCGCGGCCGGGTCGCCTTCGAGGTGCTGTCGAGCATACGCACTGATGCGGCCCGGCTGTATGACGGCATCGAGATCACCGACTTCCAGTTCATCAACTTCAACTGGAACGACGCCTACCGCACCGCGATCTCGAACGCCTCCGTGGCCAAGGCCCGCATCGACCAGCAGGAGCAGGAGAAGCGCCAGGCGGAAGTCTCGGCCGATCAGGCGGTGGTGGAGGCCAAGGGTCGCGCCAACGCCCAGGTCGCCACCGCGGAGGGCGATGCGTCCTCCCGACGCATCCGCGCCAACGCCGACGCCTACGCGGTGCAGATCGCCGGCACGGCCGCGGCGAGTGCCCTGAAGGCGCAGAACGAGGCGCTGAACAACAACCCCAACCTGGTCTCGATGCAGTGGGCGCAGCGCTGGAACGGCCAGCTTCCGACCAGCATGTTCGGCAGCAGCCCGGTGCCGCTGGTGATGGGCGGCAAGTAACCTGTGCCGGACCGGAGGTGTCGAGTGAGAGCGAACAGGGCGCCATGGCTGAGCGTGCCGCTGGTCCTGGGTTCGAGCCTGCTTCTGGGCGGCTGTCAGTTGGGCATCCTCGACCCCAAGGGCAGCATCGGCGAGGCCGAGCGAAGCCTGATCGTCACCTCGACCCTGGTGATGATGATCGTCGTGGTCCCGGTCATCATGCTCACTGTGTGGTTCGCCTGGCGCTACCGGGCAGCCGCCGGCGCCGCCTACACGCCGAACTGGTCGCATTCGGCCCGGCTGGAACTGGTGGTCTGGGCGATCCCATGCCTGATCATCGCCTTCCTCGGCATGCTGACCTGGACCACGACGCACGCGCTCGATCCCTACCGGCCGCTGGCCTCCAACACGAAGCCGGTGGTCATCGAGGCGGTGGCGCTGGACTGGAAATGGCTGTTCATCTATCCCGAGCTCGGCATCGCCACGGTCAACCAGATCGCCTTTCCGGTCGGAACGCCGGTGGATTTCCGCATCACCTCGGACTCCGTGATGAACTCCTTCTTCATCCCGCAGCTCGGCAGCCAGATCTATGCCATGGCCGGCATGCAGACGCAGCTGCACCTGATCGCCGGCGAGCCCGGCAGCTATGACGGACTATCGGCGAACTTCAGCGGCGACGGCTTCTCCGACATGCATTTCAAGGCGATCGCGACCAGCAACGACAAGTTCCAGGCCTGGGTGCGGAGCGTGCGCCAGTCGCATGACCGGCTGGACCCGGCGGACTATGCCCGCGTCGCGGCACCGAGCGAGAAGAACCCGGTCGCCTTCTTCTCGCGCGTCAAGCCAGGGTTGTACAACGACATCATTGCCAAATATCAGGGCAAGGCAGTGGGCTTTCATTCCGGCATGAAGGAGGACTAGCGCCATGCTCGGCAAGTTGACGATGTCGGACATACCGTTGGGCAACCCGATCGAGATGGGTGCCGTGATGTTCATGGCCATCCTGGTCGCGGCCGTGCTCGGCGCCGTCACCTATTACCGGCAGTGGGGCTATTTGTGGACCGAGTGGCTGACCTCGGTCGACCATAAGCGCATCGGCGTGATGTACATCCTGCTGGCGATGGTCATGCTGCTGCGCGGCTTTTCCGACGCGCTGATGATGCGCAGCCAACAGGCCCTGGCGCATGGCGGCGCTCCCGGTTATCTGCCGCCCGCGCATTACGACCAGGTGTTCACCGCGCATGGCGTGATCATGATCTTCTTCATGGCCATGCCGTTCATGATCGGGCTGATGAACATCGCCGTGCCGTTGCAGATCGGCGCCCGCGACGTGGCCTTCCCGTTCATGAACTCGCTCAGCTTCTGGCTGACGGCAGTGAGCGTCGGTCTGGTCAACCTCTCGCTGGCGATCGGCGAATTCGCGAAAACCGGCTGGCTCGCCTACCCGCCCTTGTCCGAGCTGCAGTTCAGCCCGGGCGTCGGTGTCGATTACTATATCTGGAGCCTGCAGATATCCGGCATCGGCACATTGCTCACGGGCATCAACTTCTTCGTCACCATCCTCAAGATGCGCTGCCCCGGCATGACGTACATGAAGATGCCGGTGTTCGTCTGGACGGCGCTCTGCACCAACGTGCTGATCATGGCCGCCTTCCCGATCCTGACGGTGACCTTGGCGCTGCTGACGCTCGACCGTTATCTCGGCATGCATTTCTTCACCAACGACCATGGTGGAAACCAGATGATGTATGTCAACCTGATCTGGGCCTGGGGCCATCCGGAGGTCTACATCCTGATCCTGCCGGCGTTCGGCATCTTCTCCGAGGTGGTGCCGACCTTCGCGCGCAAGGCGCTGTTCGGCTACAAGTCGATGGTGCTGGCGACCGTCTCGATCACCTTCCTCTCGTTCGTGGTCTGGCTGCATCATTTCTTCACGATGGGCGCGGGTGCGAACGTCAATGCCTTCTTCGGCATCACCACCATGATCATCGCCATCCCGACCGGGGTGAAGGTGTTCAACTGGCTGTTCACCATGTTCCGCGGCCGTGTGGAATATTCGGTGCCGATGCTGTGGACGCTGGGTTTCATGGTGACCTTCACCATCGGCGGCATGACCGGCGTGATGCTGGCGCTGCCTGGTGCCGATTACGTGCTGCATAACAGCCTGTTCCTGGTCGCGCATTTCCACAACGTCATCATCGGCGGGGTGTTGTTCGGCTATCTCGCCGGGTTCAACTACTGGTTCCCGAAGGCGTTCGGCTTCAAGCTCAACGAGAAGCTGGGCAGGCGTGCCTTCTGGTTCTGGCTGAGCGGGTTCTATTTCGCCTTCATGCCGCTCTATGTGCTCGGCTTCATGGGCATGACGCGTCGGGTCAACCATTACGACAACCCCGCCTTCACCCCCTGGCTCGAACTGGCGGCGTTCGGCGCGCTGCTGATCCTGATCGGCATCGGCCACCAGGTCCTGCAGCTCTATGTCAGCGTCCGCGATCGCGCGCAGAATCTCGACCTCACCGGCGATCCGTGGAACGGCCGCACGCTGGAGTGGTCGGTGTCCTCGCCGCCGCCCTTCTACAATTTTGCGATCACCCCGGAGGTGCAGGCACTCGACGCGCTGGAGGACCTCAAGCTGCGCGGGGTCATCCACACCAGGGACCACGAGTACCAGGACATCCACATGCCGCGGAACACCCCCGCAGGCCTGCTGATCAGCGTCTGTGCCGCCATCATGGGTTTCGGGCTGATCTGGCATATCTGGTGGCTGGCGGCATTCGGCGTGCTGGCCGGCATCACCACCCTGATCTGGCGCACCTGCAACGACGATATCGACTATTGGGTGCCGGCGTCCGAAGTGGAACGGATCGAGCGGGCGCATGCGGGTCGGCTCGCCGCAATCCCGGCCGGCGCATCGGCGCATGTGATGAAGCGGGCCTGATGCCGGACGCCCTCGTCGCCCATCCCGCGCATGGCGAGCATCACGGACCGGGACCGAACACGGTGTTCGGCTTCTGGCTCTACCTCATGACCGACTGCATCCTGTTCGCCACCGTGTTCGCGGCCTTCGCGGTCGCCCGGCACCAGTTCGCCGGCGGTCCTGCCGGACGCGACATCTTCGACCTGAAATACGTCGCCGTGGAGACGTGCCTGCTGCTGGTCAGCAGTTGCACCTACGGCTTCGCCATGCTGGCGGCATTCAGGCATAACCGGAGCCAGCTCATGCTCTGGCTCGGCATCACCTTCCTGCTCGGTCTCGGCTTCATCGGCATGGAAATCCGCGAGTTCGCGCATCTGGTCTCGGAGGGTGACGGTCCCGATCGCAGCGCCTTCCTGTCGGCGTTCTTCACACTGGTCGGCACGCACGGGTTTCACGTCACCTGCGGCCTGATCTGGATGATGGTTCTGATGCTGCAGATCGCCATCAAGCAGCCGCGGCTCGACGGGGTCTATATGAACCGGCTGATGTGCCTCAGCCTGTTCTGGCATTTCCTCGACATCGTCTGGATCTGCGTCTTCTCGTTCGTCTATCTGATGGGAGCGAACTGATGGCCCCCGCTCATGACACCCATGCACAAGACGGCCATGGCGGACGCTCGCTGGAGGGCGCCAGCCACGGCAGCGTCTCGACCTACGCGATCGGCTTCGGCCTCTCGATCGTCCTCACCGTGCTCGCGTTCGGGCTGATCATGGTGCCGACCGGGCTGCCGCATGGCGTGGTGCTGCTGGCCATCGCCGCATTGGCGGCAACGCAGATCTTCGTGCACCTGGTCTGCTTCCTGCACATGAACACCCACTCCGAACAGCGCTGGAACGTCACCGCCTTTGCCTTCGCGCTGGTGACGGTGGCGATCCTGATCGTCGGCTCGTTGTGGATCATGCACAATATCAGCACCCACATGGTGACTGCCTCGATGCCGGACATGTAGGCACGTTCAGGTCAGGTCAGGTCAGGTTGGGCCTGGCCTTGCCATCATCCCCTGACCGGGCCCGATGCTGCTTCGCCAGGTTAACGAACCCCGACTTCACATCTTCCAATTCGGCTGCTGACAGCTCCTCCAGGTTCAGCAATTCCGGCCGTGCCTCCCGGGTTACCCGTATCAGCTCGTCGAGCTTGATCTGCATCGCGTCGGTATCGCGGTTCTGGGTGTTCTGTATCAGGAAGACCATGAGAAACGTGACGATGGTCGTGCCGGTGTTGATGACGAGCTGCCAGGTGTTGGAGAACTTGAATACCGGTCCGCTCGCCGCCCAGACGATGACAAGCACTCCCGCTACGATGAATGTCGCCGGGCGTCCGGAACTCCTGGCGGCCCACTGGGCAAGTCGGTCGAACACTGCGTCATCTCCTGATCGATGGTCGTGGCACCCAACGCGCGCGAATCCGTTGAGGTGCCGTGACCGGACGATTTAGCCGATCGGCGTCATTGGCTCGGCGTGACTTCCGCCTTGATCGGCACCGCCGTTCGGGCCAATTCTGAACCCATGTCGATCACGCTGACCAAGCCCCCCATTCCTGCCGAGCCCCCTCTACCAGGCCGGCGGCTCTCAAGAAGAAGCCCGCACGCAAATCCACGCAGATCATGCGTCCGGCGTCGGAGATCTTCGTCCCCGACAAGCAGGCGGCGAAGGCCAAGACGCGCGTCTTCAAGGTGGTCTCGCCCTACGAGCCGGCGGGCGACCAGCCGGCGGCGATACGCGAGCTGATCGCCGGGCTGCAAGCCAACGAGCGCGACCAGGTGCTGCTCGGCGTGACCGGCTCGGGCAAGACCTTCACCATGGCCAAGGTGATCGAGGCGGTGCAGAAGCCGACGCTGGTGCTGGCACCGAACAAGACGCTCGCCGCCCAGCTCTACGGCGAGATGAAGCAGTTCTTTCCGGACAACGCGGTCGAGTATTTCGTCAGCTATTACGACTATTACCAGCCGGAAGCCTACGTGCCACGGTCCGACACCTTCATCGAGAAGGACAGCCAGATCAACGAGCAGATCGACCGCATGCGCCACGCCGCGACCCAGGCCCTGCTGGAGCGCAACGACGTCATCATCGTCGCCTCGGTGTCGTGCATCTACGGCATCGGCTCGGTCGAGACCTACTCGCGCATGGTGGTGCGGCTGGAGCGCGGCGGGCGGATCGACCGCGACACCATGATACGCGCCCTGGTCGAGCAGCAGTACCGGCGCAACGACGCCGCCTTCCAGCGCGGCACCTTCCGCGTGCGCGGCGAGACCATCGACGTGTTCCCGGTGCAGAACGAGGACCGCGCCTGGCGCATCAGCCTGTTCGGCGACGAGATCGAGAGCCTGGTCGAGTTCGACCCGCTCACTGGCGAGAAGACCGGCGACCTGGACGAGGCCAACATCTACGCCAACAGCCATTACGTGACGCCGCGGCCGACGCTGGCCCAGGCCACCATCTCGATCAAGCAGGAGCTGAAGGCGCGGATCGAGGAGTTCACCACCCAGGGCAAGCTGCTCGAAGCCGAGCGCATCCAGCAGCGCTGCACCTTCGACCTCGAGATGATCGAGACCACCGGCGCCTGCAAGGGCATCGAGAACTACTCGCGCTACCTGTCCGGCCGGCTGCCCGGCGAGCCGCCGCCGACCCTGTTCGAGTATCTCCCCGAGGACGCGCTGCTGATCGTCGACGAGAGCCACGTGACCGTGCCGCAGATCGGCGGCATGGAGCGCGGCGACCACGCGCGCAAGTCCATCCTGTCGGAGTTCGGCTTCCGGCTGCCTTCGTGCCTGGACAACCGGCCGCTGAAGTTCGACGAGTGGGAGCAGTTCCGGCCGCAGACGGTGTTCGTCAGCGCGACCCCAGGGCCGTGGGAGATGGAGCGCACCGCCGGCGTATTCGTCGAGCAGGTGATCCGCCCCACCGGCCTGATCGACCCGGTGACCGAGATCCGCCCCGTCGAGCACCAGGTCGACGACCTGCTCGCCGAGATCCGCC
>CAXSEE010000179.1:0-8798 GCA_964235615.1 uncultured Acetobacteraceae bacterium | reverse complement strand
GCCCCCACTTGATCGCGGCCCCCACTTGATCGCGGCCACGACCGGCGTGCCCGCCCGCGCATATCGGATCGGCCTGGACGGCCGCAACATCAGGCTGCCGCAGGGTACCGGCGTTGCCACCTACGCCCGGGCATTATCGACGGCATGCAGCCGCCTCGGCCACCAACCGCAACTCGTGCTCGACACGATGGGGGAGGTAAGCAGCCCGGGTCATCGCGGCCAGAGACTGCTGCGGGCGGCGCTGCCCTGGCGCACGCTCCGGCCGTTGCCGCGGGAGGAGCCCGACCCTCCGCCGTTATTTTCGCCGGACCTGTTTCGAGTGGCCCAGGTGCATTTCGACCTCTACCGCCGCCCGTTGCGACTGCGATGCGCCGCACCTCCCGCCATCATGCACTGGACCTACCCATTGCCGCTGCATATGCCGGGCACGGTGAACCTGATCACCGTGCACGACCTGATCCCTCTGATTTCGCCGCACCTCACCGGGATCCCGTCCGGCCGGATGCGCCGCCTGCTGCGGATGGCCACGCGTGCGGCGCATGGGGTGGTGACCGTGTCGGAGCATGTCCGCAACGAGCTGATCGCGACGTTCGGACTGTCGCCCGAGAAAGTGGTCAACCTCCACCAGGCGGTCGAACTGCCCGGCACGCTGTTGCGCGACGCGGCCCGCGCGCCGCGCCTCTGCCCGCCCGGCAGCTTCGTGAGCATCGGCCGGATCGAGTCGCGCAAGAACATCCGCCGCCTCATCGCGGCGCATGAAGCGAGCGTGGTGACCGCTCCCCTGGTGCTGATCGGACCGGACGGTCCGGACGCTGCCGGTGAACTCTCGGCCGCCACCGGCGGTCCCGGCGGCGCCGCACGGCTGATCCGGATCCCATGGGCCTCCCGTCCATCGCTCATCAGGACCATCCAGGAGGCGCGCGCGATGCTGTTTCCATCGCTGGCGGAGGGCTTCGGCCTGCCGGTTGCCGAGGCGATGATGCTTGGCACGCCGGTCATGACGGCTTCAGGGGGTGCCACGGCGGAAATCGCCGGAGGTGCGGCCCTGCTGGTCGATCCCCTGGACGTTCGTGACATGGCCCGGGCGATCCAGGCGCTCGACCGGGAGCCGGAGCTCCGCGACCGGCTTCGCGCCCATGGCCTGGTTCGGGCGCGGCTGTTCTCGATGGAGGCATACGCCGCCCGGCTTGGTGCATTCTATGACCGTTTCCTCGGTCTTTCCGTCAAACCATCGATCCGCTAACGTGCGCTCAGCGCCATCGGATACCCTCGCTATAAGCCAGCTCGACGCCCTCATTGCACGGTCGTACAGGTTCGCGCCCAAGTTCGCACATTACGCGGGGCACGTGGTCCGGGCACCATTCTGGGCCGCACAACTGCTGACCGGGGCGAAGTCGTTTCGCGACAACCCGATTCTGGGCAGTCCGCTGCTGAACCGGCTCGGCCTGCATGTGGCGCGCCAGGATCTGGCGCACCGGCTGGCCACGATCAGGCGCCGCAGGATGGCGCGGCTGGTCTCCCCTGCCCATGCCGATGCCTTCGCACGAGACGGCTTCGTGCTGGTGCGGGACTTCCTGCCCCCGGCCGAGTTCGAGGCGCTGCGGCGCGAAGCGGCCGACCGCCGCGGCACGGCGCGCGAGACCGTGCAGGGCGACACCGTCACGCGGCGCGTGGCGCTCGACCCGCCTGCGCTCCGGCAAATGCCGGCCGTCGCCCGGCTGCTGCGCCATCCGGTCGCGCGCGGCATCATCCGCTACGTGGGCGGCCATGATTGTGAACCCGTGCACTACCTGCAATCCATCCTGTCCGGGGTCTTGCCGGGACCACCCGACCCGCAGACCGTGCTGCATGCCGATACGTTCCAGCCGACCGTGAAGGCCTGGCTGACGCTCACTCCGGTGGCGGAGGATGAGGGGCCGTTCGTCTATGTGCCGGGATCGCATCGCCTGACGCCGGCACGAAGGGCCTGGGAGCGGCGGATGAGCATCGGCGCCGGCACCAGTCCGGACCGTCTGACCGGCCGCGGCTCGTTCCGGATCGGCGTGGAGGAGCTGGCAGCGCTCGGCTATGGGCCGCCGCGCCGCTTCGCCGTGCCCGCCAACACGCTGATCGCCGCGGATACCTCCGGCTTCCATGCGCGGGGCTTGAGCGCGCGGCCGGCGCTGCGCGTCGAGGTCTGGTCGTACGGGCGGCGCAGCCCGTTCCTGTCGCCGCCGCTCGACCCGTGGCGGATCCCCGCACTCGCCAGCCGCCGGGCGCCGCTGTTCTGGCGCCTGGGCGACATGCTGGCGCGGATGGGCATCAAGCCGCAGGTCTGGCAAGCCCGCCGCGACATGTCCGCCTTCGATCCGCCTCCACCATCGCCGTCGCGGGCCGCCCCGGGCGCGGGTCCCGAAGGGTCCGGACGACCCGCCTTGAAGGAAATTTTTTCCTGACCGGGTCGCAGCGCTTCCGTGTCGGCGTGGACGGCATGAACCTAGCACTCCGGCGCGGCACCGGTGTCGCCACCTATGCGCGGACCCTCACGCGCTGCCTGCAGGCGATGGGACATCCGGTCGACGTCATCTATGGGATGAACATCTCGAAGCGCACGCCGCCGCTGCTGCGCGAGGTGATGTTCTTCGACAGCCTGGACGGCGATCCGGACGAGCGCAGGCCGAAGCCGTTCAGCAACCGCTGGTGGCGGGAGCGCCGGAGCGACTGGCTCGGACACGAAGCGTTCGAGGTGCCGGTGACGGGACGCGTGGAGTCCCGCGGCTTCGCGCACCGCATGCCCGCCTTCGACCGCATTCTCAACGTGCCGACATTGTTCTCTGCCGCGGCACGCCACTACCGGCGCACCCGGCGCTTCATGACGATCCGGGTGCCCGATCCGCCACGGATCATGCACTGGACCTATCCGCTGCCGATCCGGCTGGCGAACGCCCGGAACATCTACACGGTCCACGACCTCGTGCCGCTGCGGCTCCCCTACACGACGCTCGACGATAAACGGTATTTCTACCGGCTCATGACGGAGTTGATGCGGCGCGCGGACGGGATCTGCACCGTGTCGGAGGCCTCGCGCCGGGACATCCTGGCGTTCCGCCCGGAGGTGGAGCCCAGGCTCGTCAACACCTACCAGTCGTTCCAGCCGAACCGGCTGGCCTTGTCATGCGCGCCGTCGGAGGTGGCAGCCGAGATCGACAGCCTGTTCGGGCTGCGGCCGGACGGGTATTTCCTCTTCTTCGGCTCGTTCGAGCCCAAGAAGAATGTTGGCAGGATCATCGAGGGCTTCCTGTCCGCGCGCACGAGCCGGCGGTTGGTGCTGGTCGGCGCGATGGCCTGGAAGTCGGAGAACGAGCTGCGCTTCCTGGAGCGCGGAAAGCAGTCCGGCCGCATCCTGCACATCGAGTACCTGCCGGAGCCGGTGCTGATGAGCCTGATCCAGGCCGCGCGCGCGGTGCTGTTCCCGTCGCTCAGCGAGGGCTTCGGGCTGCCGGTGCTGGAGGCGATGACGTTCGGCACGCCGGTGCTGACGTCGCGCGAGGGTGCGCTGCCCGAGGTGGCGGCCGATGCCGCCCTGCTCGTGGATGCCTACGACACAGATTCGATCGCCACCGGCATCGCGCATCTCGACGGAAACGACGCAACGTGTCTCAAGCTACGGGCGCTCGGACCGGCTCAGGCAGGAAAGTTCAGCATGAAAGCTTATGAAGCACGGGTCCGGACGCTGTACGAGACCATCCTCGACGCACCCCCCCGGCGGCACTGAAGATGCACGCCCGATTTCGCCGGCTGGCTGCCTTCGGCGCGTCAGTGGCACTGCTCGCGGGATGCAACACGCTGCCCGATAGCGGGCCGGCGGAGTCCCAGGTCCTGGAGGCTGCCGGCCGGCCGCAGACCAACCCGCTCGGTTTCCGCATCGTGCCGGTCACGCCGGACGTGGTGGGCGTGCTGGCGGCAGACGACGAGCCTGGCCTCGCAGCCCTCGACAACGGGGCGGCGGATGCGTCGCGCAACGAGCGGATCGGCGCCGGCGACATGCTGCAGATCTCGATCCTGGAACTGGGCAGCGGCCTGTTCAGCGGCACCGGCGGCTCGGCGGCTGGTGCCGCCCCGGCCAGCTCCAATCCCAACGCCAGTGTCACCACCGAGGCGCTGCCGCCGATCCAGGTGCCTGCCCAAGGCGATGTGGAGGTGCCTTATGCCGGGCGGCTGCGGGCAGCCGGCCGCACCACCACCCAGTTCGGCGAGGCGATCCAGGCCGCCCTGCGCGGCAAGTCGCAGGATCCGCAGGTGCTGGTGCGTATCATGTCCGACGTCGCCAACTCGGTGATCGTCGCCGGCGACGTCCACAAGCCGGGCCGCGAGCCGCTGACCCTGGCGCGTGAGCGGCTGCTGGACATGATCGCGATCGCCGGCGGTCCCACCTACCCGTCGGATGATGTCGCCGTGCGGCTGGTGCGCGCCGGCAGGACCCGGCGCATCGCGCTGAAGACGCTAGAGGACCGGCCGGAGCAGAACATCCCGCTGCTGCCGGGCGACCGCATCCAGGTGGTGTATCTGCCACGCACCTTCACGGTGTTCGGTGCGGCGCCGAAGGTCTCGATGGTCCCGTTCGACGCCGCCTCGCTCAGCCTGGCCGAGGCGCTGGCCCGTATCGGCGGCCCGCTCGACGAACGCGCCGATCCGAACGCGGTGTTCCTGTTCCGCTTCGAGACCGCCGCCACGGCGGGTCGGCTGCGCCTGCCGGTGCGACGGGGAATCACGATGGCGCCGGTGGTCTATCAGCTCGATATGATGAACCCCACCAGCTATTTCCTGGCGCAGCGTTTCGCGATGAAGGACAAGGATCTGCTCTACATCGCTAACGCGAAGAGCAACCGGTTCTACAAGTTCATGAGCCTGGTGAGCCTGATCGCCGGACCCGGGATCACCGCGGCCTACCTGTCGAAAGGCAACTGAGTTCATGGCGGCTCGGCCCCAATCTCGCGCCGCCCCAACTCGCGCCGCCCCGTCTCGCGGCTCCCTCCGGCGCTGGACCGTGTTGCCGATCCACGCGGCGGCGATCCTGAGCAGCGCGAAGTCGTTTCGCGACAACCCGGTGATCGGCAGCGCCTGGCTCAACCGGCGCGGCCTGCATCTGGCGCGGCGCCGGCTGGCGGCATGGCTCGGCGACCGGCGCCGGCGGCGGCTGGCGTCCCTGGTGCCGCCGGAGGACCGGGCCGCGTTCGAGCGTGACGGCTTCATCGTCAAGCGGGACTTCCTGGACGCCGCCACCTTCGTCCGGTTCCGCGACGAGATATTGAGGCTGGACGAGCCGGCGCGGGAGGCGGTGATCGGCGACACGCTGACCCGGCTGATCGCGCTCGACGGCCCGACGCTGCGCCGCCTTCCCACCGTCCGCCACGTCCTGGAAGGTGCCCGCTATCGCGGGCTGCTCAGCTATGTCGGCTCGTTCCGGCGCGTGCCATCGCTGTATGTGCAGACGGTGTTCAGCCAGTTCCGTCCCGAGGCGGAGCCCGACATCCAGTCGTTCTACCATACCGACACCTTCCACCCGACCTTGAAATCCTGGTTCTTCCTGCAGGACGTCGAGGCGGACGCGGCCCCGTTCGCCTACGTGCCGGGATCGCACCGCGCGAACCGCCGCCGGCTCGCCTGGGAGCGCCGGATGTCGCTGAACGCCCGCGATGCCGGCGACCGCCTCACCGCCGAAGGCTCGCTGCGGATCAGCGAGGCGGAGATCCACCGTCTCGGATACGCAGCGCCGCGGAAGATGCCGGTGGCGGCCAACACGCTCGTGGTCGCCGACACGAGCGGCATCCATCGTCGCAGCACCACCGACCAGCGGTCCGCGCGGGTGTCGATCTGGGCCTACAGCCGGAGCAACCCGTTCCTGCCGTGGGTGGGAGGCGACCTCACCGCGCTGCCTCTGGTCCGCGGCCGCGCGCAACGGATCTACTGGGCGCTGAGCGACCGGTTGAAGGACCTGCGCCGGGCGCGCCGCGAGTGGCAGTGGGTCGGACGCCGGCGGCCGCTGGCGCCGCCATCGCAGGATTGGCCCCAGCCCGGCTAAATCGTCCCCCCGGCTACATCGCTCCGTAAAGGGCGACCGCGTCCGGGACGCTCGGGCACATGGTGAAGCGGCGGTCGTGGATGATGGCCGCGCTGTCGCACGTCTCGCGGATGAAGCCCATGTCGTGCGAGACGATGATCAGCGAGCGGTCGGCACGCTTGACGAACAGTTCCTCGCGGCAGCGCTGCAGGAAGCGCGCGTCGCCCACCATGATCACCTCGTCGATCAGGTAGCACTCGAACTCGATCATGATCGACAGCGCAAAGGCGAGGCGCGCCCGCATGCCCGAGGAATACGTCTTGACCGGCTCGCGGAGCTGGCTGCCGAGCTCGGCGAACTCGTCGACGAAGCTGCGCGTGGAGGGGTAGTCCAGGCCGTAGATCCGGCAGATGAAACGCAGGTTGTCGAGGCCGCTCAGGCTGCCCTGGAAGGCGCCGCCGAAGGCCAGCGGCCACGATACCGACATGCCGCGCTCGACCCGCCCCGACGTCGCCAGCTCGACGCCGCCGATGATCTTGATGAGGGTGGACTTGCCGGCGCCGTTGCGGCCCAGGATGCCCAGCTTCTGCCCGCGCTCGACCGTGAAGCTGACCCGGTCGAGGACCCGCCGGATGCCGCGATGGACCGGATAATCCTTTACGATGTCCACGCAGGTGATCATGGTCCCGGCCCGCTGCCCCGTCTATTGCACGGTGATGTGGCGGCGCACCCGCAGGGTCATCGAGAGCCCGAGCAGCAGCATCAGCGCCGTCGCCGTGACGTCGTAGGCGATCTCGTAATGGGCATGCGCGCCGCTGCCGAACTGCCCGGCGCGGATCATCTCGACGTTGTTCACGCTCGGCGACCAGAGCAGGAACCAGCGCATCCGGGGCGGCAGCCACTCGGTCATTGTAAAGGCGCCGGAGAACGGGATCGCCAGGTAAGTGAAAACCGACACCGACTTCTCGACCAGGTCGGACATCTCGCTCAGCGAGGCGATCAGGAGCGCGCTCGCCAGGGAGAACAGGATGTGCAAGCCGAGCCCCAGATAGAGCATGCCGTAATCCTGCGGCGGCCCCATGAAGCCGAGCATCAATGCGCCCAGCATGACCACCATCCCGGCCATCAGGGTCCCCGCCACCTCCAGGATCGTGCGGGAGAGGATGATGTCGAGCGGCGTCACCTGCCGGTGGAACAGCAGGCTGCCGTTCGACTCGAATGCCTTGACCGCGCGGAACACGCAGTGCCGCCACATGGTCAGCGGCACGTAGCCGGTGATCACGAAGGCGGTCATCTGCAGCCCATGTTCGTGCGCCGGACGGATCGCGGTCCAGAGTATCGCGACCCCGGCGCAGAACAGGATCGGCTCGCCGATCACCCAGAGGAAGCCGATATTCTCGCGCCCGTAGCGCGTGTGCAGCTCGCGGAACAGCAGGGCGCCGATCACGCGCCGCTGCAGCTGGAACAGCCCGAACAGTCTGTGCTGCCGAAGCATCCCCTTCAAACCAGCTGGTGCTCGCGCGCGCCGCTGATCAGCAGCCTGGCCATCAGATAGAGCCCAGCCAGACTGGCGAAGATCACCAGCGTCGAGGCCACGCCCTTGGGATAGTCCGCGTAGTCGGGGAGGTCGGGCTGCACGATCTCGTCGAGATAGAGCAGTTGCCGGTCGGCCTGCGTCTTGGCCGCCTCGAGTGCGGTGGTCGCGCCAGCGAGCTGTTTCTCGTCGAGCTCCTGCTGGATGGTCAGCTCGTCATAGGCGGTGATCTTGGGCACCAGGGACGTGTCCGAGCCGGTCACGCCGGTGCTCGACCGCGCGATCTGCGCCTCCAGTGCCGCGACCCGACGCTCGTAGACCGGCAGCAGCGGACTGTCCGGCGCGGACGCCGTGAGCTGCGCGATCTGCACCCGCGTGGTGGTCAACACGGTCTGCAGATCGTTGATGTCCTTCAGCATCGGCACCGACTGCTTCATCGGGTCGAGCAGAGCCTGGCGGTTGCGGTAGCTGGCGATCCGGTCGCCGATCTGCCGGAGCTGCGCCTCGGCGTCGGCGACCTCGCGAGCCGAGCTGCTGATCGTGTTCTGGCGCTGCCGCTCATTCATGCGGTTGATGAGCTGCTCGCCCGCGACCATCAGATCGGTGGCGACGAGCCGGGAGTCGGCCGGCCTGAACGTGCGGACCGTCAAGGTCGAGATGCCGGTGGTCGTGTCGAGGTCGGCCATGACGTGACGGCGATAATAGCGATAGAAATGCTCGAAGCTGTGGCCGGTGAACGAGTTCGGGAAGCGCGCGATCGGGTCTGCGTCGCGGCGCGCGAACATCGTCTTGAGGTTGACCGTCTGCACCAGCCGCACCGTGGCGTCGCGGGACATCATGTAGTCCTGCACCGCGTAGGTATCCTCGGAGGCGGTGGATCCGCCCGCGGTCTGCAGCAGGCTCGACAGCATGCCCGGCGACGACGTTCCCTGGCCGCGCACCACGAACTGCGCCTCGGACACGTATTGCGGCGAGGCCAGAAACACGAAGTAGATGGCACTCAGCAGCGTCGGCAGGACCACGACGAGCATGAAGGGGCTGAGAAGCTTGGGCCGCCGGCGCCGTGGCGGCTCCGTGCCGTCCGGACGGCGCTGGAGTAAACTCGCGATACCTGTGCCGAGACTGAGATCCAGACCGTCCATGCAGGCTGGCTTGCCTGATCGGAGTAATTATATCAATAGGAAACGTCGCACGAGGTGTTTACGGACGCGTAGCAGGCATCGC
>CAXSEE010000178.1:2424-8820 GCA_964235615.1 uncultured Acetobacteraceae bacterium | reverse complement strand
AGGTAGCGCACCGAGGCCTCCAGCGCCGCCTTGGCGACGCCCATGACGTTGTAGTGCGGCATCACCCGCTCGGCGCCGAGATAGGTCAGGGTCAGCAGCGAACCGCCCGGCTTCATCATCGCACTCGCCCGACGGCAGACCGCGGTGAAGGAGAAGCATGAGATGTCCATCGCCTGCAGGAAGGCCTCGCGCGGCGTGTCGGCATAGCGCCCGCGCAGGTAGGTCTTGTCCGCCCAGCCGATGGCGTGCACCAGGAAATCGATCCCGCCCCATTCGCGCTCGACCGCGGCGAAGGCTTCGTCCATCGCCGCATCGTCGGAGACGTCGCAGGGCAGCACCAGCGACGAGGCGACGCTCTGCGCCAGCGGACGCACCCGCTTCTCCAGCGCCTCCCCCTGGAAGGTGAAGGCCAGTTCCGCCCCCTGCGCCGCGCAGGCAGCGGCGATGCCCCAGGCGATCGAGCGATTGTTGGCGACGCCCATGATCAGGCCGCGCTTGCCCTGCATCAGATTGCCTTGCATGGGAAGACTGGGAGTGGGAGCGCCGTCCGGCATCGGACCTCGTTCGGTTGTGGTAGGTTCATCCGGGCGGCTGTACCGCCTCTCGTCGTCCTGACACAGCCGCAGCAAGGCCACAAGGGCCGCCGCAGAACCCGCGCCGGTCCGGGCAGTTGTCGCTCAACCGATCAAGGTCAAAACCGATGTCCGAACCGCCTTTGCAGCCCGCCGCCGATCCGATCGACCTGTTCCGCCGCTGGTTCCAGGAGGCCGAGGCCTCCGAGCCGAACGATCCTAACGCCGTGGCGCTGGCGACCACGACGCCGCAGGGCGCGCCGTCGGTGCGGATGGTGCTCCTCAAGGCGCTGGATGAGCGGGGTTTCGTTTTCTACACCAACAAGCAGAGCCGCAAGGGCGGGGAACTGGCGGCCAACCGACACGCGGCGTTGCTGTTCCACTGGAAGAGCCTGCACCGGCAGGTCCGCGTCGAAGGGCCGGTCGAGGACGTGACCGAAGCCGAGGCCGACGCCTATTTCGCCAGCCGCTCGCGGACCTCCCGGCTGGGGGCGATCGCCTCGGACCAGTCCCGTCCGCTGTCGGGGCGCGACCAGCTCGAAAGCCGCCTGGCCGAGGTCGAGGCGCGCTACGCGGGCCAGGACGTGCCGCGTCCGGAGCATTGGTCCGGCTACCGTGTGCTGCCGGAGGTCATGGAATTCTGGCAGGACATGCCGTACCGGCTGCATGACCGCATGGTCTATCGCCGCGAGAATGAGCAGAACTGGCAGACAACCCGGCTCTATCCCTGATGTGATATGGAAAGCCGGGGAAACCGGGAGGCCATCGGCATGAGCGATATCCGCAAGATCCTGTTGTCACTGAACGGCACCGCCAATGGCGAGGCGGCGCTGGCGACCGGACTGATCCTGGCACGCCAGTTCAACGCCCATCTCGCCGTCCTGCATGTCCGCAGCGACAGCCGCGAGGTCGCACCCCTGGCCGGCGAGGGGCTTTCCGGCGCGATGGTCGAGGAGATGATGATGACCGCCGACCGGGAGGCCAAGCGCCGCTCTCTGAGCGCGCATGAGAAGTTCGACCGCCTGGTGGCCCGCGCCGGCATCGAAGTCCGCGGCGGTCCGCCCGAACATGATCTGCGCATGGGGGCTCCCGCTGCACCCAGCACCAGCTTCCAGTCGGTCACCGGACGCGAGCATGAGGTCATCTCCTACGCGGCCCGCCTGTCGGACCTGACCGTGGTGCCGCATGCGGACTCCGGTGAGGAAGTATCCTCCTCCGAGGCGCTGCATGCCGTGCTGTTCGACAGCGGCCGGCCGGTGGTGATCGCTCCGAAGATCTGTCCGCAGGAAGTTGGAAAGCGCATCTGCATCGCCTGGAACGGGACCGGCGAATCTGCCTCCGCCGTGCTGTCCATCCTGCCCTGGCTGCAGCATGCCGAGGCGGTGCAGGTGCTGCATTCCGAGGATTACCAGCGACGCGGTCCCACAGCCGCGGCGTTGCTCGAATATCTTGCGCTGCACGGAGTTCGCGCCAGCCTGCAATCCTTCCGGGCGATCGACAAGGAGGTCGGCGCCGGGCTGCTCACCGCCGCGGCGAATTTCGGCGCCGACATGCTCGGCATGGGCGCCTACTCGCATTCGCGCCTGCGCCAGCTCATCCTGGGCGGCGTGACGCGGCACGTGCTGGAGAATGCCGCCCTTACCGTCCTGATGGCACGCTGAGTTAGACTCCCGGCAATTCGTTCACTGCTACCACCCGCCATAAGGTCGGATGCCGCTCCAGGATCGTGACCGACAGGTTCTGCACCGAGAACCGCAGCGAGGTCTCCGCATCCACCCCGAGCGCGTGGGCCAGCGCGGCCCGGATGGCGCCGCCATGGCTGACCACCACGATCTCCTGCCCGTCATGCGCATCCGCGAGCCGGTCGAGGCTGGCCGCCACCCGCGCGCAGACCTGTTCCATGCTCTCGCCACCCGGAGGCACCTCGCCGGCGGCAATCGACCAGAACACATGCGCTGGAAGATTCAGTTTCGCCGGCAGCTCGGCATGGCGCAGGCCGTGCCATTCGCCCATGTCCTGCTCGATCAGCCCCGCCTCCACGGTCCAGGGCGTGGTTGGATAGCCGGCTTCCTGGATCGCCTGGGCGGTGCGCTGCGTGCGCGACAGCGGCGTCACATACCAGGCCGGTGTCTCCGGCAGGCGGGCGGCGAGGGCGCGATACATTGGCACCTGCGCCACCAGGCTTTCCGGACAGAGCGGCACATCCGTCGCACCATACAGGCGCATCCGGGCGTTCTCCTCCACCAGCGCGTGGCGGATCAGCCAGAACCGGGTGATCCCGGTCTCAAGCTCGGGTGTGTCAAGAAAACTGGCGCGGTTCATCAGGCATCCATATCTTCGGCCGCGTCTGCATCCACCGCCTCACCTCCGGTGTCAAACGCCTAGTTCCTCGATCATCTGGACTGACCTTCCGGAGTCAGGAACCGGCGAACAACAGGCTGGCCATAGCCTCGGCCATACCTTCCGCGACAGCCCCGCCCGCACCACCGATAACGGCTCCAGCAGCCGCGCCGGCGACGACGCACCCGGCCCGTTGTCGTTGCCGCCATGATCGAATGAGCACGCCGGGGTCATTCCCGGCGTCTTGGTCCCGTTTGATGTCGGCGAGCACCCGCATGAATTGGTCGGACCCGCCGGCATCGTCCGGGTGGCCGAACGTGTATTCAGGCAGCGGTGCGGCCGGACTGGTCGCTGCAATGTCGATCGCCCCACTCGTCGAGTGTCTTCCATACTCTGATAACCAAGCACACGGGTGGCGCGGGGAGACAATGGCCAAACGGCTTGACCGCAGCAATCCTCTTCACATCCCCAAGCCAAGCCCTCAGCTTCGCGGGATCCGAGCCAGCCGGTTGGCCCGCAGCTTACAGGGCGACCTGGCGGCCGATCTGCACGAAGCGGTCCGGGGGCAGGTCGAACAGGTCCACGGAATGGACGGAGTTGCGATACATGAAGCCGAACAGCAGCCGGCGCCAGGCGGACAGCCGCGCGTGCGCATGGTCCCGGTCACGCACCACCTCGTCGCGGCCACCGATGAAGATCGCATCGTCCGGCACGAGCGGGCAGCCCTTCCCATGCGCTGCCGCAAGTGCGGTCGGCAGGCTCGGGATCTCGACGAAGCCGTAGTGTACGATGACGTGCCACACGTTGCCTTCGTAATGCTGCACCTTGACGCGCTCCTCCTGCGGCACCCGCGGACGCTGGTCGAACGACACCGTCAGGGTGACGACATTCTGCTGCAGCGCGCCGAACTGGGCGACGTGGGAGACCATGTTCGGAGAGATCGGCTCGTTGATGCGGGTCAGGAACACGACGGTGCCGGGCACGCGCGGGATCTTCCCCTCGGCCAGCCCGTCGAGGAAGCTGCTCGGGGCCAGCACGTGCTCCCTCGACTTGGCGCGCACGCCGGCGATGCCGCGCCGCCAGGTGTTCATGATGACGAACACCAGCAGGCCCGCCAGCAGCGGCACGAAGCCGCCCTCGAAGAATTTCAGCAGGTTGGCGGCGAAAAAGGCGAGGTCGATGAACAGGAACACCGCCGCCACCGGCAATGCCAACGCGATCGACCAGTGCGCCCGGCCGCGCAGATAGGAGAATAGCAGGGCCGTCGTCAGCAGCATGGTCGTCGAGACCGCCATGCCGTAGGCGCCGGCGAGCCTGGAGGAACTGCCGAACGCGACGGTGATGGCGACGGTGAAGATCATCATCGTCCAGTTCACCGCCGGCACGTAGATCTGGCCGTATTCCTTGTCCGAGGTCTGGTGGATGTTCAGCCCGGGAAACCAGCCGAGCTGGATCGCCTGACGGGTCATCGAGAAGGCCCCGGTGATGATCGCCTGGCTGGCGATGATGGTGGCGAAGGTCGCCAGCAGCACCATCGGCCAGATCGCCCAGCCCATGATCGGGGCCGGGATGATGCCGTAGAACGGGTTGTCCGGCAGCTTGGCCTGTCCGATCAGAGAGGCCGACTGCCCGGCGTAGCAGAGCAGCAGGGCCGGCAGCACGATCGCATACCAGGCGAGACGGATCGGACGCCGCCCGACATGGCCCATGTCGGCATACAGCGCCTCCGAGCCGGTGAGGGCGAGGAACACGCCGCCCAGGACGATCAGGCTGCCCCAGCCATGCTCGCCGAGATAGTGCAGGCCATGCCGCGGATCGATCGCCCACAGCACCTCGGGATGCTTGGCGATCGCGATCGCGCCGAACACGCCGATGGTGATGAACCAGAGCAGCATGACCGGCCCGAACACCACGCCGATCCTGGCCGTGCCGAAGGTCTGCACGCAGAACAGCCCGAGCAGGATCACGGCCGCGACCGGCATCACGAAATGATTCAGGGCCGGGGTCGCGACCTTCACCCCCTCGATGGCGCTGAGCACCGAGATCGCCGGCGTCAGGATGCCGTCGCCATACAGCAGCGCCCCGCCGAACAGGCCGAAGCCGATCAGGATCGCGGTCTTCAGCCCGCGCTTCGGCGGCTCGTCGTTCTTGCTGCCGGTGACCAGGGCGGTCAGCGCCAGGATGCCGCCTTCGCCCTTGTTGTCGGCCATCATGACGAACACGCCATACTTGATCGAGACCGTCAGCAGCAGCGCCCAGACGATCAGCGACAGCACGCCCAGCACCGTGTCCGAAGAGACGCTGCCGCCCGAACTCTCCAGGATGGTCTGCATGGTATAGAGCGGACTGGTGCCGAGATCGCCGTAGACGATGCCGAGGGCAGCCAGCATCGCGGCCGAGATGCCGTGCGTGTTCCTGGATTCTGTCATGGGTCCCCTGCCTTGCCGCGCATGTGGAGTCTCAAGAGTGCGACGCGTAGCTCGGTTCCGGATTGATGAACTGCAGGGCGTCCCAGTGACGCAGCAGCAGGGTGATCTTGTCCAGCACCCGGCGCGCGTCCGCCACCTCGCGGGCCAGCCGGCGGCCCGCGTCCAGTCCCTCATGCGATGGCTCGCCGGACAGCAGGCGCGCACCTGCCGAGATACGCAGCGCACCGGCTGGCTGGCCCGCCAGGGCCCGGTGCGGGACCGGCGCCGGCTGGCCGATGTGGCAGAGCAGCCGTGCCAGTTCGCGATCCTGCGCGCTCGCCCTTGCCGGCAGTGCGCGCGATGCATCGGCATTGAGCCAGCGGTAGAGCAGCCGGGCCCGTTCCAGGCTGAGGGGGATGCCTTTATCGTCAGGTTCCAGCACCAGGAAGCTCAGGATGGTCTGCAACTGGTCCCAGCACGGCTCCGGACGGTCTCCGCCCGATGCCGGCAGCGGCGCCCGATCGGGTGCCGGCACCTCGATCAGGGCCAGGTCGGGGTTGCTGCCGATCGCTTCCCGCACGCCTTCCAGGAAGAAGGACAGACGCAGCCGCACCTGGCCGGACGGCACCGCGCCGAACGCCCGCATCTCCGCCAGCGCCGCCTGCCAGCGCAGCAGCATGCCGAGATTGACGCCTGTCGGCAGCGCCGCGGCGGCCGGGGTCCATTGCGGCCAGTCCGCACGGCATCCGTATGCCGCAAGCCCGGCCGGCAGTCCGCCCGGCGCCGACAGGCGTGCGGCGATCGGCGGAGGCAGCAGCACCGCGCCGCAGAAAGGCGGTCCGGTGAAGAATTTCGAACCGGTGATCATCACCATCCAGCCACGCGACAGGTAATCCCCTACACGACGCTGATCGAGCCGCGCCTGGCAGGCATCCACCACGATATCCAGATGCCGGCCATGCGCCGCCTGCAGCCGTTCCAGGCAGGCAAGCGACGGCGCGAGCAGCCCGGTCTTGGACAGATCCAGCAGATGCAGCAGCACGCGGCGCCCCCCTTCCAGCCCGGCGCCTTCCAGC
>CAXSEE010000178.1:0-2324 GCA_964235615.1 uncultured Acetobacteraceae bacterium | reverse complement strand
TCGAGCTGCCAGAACAGGGCGGCGGTGCGCGCGGCGGAGAGCCCCGCCAGGATCGGCAGGTCGCGGGAGATCAGCGCTTCCGGGACTTCCTTTGCCGGAGTATCCATGGCGACGTCGAGCAGCATCGAGAGCTCGAGCGCATGGCGGATGTGGAACGCACAGATCCGCGCCGTGCCCAGGCATGCGGCACCAAGCACCACCTCGCCCCCTGGATCATCCCCTGCTGGATCAACCCGGAACGCGGTGTCGAGCGAGGCGTCGAAGCTGATCCGCCGCGCGCCGGAGACGACACGCAGATCCGGCCGACCGAGGGCCGCCAGCAGTTGGTCGTTGAGATCCGCATACATGCCGTGGTCCCGGTCCCCGCCATCACCAGTTGCCGAAATCTGCGGCCGGACCATAGGCGTGATTGCCTGCGGCCGCATACAGAAGCGACGTTACGACCTGTTCTTTGCATCGTCGGCTGTTGCTTGCGGCCCCGCACGCTGTCAAGTTGATGTGAGCAGACGAAAACCACGTCCGATAGGATCAAACCATGCGCATTCTTCTGACCGGCGGATGCGGCTTCATTGGTTCTGCGGTGGTGCGGCATCTGATCCGCGCGACCGGCCACACGATCGTCAACGTCGACAACATGACCTATGCCGCCTCGGAGGATGCGCTCGAGGAAGCGCGCACGGATGCGCGGCATCTGCTGGTCCGTGCGGATGTCGCGGACCTCCCGGCCATGCAGCAGATATTCGCGACCCACCGCCCGGAGGCGGTGATGCACCTCGCCGCCGAAAGCCATGTCGATCGATCGATCGACGGACCTGCGGTGTTCATCCAGACCAACGTGGTCGGCACCTTCGCCTTGCTCGAAGCGGCGCGCGGCTACTGGTCCGGCCTGGATGCGAGCGAAAAAGCTTCGTTTCGTTTCCATCACATCTCGACCGACGAGGTGTTCGGAGCGCTCGAGGCGGACGATCCGCCGTTTACCGAAACGACACCCTATGACCCGCGCAGTCCCTATTCCGCCAGCAAGGCGGCTTCGGACCATCTCGTGCGGGCTTGGCACCATACCTACGGGTTGCCAACCTTCGTGACCAACACGACGAATAATTATGGTCCGTGGCATTTCCCGGAAAAGCTCATCCCGCTGGTCACCATCAACGCCATCGAGGGGCGCGAGCTTCCCGTCTATGGAGACGGTTCCAACAAACGAGATTGGCTGTTCGTCGAGGATCATGCCGAGGCGCTGGTGCTTGCCGTCGAGCGTGGCAAGCCGGGCGAGACCTACGCGATCGGTGCGCGCCAGCCGCGTTCCAACCTCGAAGTCGTGCAGGCCATCTGCCGCGTGCTCGACGAATTGCGGCCCGATCCGGCCGGCCCCCGCGCGCGATTGATCCGATATGTCATAGACCGTCCCGGGCATGATTTCCGTTACGAGATCGATGCATCGCACGCACAGGCGTCGCTGGGCTGGAAGGCCGCGCATGATTTCGATCGCGGTATCAGACGCACGGTGCAATGGTATCTCGACCACCAGCCCTGGTGGGCCGAGATCCGTCGCAAGAGCTACACTGGACAGAGGCTCGGGACCGCAGCATGAGCAGCAGATTGGCCGAAG
The DNA here is from genome assembly GCA_964235615.1 of uncultured Acetobacteraceae bacterium. Taxonomy (GTDB): domain Bacteria; phylum Pseudomonadota; class Alphaproteobacteria; order Acetobacterales; family Acetobacteraceae; genus Lichenicoccus. The sequence goes on along the minus strand of CAXSEE010000178.1, from coordinate 715 downwards.
CCACCCAGTCCGACCGGCACTCGCCCGAGAAGCCCATGAAGGGCATCCTGCTCGCCGGGGGTTCGGGAACCCGGCTGCATCCGATGACCCTGGCGGCCAGCAAGCAGTTGTTGCCGGTCTATGACAAGCCGATGATCTATTACCCGCTCAGCACGCTGATGCTGGCCGGCATACGCGACATCATGATCATCTCCACCCCGGACGACCTGCCGCAGTTCAGGCGGCTGCTCGGCGACGGCAGCCGGCTCGGGGTCAGTTTCAGCTACCGCGTGCAGCCCACGCCGGACGGCATCGTGCAGGCCTTCCTGATCGGCGACGACTGGCTGCAGAACGCTCCCTGCGCGCTGGCACTGGGCGACAACCTGGTGTTCGCCGACCATCTCGGCATCTCCCTGCGCAACGCCGCCGGCCGCGCCGAGGGCGCCACCGTGTTCGCCTACCAGGTGCGCGACCCGGAACGCTATGGCGTGGTCACCTTCGACGAGACCGGACGCGCCCTCGAAGTGGTGGAAAAGCCGGCCAACCCGCCCTCCAACTGGGCGATCATCGGGTTGTATTTCTATGACAGCCGGGTCAGCGACTACGCCCACCAGATCAAGCCGTCGGCGCGCGGCGAGCTCGAGATCACCGACCTCAACCGGATCTACCTCGAGGAGGGCTCGCTGCAGGTCGAGCGCCTCGGCCGCGGCTGCGCCTGGCTCGACGCCGGCATGCC
>CAXSEE010000177.1:0-8915 GCA_964235615.1 uncultured Acetobacteraceae bacterium | reverse complement strand
CGCCGACATCCAGCTCACGGTGACGGAGTTCCTGCTGGTCAAGGCGCTGGCGACCCGTCCCGGCCTGGTCAAGTCGCGCGACCAGCTCATCGACGCCGCCTATGGCGAGAACATCTACGTCGACGACCGCACCATCGACAGCCACATCAAGCGGGTGCGCAAGAAGTTCCGGCAGATCGACGACGGCTTCAACCAGATCGAGACGCTGTACGGCATCGGCTATCGCTACAAGGAGGAGTGATGCCGGACGGCCTGTCGGCGGTATCATACCCCGCCCGCCTGGATCCCCCTCTCCGCCGGCAGCGGCGCTGGGTTTCGCCGATGATGCGGCGCATCCTGCTGGTCAACGCGCTGCCGCTGGCCCTGCTGGTGGCGACGTTGCTCTACCTCAACCAGTTCCAGAACAGCCTGCTGGAGGCCGAGGTCACGGCCCTGCGCGAACAGGCCCGGATCTACGCCGGCGCCCTCGGCCAGAGCGCGGTCGAGCCTGCTCCGCCTGCTTCCCTGGCGTCTTCCGTGACGCCATCCCAGCCGGGGCCGCATCCCGACAGCAGGCAGCATGGCCCGTCCCATGGACGTGCCCATCATGCGGCCGCCACCCATGACGAGAGCGACATGGTGCTGGCGCCGGAGCTCGCGCGTCCGCTGCTGCGCCGGTTGACCGAGCCCAGCCCGAGCGCACAGGCCCGGCTGTTCGCGCCCGACGGCCAGTTGATCGCCGACAGCCGCGCGGGGACCCTCGCTCGCGACGCCGGCGTGTCGGTGGCGGCCGGTACCGCCGTGCCGGCTCCCGATCCCGGCACTCCTTCCCTGCTCGGCCTGCTGCGGCGCACCTACGGGCGCATCCTCAGCCTGCTGCCGGAGACCCGCCTGCGTGTCGCGACACTCGGCGCCAACGCCGACCCCGATGCCCATCAGCAGCTCCGCTTCGGCGACAGCGACAGCTCCGAGACGCCGCCGTTCATCCGCCGCACCGCCGATCACCGGCTGCTGGTGACCGTCGCCGAGCCGGTGGCGCATGACGGCCACACCATCGGCATCATCCAGATCACCCGCGAGGCGCGCGATGTCGACCGCTCGCTGTTCGCGGTGCGCTCGTCGATCCTGGTGCTGTTCTTCGTCGCCCTGGCGATCACCGTGCTGCTGTCGTGGTACCTGTCGCTGACCATCGCCCGGCCGCTGCTGAGCCTCGCCGCCTCGGCCCATGTGATGCGCGAGGGCATCGGGCGCACCGGCGGCGTGCCGTCCCGGCTGCGCGCCCGACGCGACGAGATCGGCGAGCTGGCATTGGCTCTGGACGAGAGCGCGCGCGCGCTGTGGGGACGCATGGACGCGATCGAGCGCTTCGCCGCCGACGTCAGCCACGAGATCAAGAACCCGCTGTCGTCGATCCGCTCGGCGATCGAGACCCTGCTGCGCATCGACGACCTCAACCAGCAGCGGCGCCTGCTCAGCATCATCGGCGAGGACGTGCGCCGGCTGGACCGGCTGATCACCGACATCTCCGACGCCAGCCGGATCGACGCCGAACTGTCCCGCGCCACCGCCGAGCCGGTGCCGCTGGCCCCGATCCTCGCCGTGCTGGCCGAGATCCACCAGGCGACGCGCGCGCCGGACGGCCCGATCCTGGAAGTCCACGCGTCGTCGCCGGGACTGGTGGTGCTGGCCATCGAGGACCGGCTGGTCCAGGTGCTGCGCAACCTGATCGGTAACGCCGTGAGCTTCTCGCCGCCGAACGGCCAGATCATCCTGGAAGCGGCGGATGTCGGCAGCCATGTCGAGATCGCGGTCAGCGACCAGGGGCCGGGCATCCCCGAGGGCAAGCTCGACGGCATCTTCGACCGCTTCTATTCCGAACGGCCGCCGGGCGAGCATTTCGGTCAGCATTCCGGCCTCGGGCTCTCGATCAGCCGGCAGATCGTCGAGGCGCTGAAGGGCCGTATCACCGCGGAGAACCGGCATGAGCCGAATGAGGCCGCCCCGGGGGTCAAGGGACCCATATGTGGAGCCCGCTTCATAGTAAGGTTGCCGAAAGCTCCCGCTTGATCAGCCCCCACTTGATCATCCCCCACTTGATCATCCCGGGCTGATCAACAACAAACCCAGCCTTCCGGCGCGTCCAGGCAGCATGAAGGCCGGGGCAGCATGAAGGCCAGGGCAGCATGAAGGATCGCCAGATGTCGGATCAGCAGGCGTATGACGAGCGCGTCCTGAAGACCGCACAACGCCAGGCCCATGCCCAACTCCACGAGGATACGGCCGACGCCAAGCGCCAGCGCGCGCTTTCCACCCTGTCGGGCTGCCTGCTGCTGCTGAGCATACTGGCCATCTTCTACACGCTGTATTTCGCCAGCGAGATCGTGCTCCCGTTCGTGCTGGCGATCGTCCTCAACCTGCTGCTCATCGGGCCGATGCGCTTCCTGCATTACCGGCTGCACATCCCGAAGATACTGTCCGCACTGGTATTGATCCTCGTGCTGTTCGGCCTGGTCGGCGGCATCGGCGCGGCGATCTCGGTGCCCGCCTCCGGCTGGATCAGCAAGGCGCCCGAAAGCCTGCCCGCGCTGCAGGCCAAGCTCGCCTTCCTGCACGGGCCGATCCACATGGCACAGGACGGCATGAAGAAGCTGCAGGGACTGATGGACCAGACCAGTGGCGGCGTTGCTCATGGCACCCAGCCGGTGATCCAGGTGCAGCAGTCCGGTGCCGTGGGCCTGACCAGCGTCGGCTCGTCCCTGCTGCTCGGCACGCGCTTCTTCCTTGGCCAGGTCTTCACCATGCTGCTGATGCTGTTCTTTCTGCTCTACGAGGGAGACAGCCTGCTGCGCCGTGTCATCGAGATCATGCCGACCTGGGCGGACAAGCGCCGCGCGGTGCAGATCGTCGCCGAGATCGAGCATAACGTCTCGCTGTATCTGGCCACCATCACCGGCATGAACCTGCTGGTCGGCGTCGCCAACTTCATCCAGTGCTGGGCGCTCGGCCTGCCCAACCCGCTGCTCTGGGGCGTGCTCGCGTTCCTGCTGAACTACATCCCGATCCTGGGTCCGCTGACCGGCGTCGTGATCTATTTCTTCGTCGGCCTGTTCAGCTTCGACTCCGTGCTGCACGCGTTGCTGCCGCCGGCGATCTATTTCGGCATCCACGTGATGGAAGGCGAGACCATCACGCCGATGCTGCTGGCCCGGCGCTTCACCCTGAACCCGGTTCTGGTGATGGGGTCGCTGATGTTCTGGGACTGGCTATGGGGAATTCCCGGCGCCTTCCTCAGCGTGCCCCTGCTCGCCGTGTTCAAGATCGTCTGCGACCATGTCGCTGTCCTGACCCCGATCGGTCATATTCTTGGGGGGACTCCCAGGCAGGGGAGCAAGTAGGCGCGGGAGTTTGCGCCGCATCTCATCCTGGCATGGCGACCGGCGAGCATGCGACGGAAAGCGAAGTGATCGGTGACGGATTGCGCAGCTTGCTGGCACGGGATCGCGCGGTAGAGAGCTGGCTGCACGAACAGGTCGCTCCAGCTTACGACGTCCTGAAAGCCGATCCATCGCGCGCGGTGTCCGTCGATCAGGTGCGCGCATCTCTGGCAGCCGAGCAGGGGAGGACGACTGCCGAAGGCTGATGGCCTACAGCATCGTCTTTGCGCCTGCGGCTCAAGCCCAGCTTGCCGCGTTGTACCGCGATATCGCCAGCGCCGCATCACCCAATACGGCGGCCCGATATGTTGATCCTCTCGTAGCCCACTACGAGACTCTGAGGACCATTCCATACCGCGGCACCTTGCGCGACGACATCCGGCCCGGTCTGCGCACTACGCACTACCGCAAGCAGTCCGTGATTGCCTTCGTCGTAGACGCTGATCAGGTTGCCATCATCGGCGTGTTCTACAGCGGTCAGGACTACGAGGCGACCTTGTCCACAGATGAAAATGATTCGCTGTAGATAAAAGGGTTGGTCTGGGATTGCTGATGTTCTGGCACTGGCTAGGGGCGATTCCCGGCGCCTTCCTCAGCGTGCCCCTGCTCGCCGTGTTCAAGATCGTCTGCGACCATGTCGCTGTCCTGACCCCGATCGGTCATATTCTTGGAGGCGCGCTCAGGCAGGGGAGCAAGCAGGTGGATCATCGTCACCACCGCGACCGCTTCGGCGCCTACTGGTTGAGCCACTTCGACATGGCAATTCGCGGCATGAACTCGAAGCCGAGGCGTTCGTAGAATCCAGTCACCTGCGCATTCGTCTCACGAACCATGAGCTGGACCTTGACCACGCCACGGGTGCGCAGCCATTCCTCGGCCGAGGCCACCATCTCACGTCCGACACCGGCACGCCGCCGACCCGTTAAGCAAGCCACATAGTAAAGCCAGCCGCGGTGTCCGTCGTGACCGACCATGACCGTCCCGATGATCCGCTCCTCGTCCAACCCAACTAGCACTGTCGAGGCAGGGCCACCGACCGCGAAGCGGAAATCGGATCCTGGATCGTTGTAGCCCGCAACCAATCCACACTGCCGCCAGAGCTGGACGACTTCCGGCTCGTCCTGGAGCAAGGCATCGCGGATGTTCAGCGTCATGAGTGGCCCCTGTGCCACGTGGATATGTTCCTGCATTTACTGGCCAACATTCCGACCTTTGTTGTTGCGGCTCGTGATGCTCCGATGACTGAACTCGGTCGCATAGAGCAGCAATGCAGCCACCGGGACCGCGAGGCCGAGCCAGCTGACCAGCGTCCAGCCGCCGCGCAGATAGGCCACGCTGGCGATGGCAGAGCCGAAGGCGCCGCCGGCGAAGAAGATCGCTATGTAGATCCCGTTCAGCCGGCTGCGGACATGCGGTCCCAGTTCGTAGATGGCACGTTGGCCGAGCACCATGTTGCTCTGCACCCCGAGGTCCAGCAGGATCGCCGCGGCCAGCAGGGCTGCCATCGATCCGGTGCCGCCCAGCCGGGCGAACAGGAACGCCACCGCCGCGACGGCCAGCGAGATGCCGGTCGCGGGCCGGCTCCAGCCGCGATCGGCGACCCTGCCGGCAATCGGCGCCGCCACCGCGCCGGCCGCACCCGCGAGCGCGAACCAGGCGATGCCGCGCTGGGTCAGGGCGAAGGTCGGTCCAGCGAGTTCCAGTGGGACCGCCGTCCAGAACAGGCTGAAGGCGGTGAATACGCCGGCCTGGTAGGCGGCACGCCGGCGCAGCACCGGCGTCTGCCGCAGCAGCATCCACAGCGAGCCGATCAGGCTGGCGTAGCCATGCCTGGCTTGCGGTTGCCGGCGCGGCAGCAGCAGGCGCAGCGTCACCGCCAGGACCAGCATGAGCAGGGCCGAGGCGCCGAACAACGGCCGCCAGCCGAACGCGGCAGCCGCCATGCTGGCGACCGGACGGGCCAGCATGATGCCGAGCAGCAAGCCGCTCATGACGTTGCCGACCACCCGCCCGCGGCTCGCGTCCGGCGCCATGTGGGCCGCGATCGGCAGCAGCATCTGCACCGTCACCGAACCCAGCCCGATCGCCAGCGATGCGGCCAGGAACCAGGCCGCCGAGGGCGCCACCGCCGCCATCCCGAGGGCCAGGATGGCGCCCCCGAGCGTCATCAGCGTCAGCCGCCGGTTCTCCACCAGGTCGCCAAGCGGCACCAGCAGCACCAGCCCGGCGCAATAGCCGAGCTGGGTCAGCGTGACGATCAGGCTGGCCGCCGACGGCGCCAAGCCGATCGATGGGGCGATCAGCCCGATCAGAGGCTGTGCGTAGTAGAGGTTGGCGGCGATCAGCCCGCAGGCGGTGGCCAGCAGCAGGCTCATCCACCCCGGCATCGTCGTTTCGGAACTGTGGATCGGCATCGGCGAGGTACTAATCGGCATCGGTCAGGTACTACAGGCTGAGCCGCCTGCCTGGCCATCACGATCATGGCTCTACTGCCGGCCGGGTCTGGTATGACCGCTCCATTGCGGGCGTGCGAGGGAGGGAATGATGGCGGCCAAGCCGGACGCGAGCGTCGCGTCCCTGGCGGCACTGCTGGCCGGCGTCTGCCTGCTCGTGTTCGGCACCAATCTCCAGGGCGTGCTGCTGCCGCTCATCGGCCATGAGCGCGGCTCCGGCATGGCGGCGATCGGGCTTTTCTCCGCCGGATGGTCGGCCGGCTTCGTGGTCGCCTGCCTGTGCATCGGCCCGCTGCTGAGCCGGCTCGGCCATGTGCGCGCCTTCATCCTGCTGGCCGGCGTTTCGGCCGGCTGCGCCCTGCTGCTGCCGGTGCTGCCGAGAGATCCCGACTGGATCCTGCTCCGCGTCGTCATCGGCTTCTGCTACGGCGGCCTGTCCGCCATCGTCGAGGGCTGGCTGGTGGACCGCGCCGGCAGCGGTCCCGCCTTCGCCTGCTACATGATCGCCAACCTGCTCGCCTCGCTGTGCGGCACGCTGAGCCTGAACCTGTTGCCGCAGGGACGCATCCCTTTCGCGCTGATGGCGGTCGCGGTCGCGCTGTCGACGGTCCCGATCGCCCTCGGCCGGGTGCCGCCGCCTCCGGTCCCGCCACCGTTTCGGCCGCGCCTGGGCCGCCTGATCATGGCCTCCCCGGTGGCTGCCCTGGGCTGCGTCGTCGCCGGGCTGATCACCGGGGCGGTCGGCGGGCTGGGACCGGTATTCGGCATGATGTCGGGCCTGGACATGCGCGACGACACGCTGATGCTGGCCGCCAACTCGGTCGGCGGCGCGCTCGCCTATGTCCCGATCGGCATGCTGGCCAGGCGGTTCGACCAGCGCCGCTTGCTGCAGGGCGTGGCCCTGCTCGGGCTTGCGGTCTGCATGCCGCTGATCTTCCTGTCCGGGAAGCTGTCGCCGACCGCGGTGATCGTCATGCTCGGCGCGTTCGGCGTCGCGCAATACCCGCTCTACGGCCTCTGCGTCGGCGTTGCCTATGCGCAACGGCCCGAGCAGTCCGGCTCGCAGACGGTGAGCGAACTGCTGCTGCTGTTCGGGCTCGGCACGGTGGCCGGCCCGATCATCGGCGGCCAGGCGATGCGCCAGGGTCCCGGGCATCTGTTCTCCTTCATTGCGGTGGCCCTCGCCGTGCTCGTCGTGGTCGTCGCGCGGGACCAGCGCCATGCCCATCGGGAAGCCTCAGCGGTGGCGCCGGGCGAAGCAGCAGGGTAGAGCGACAAGGGATGCGGCCGATGCCGGCCAGCATGAAGCAGGGCAGGGGTCAATGGACGACGGATCAATCCCCGCGCGGCAGGGCACGACGGTGCGAGGCGTGCCAAGCACGACGGTGCGAAGCGTGCCCAGCACGACGGTGCAAAGCGTGCTACCCAGCACGACGGTGCAAAGCGTGCTACCCAGCACGACGGGACGCGGCGTGCTGCTCTCCTTCCTGGCCTATGCGGCCTACGCCCTCAGCGATGCTTCGGTGAAGCTGCTGCACGGCGCCCTGCCGCCGTTCGAGATCGTGTTCTTCGGCGCCATGCTGGGGCTTCCGGTCATCCCGCTGGTGCGCAAACCCGGCGAGCAATGGATCGACCTGATACGCTGCAACGATCGCCGGATGTGGACCTTGCGCGCCTTGGCCGCCGTGATCGGCAGCCTCTGCTCGGTGGTCGCTTTCACCATGCTGCCGATGGCCGAAGCTTTCGCGTTGATCTTCCTGCTGCCCACCTTCGTGACCATCCTGTCCGTGATCTTCCTCAAGGAGCCGGTCGGCTGGCGCCGCTGGTCGGCTGTCGTCATGGGCTTCGTCGGCGTGCTGATCGTGCTGCGGCCCGGCATCCGGGCGCTCGGCATCGGCCATCTGGCGGCCATCGCCAGCGGCTTTGCCGGCGCGCTCACGATCGTCGTGCTGCGCGCGCAGGGTCCGACCGCGAAGCGCATCTCGCTGTATGGAGCGGGGTTGATCGGGCCGATCGTGGTGAGCTTCCTGGTGATGCTGCCGCATTTCGTGATGCCCATCGCGCGGCAGTGGCTGTTCGTGCTGTCGTACGGGCTGCTGGCGGCGGCCGGCAACGCGCTGCTGATGCTGGCCTCCGCCCTGGCGCCGGCAAGCCTGGTGGCACCGCCGCAATACAGCCAGATGCTCTGGGCCATCTTCCTCGGCTACGTGGTGTTCAGCGACAATCCCGACGCGCCGATGTTCGTGGGCGCCGCGGTGATCATCGGCTCGGGGCTGTTCACATTCGCCCGCGAGAAGGCGCGCAGGCCCCGCTGGTGGAACCGCGCGCCGCTGATCCATCCGCAATGACGGCAATAGCCTTGCCTCCGAGGATCAAGCGGACCTGCGTTGCGCTCCGGTGGCGCTGGTCCTACTGAGGCGAATGCCCACGGTTGATCCGCCTCCTGGCTTTGCCTGGGCTGCAATGGTTCCGGAGTTGCTGGTCAGCGACCTGAACGGCAGCCTCCATTTCTGGTGCGATATCTGCGGCTTCACCGTTGCCTACGACCGCCCGGAAGACCGATTTGCCTACCTCGATCGTTCCGGATGCCAGATCATGCTGGAGGAGGCCATGGCGCCGGGGCGGCGGTGGATCACTGGTCTGCTGCAACGGCCATTCGGGCGAGGTGTCAATTTCCAGATCACCGTGGATGATCTCGAACCGATCCTGACTTCACTGCTCGACGCAAGCTGGCCTCTGTTTCTCGATCCGGAGGAGGTCTGGTATCGCGCGGGCCCGCGCGAAACGGGAGTCCGGCAGTTCCTCGTGCAGGACCCCGACGGCTATCTCGTGCGCTTCTCGCAAGGCCTCGGGCTGCGTTCTGCAACCAGTCAGAGCTGATTTGTCCAGGCTGCTGTCGGTGAACCGGCCCAACCCGGTCAGATCTCCAGCAGGCGGACGGTGTCTCAGCCCAGGGCGGCGGCGAATTGTTCCACTGCCCAATCCACCTCGTCGGCGGTGATGACCAGGGGCGGGGCGATGCGGATCGTGTGGGTATGCGTCTCCTTGC
>CAXSEE010000176.1:3746-8999 GCA_964235615.1 uncultured Acetobacteraceae bacterium | reverse complement strand
CGCTGGATCACGAACATCACGTCGGGGCGGCCGGCGTCATACTCGTCGAACACCAGGGCGCAGGCATGCTGCAGCGCCCAGGGCAGCAGCCCCTCGCGGAACTCGGTGATCTGCTTGCCGTCCTTGAGGACGATGGCGTCCTTGCCGACCAGGTCGATGCGGCTGATGTGGCTGTCGAGGTTGACGCGGATGCACGGCCAGTTCAGGCGGGCCGCGACCTGCTCGATGTGGCTGGACTTGCCGGTGCCGTGGTAGCCCTGGATCATCACCCGGCGGTTGAAGGCGAAGCCGGCCAGGATCGCCAGCGTGGTCTCGCGGTCGAAGCGGTAGGCCTGGTCGATCTCGGGAACATGCTCGGTGCGCACCGAGTAGGCCGGCACCTGCATGTCGCTGTCGATACGGAATGTCTCCCGCGCCGACACGACACGGTCCGGCGAGCCGAGATAGGACGTCGCTGGCAATGCCGGATCGCCCACTCCGCCCAATGCTTCCACGGGGGGACGCGCGTCATTGCCTGTAGCTGCCAGATTGGCGATCTCGTCCATGAAGTCTTCCCGTCAGTTCCTGTCGCCTGGTGGCTATGCCAAGCTGGGGGGTCGCTACGCCGAGCTTGTGCCCGAATGGAGTTAACCCGTCTCGGCAAGTCCGGTTTGCCGAGCGGCCAGAAGATGCGTCCGTAGCACGGTATAGGCTACGTTGATCGTCTTGAACCGTTCCTCCGATGCGAGATCCCCGCCGTTGGCGTCCGGGTGATGCTGCCGCGCGAGGATCTTGTAGCGGCTCTTGAGCTCGCCCATCGAGATCGGCCAGCTCAGCCCGAGCGCTTCCAGCGGCTGCCGCAGCGCCTCCGGCCGGGGATCGGCCGCCTTCTGCCGGTTGGTGCGGCGGCGGGTGGCGCCGCTCAGCAATCCAAGCGGATCGAGGATGCGGTCGTCCTCGAAGGCCTGCGCCGCCTGTCCGCCGCCGAGATGGCCGAGCCGCCAGGAGGGGCGGTTCCAGGAGACGTCGGCGCGCAGATGGTTCTCGATCTGGCTGGGGGTCATGCCTTTGTAGAAGTCCCAGTGCGCGTTGTATTCGCGCACGTGGGCCAGGCAGAACCACCAGTATTCCTGCAAAGTGTCGCGCGAGCGCGGCGCCCGGTAGCCGGCGGGTTCCTCGCAATCGGGCATGTCGCACAGCCGGCCCGGGGCATCCGGGTCGGGATCGAAGGCCCGGTGTCTCGTTTGTCTGCGGATCATCAGGGCGTTTATGTGCGTGCCGCGGCTTGGCATGCAAGAGCCTCCGGGGCATGCAAGAGCCTCCGGGCATGCTCGCCGGGATCAGTGGAGAGGACCAATCTCATGACAGGACGCATGGACCGGCTGCGCGCGATGGTGGACCAGAGCCTGGTGCCGGAGCGGCTGGAGATCGAGGACGAGAGCGCGCGTCACGCGGGTCATGCCGGCGTGCGCGAGGCGGGAGCGGCGAGGGGCGGGGAGACCCACTACGCGATGCTGGTGGTGAGCAGCCGCTTCGCCGGCCTGAGCCGGGTGCAGCGCTCGCGCCTGGTGCATGACCTGCTGGCGGCGGAGTTCGGCAGCGGCCTGCATGCCCTGTCGCTGACGCTGCGGACGCCGGAAGAGGCGGCGGCCAGTCTCTCCGCGCAGACGCTTTGATGGGTTGGGCTGGGGTCCCCTGGTATGAACGGCTCATGATGAAACCGGACAGAAGCAGGATCAGCCGTTCGACCGCCGCCATGGGCTTATCGCGGAGGTCCAGATGAGGCAAAGGCTTCCACATGGCGCACCTTGGCATATCCGCTGGTGCTGGCGCCCCCGGATGACCCTTCTCCGTCCTGCAGGTGCATGAGATGCAAGATGCCAGGATTAACCGCGGATCATCTTGTTCCCTGCTGATTGCGGTCTCACTGCTTGGCCTGGTCCGGGTCACCGCGCCGGTTCATGCCGCCAGCCCGGCGATCGACTGGTCGGCCACGGCAACCAGCGACCTGACTTCGATGCATGACCTGATCCGGGACAATCACCCAGGTCCGGTCGATGATCGGAATCCCGGCTTCAAGAACTGGCTGGAGAGCGGAGCATCCAGCTTGCGCGCGCAGGCACGGGAGGCACGGACCGAGCACGACTATCGGCTGATCCTGATGACCTACGCCAACGGCTTCGCCGACTATCATCTCGCCGTGCAGTTCAACCAGCCTGAACACCAGCTGTGGCCTGGCTTCCTGACGCGCACGGACACGATCGGCGGCCCGACCCGTGTGGTGCTGACGAACGACGCTCCTGGGGTCGAACCCGGCGACATGCTGCTCGGCTGCGGCGTGACCGACGCGTCCGATCTGCTCACGATGCGCGTTCTGCGGCCGCTTACCAACCCGACGCAGCCTCAACGCCTGATCCTGACTTCGCCATGGCTGACCGTGGTGAGTGCCGACGATCACGAGGATCAGACCCCGAGCTGCCGTTTCAGTACCGTCGCAGGTCCACGGGCAATACCGATGCATTGGCGGCCGATCGGCGAAACTTCGTTATCGCATAGGATCGAGCAGGCAACCGGCATCGTCGTGCCGCCGCTTGGGCTGCGCCGGGTTGGCGACGTCTGGTTGATCTCGCTGCCATCCTTTACCTGGAACGGAGCGGATGCGGCGCGCATGCGGGCGCTGGTCGCAACGGTGCGTGACCATGCGCCCGAGCTGCATGCTGCCCGCCATGTCGTGATCGATCTGCGAGGCAACGGCGGCGGCAACAGCCAGTGGGGCGAGGACGTCGCGGCGAGCCTGTGGGGAAAAGGCCTGGTCGATGCGCTCGAGGCGAGCGGCGACGGGACCGTAGACTGGCGTGTATCGCCCCGGAACCGCGATACCATACGAGCAGAAGCTGCGGAAATGCGGGCGGACGGGCATTCGGACGAAGCGGCCGACTGGGAGGGCTTGGCACGTCGGATGGACCAGGCCGTGATTGCACGGCAGTCCCTGATGCGGGTGAACGATGCGCCTTCGGCGGCAGCGGCAGCGGCAACAGGATCATCGCCATTCGCCCGACGTGTCTTCGTGCTGACCGATCCGCATTGCGCGAGCGCCTGCCTGGATTTCGTCGACCTGCTCAACCAGCTACCCGCAACCCAGAGGATCGGCTTGCCGACCGGCGCGGACACCGATTACCTCGATCTCGCCTTCGCCTCGCTGCCGAGCGGACGTGCGAAGCTTGCCTACGCGATGAAGGTTTATCGGCATCGGCCGCGCGGCTCCAACGTCGCCTACCAGCCGGCTATACCTTGGCCGGGCGGGACCATGACGGACGCCTCCATCGCCCGTTGGCTCAATCGCATACCCGGTGGATAGTCTCGATCAGGGCCATACCTTGCAGAATAGGCCGCGTCCTTGACCAATCCCTTCGGCTTGCTCCCATAGCAGGGGATAGTGATGCCGGAGGTCGTTATTCTTCTGTCGGAGACGCAACGGGATCATACCCCGGGCGGTGGGGCAGCCGGAAGCTGGCTGAGCAGGCGCGCCATGCTGTCGGCCATCGAGGTCGGGATCAGGATGGTGGCGCCGCGGTCCTTGTTCATCTCGTAGAGCCGGTTGATCTGCAGGATCTGCATCGCCGTCGGGCTGCGGTCGTAGGTGCGCGCGGCCTCCTCCAGCTCGGCGGCCACCATGCGTTCGGCCGAGGCCAGCGTCACCCGGGCGGATTTCTCGCGCTCGGCCTGCGCCTGCCGGCTCATCGCATCCTGCAGGTTGGCCGGCAGCGTCACGTCGCGTATCTCGACGGACTGCACGGTGATGCCCCAGTTCGTGGTCTTGCCGGCGATGGCGTCGCGCAGCATGGTGTCGATGTTGTGGCGATCCTCCAGCAGCGTGCGCAGGTCGCTGGCGCCGATCACCTCGCGCAGGCTCGTCTGCGACACCAGCGAGATGGCGGAGGCATAGTCGACCAGGGCGGTGATGGCCTGGCGCGGGTCGCGTACGGTCCAGAACACGATGGCGTCGACATCGACCGGGCTGGTGTCGCGGGTGAGGGTCTTCTCGGTGGCGATCGGCGTGGTCTGGATGCGCAGGTCGACCACTCGGGCGACGCTGTCGACGATCGGGATGATCCAGAACAGGCCGGGACCGCGAACGCCCTGCAGCTTGCCGGCCCGGAGCACGACGGCGCGCTCCCACTCGCGGGCCATGCGCAGGGACGAGGGCAGCAGCACGGCAACTAGCGCCAGCAGCACCGCCGGCACCGGCTGGTGCAGCACCAGGAAGCAGAACGCCGCCGCCGCCAGCAGCAAGGCGGCGATGATGGTGGCGATCGGGTTCGGCACGGGGTTCAAGGCCGAGACCGGCGTGCCGCCTCTAGCTGCCGCCGAAGCCCAGGAAGCCGATCTCGGGCTTGGCGACGCCGCCGTCGTCCGAGCGGCGCGATCCGGTATAGGAGGCCTCCTCGACCGTGCCGCGACGGCGGGCGGTGCGTGCGTCGATCGCCAGGTGCCCCGACTTGTCGCGGCCGGTGCTGGTGGTGTTCGATGCGACCTGGGCATCGCTGCCGCCCGCGGGGCTCTCGGTGTTGCGCATCGACAGCAGCAGGAAGGTGATGTCGTTGCGGTTCAGGTCGATGGAGCTCTCGATGGGCTTCTCGCCGAGCACGTTGGTGCCCTGAAGGTCGGCGCCGCGCGACAATGCTTCCTTGGCCGCGGTGAAGTCGCCGCGGTTGATCGAGTCGAACAGGGCCGCGGTCGGGTTCATGTCCAGCGAGGCGTGGCCGGTCGGAGCGGCTGGATCGTTCGATACCGCGCCGGGCAAGGCCGGAGGAGGGGCGTTCGCCGCCGCAGTTGCCTTGGCCTCGGCGTCGGCATCGTCCCCGCCACCGCCGCCGCCTCCACCACCGCCTCCACCGAGGCTCATCTGGGCATGAGCGGAGTGCATCGGCAGCAACAGCGGAGCCGCTGCGAGCGACAGCAGGACGAAGGGCAGGCGAATGCGGAACGAAGTCATCAATCGATCTCGGACGCTGGGTTGAATGACCACGCGCAATCCCGCGAGGATCGCGCATGCCGCATCATTAGGACAGCGAAGCCGGCGTGGCGATTGAAATCGCGTGTCCGGCGATCTCTTTCCGGCAGTTGTCGTTTGGGCGATACTCGATCGGCCTGCCGGAGCTTCTGCCATGTTGTTCGAACGTGCCACTTCCTCATCCTGAAGCTGCCATGTTGCTAGACGAGGCCTGGCTGCGTTCTCGATTGTCGGACCTGGACGTGTCGGGCCTGGCCGAT
>CAXSEE010000176.1:0-3646 GCA_964235615.1 uncultured Acetobacteraceae bacterium | reverse complement strand
ATCCCGACTCCGGTCCGCCGGCCACCGCCGGCGTCCGGGCGCCGCGTGCCGCGGCGGTGCTGGTGCCGATCGTTCTGGAACCGTTGCCCATGGTGTTGCTGACACGGCGTTCGGCGCTGCTTCGCACCCATTCCGGACAGGTCAGCTTCCCCGGTGGCCGCCCGGACCCGCAGGACCGCAACCTGGCTGCAACCGCGCTGCGGGAAGCGCAGGAGGAGATCGGGCTCGATCCCGCGCATGTGACCCTGCTCGGCCGCCTGCCGCGCCAGGAGACCCACGGGAGCAATTTCCTTATCACCCCGTTCGTCGGACTGCTGGCCCCGGACGCCCGGTGGGTCGCGGCGCCCGACGAGGTCGATGCCATTTTCGGGCTCGATCTGGGTGTGCTGCTGGACCCGGAGGCGCCGCGCCGGATCGACGCGGGGCTGCGGCGCGGCACCTGGTCCTGGCCGCATCCGGACCATGATATCTGGGGCGCCACGGCGGCGATCCTGGTCAAGCTGGCCCGTCTGCTGCGCGACGACTGAGCGGATCAATCTGTTAAGCGGAGAGAGGCTGCCATGGATGGCGACACGCTGCGGGCGATGTTCTCGAAGGCGATGTCGGCGATGTACCGGCGCGAGGTGCCGCAGTACGGCACCTTGCTGGAACTGGTCGCCGGGATCAACCGCCACGTCCTGCAGCGGGATTGCCCCATAATCGGACGAGCCGGCGGACACGAACGCCTGGACCAGGAGCGGCATGGGGCGATCCGGGTCGGCACGGCGGGCGAGATGCATCTGCTGCGGCGGATGTTCGCCGTGCTCGGCATGGTTCCGGTCGGCTATTACGATCTATCGCCTGCCGGCATACCGGTGCATTCCACCGCCTTCCGGGCCACGGCGGCGAGCTCGCTCGATCGTAGCCCGTTCCGGCTGTTCGCCTCCCTGCTGCGCCTGGACCTGATCACCGACCCTGCCCTGCGCGCCCAGGCGGCGACGATCCTTTCCCGGCGCCGCATCGCAACACCGCGGGCGATGGCGTTGATCGAGGTCTTCGAGGCCGAGGGCCACCTGGACGACGCGCAGGCGGAAGAGTTCATCGGGGAGGCGCTGCACAGCTTCCGCTGGCACGGCGAGGCGACCGTCGACGCCGCCACCTATGCGTCGATGCGCGCGGCGCACCCGCTGGTCGCCGACATCGTCTGCTTCAAGGGCCCGCACATCAACCATCTGACGCCGCGCGTGCTGGACATCGATGCGGCGCAGACGGCCATGCAGGCCCATGGACTGGAAGCCAAGGCGCGGATCGAGGGACCGCCGACGCGGGCCTGCCCGATCCTGCTTCGCCAGACCAGTTTTAAGGCCCTCTCCGAGCCGGTCCGCTTCGGTGCCGAAGCGTCGTCGCATACCGCGCGCTTCGGCGAGATCGAACAGCGCGGCGTGGCCCTGACCCCCGCCGGACGCGCCCTCTACGACCGGCTGCTGGCCGAGGCCGATCCCAAAGCCTTTCATGCCTTCCCGGACGATCATGACACGCTGCGCCGCGAGGGGCTGGCGTTCTACCGCTACGTGCCGCTCGCCGATGCGCCGGTCGGGGCGCGGAGCCTGGACGAAGCCATCCACGCCGGATCGGTCCGTGCCGAGCCGATCCTGTACGAGGATTTCCTGCCGGTCAGCGCCGCCGGGATCTTCCGCTCCAACCTCGCTGGCGGCCCTGCGGAGAGCTTGGCCGCCTCGCCGCGGCAGGGATCCCTCGAGGACGCGCTGGGCTGCGGTATCCTCGACCCGTTCGCGCTCTACGAAGCCGAGCATGCACGGTCGGTCCAGGCTCTCGCGTTGTAGAAGGATGCGGCGCGCCCGTGGGCGTTCGTCGATTTCGTGAAGTCCCGCCGTCCAGGATAGCGGATATGTGGCTGGCATTCCGGCGCTGCCGCCCAACATGGCGCTCATGCCTCGGTCCTGGATCCCCCGACACGTCCTGGTCACTCCCTCGGCGCTGGCCTGGCCGGCCGGGAGCGAGATGGTGGAGCGCGCCGCAGCGCTCGGAGCGGAGGTCGTGCGCCTCAAGACGGACCGGCTGGCCGGCCTGCCGGACACCTACCGCGACGCGAAGACCACCCTGGCGGTGATCACCGCGAGCCCGAGCCGGCGCCGTCTGCAGCCGATCCCGCCCAGCGCCGACTGGCGCTTCGACGTGGCCGAGGGCTGCCCGGCGCATTGCTCCTACTGCTATCTCGCCGGTTCGCTGGCCGGGCCGCCGATCATACGTGCCTATGCCAACCTCCCTGAGATACTGGCGGAGCTTCCGGCGGCGGTGGGCCATGGTGGCGTCACCTCGTTGTCCGATGCCCGGGCCGGCGAGGGCACGACGTTCGAGTGCTCCTGCTACACCGATCCGCTGGCGATCGAGCATCTGACCGGGCATCTGGCGAAGTCTATCGCGCATTTCGGTGCCTGGGACGCGCCAGTGCAGCTCCGTTTCACGACCAAGTTCGATGCGGTCGAACCTCTGCTCGGCCTGGCCCACAACCGGCGGACGCGCATCAGGTTCTCGGTGAACGCGACGTCCGCCGAGCGTTATGAAGGCGGGGCTCCGCGGATGCGCGACCGTCTCGCGGCCCTGCGCCGCATGGCCCAGGCGGGCTACCCGGTCGGTCTCACGGTGGCGCCGATCCTGCGTGTTCCGGACTGGGCCGGCGCCTATGACCGGCTGTTCGCCGACGTGGCGGACGCTCTCGACGGCGTGCCGGAGGTCGACCTCACGGCCGAGCTGATCACCCACCGCTTCTCGCCGAAGTCGAAGGAGGTGCTTGCCGGCTGGTATCCGGGCAGCCCGCTGGAGATGGACGAGGCCCAGCGGGCGCGCAAGATGACCAAGTTCGGGTCGGTCAAATGGGTGTTCCCGAAGACGGAGATGGTCGAGATGCGCGCGGCGCTGGAAGCCTCACTCGCGCTGCGGCTGCCGATGGTGCGCCTGCTCTACTGGACCTGACTTTGCCTCCGACCCAGCCGTCGATGCGGCCGCCAGGCTGGAGTGGATGGCCGCGAGCACGTCGGTGGGCCGGTAGGGCTTCAGGACGCACCGGTCGCGCGGGCTGGGCATTCCGAAGGCGTGCAGCGTGTCGGGCCGGGCGGTGACGAACACCACCGGCATGTCGGGGCATGACGTCCGCATGCGGCGGGCCACATCCATGCCGTTGTAGCGGCCCGGCATGTGGACATCGGCCAGCAGCAGGTCGAAGCCGTGCGTCTCTCCCAGCAGATCCAGGGCGGCCTCTCCATTGCAGGCCTCGGTGACCTGGAACCCGGCCTCGACCAGCGCCTCCACCACGACCATGCGGATGAGATCCTCGTCTTCGAGGAACAGGACATGGGTCTGCGGCATGCATAATCTCGCGTCTGGTTGGACCTGTTGGCCTGAACGCCGATGCATTCATTTGTGAGGCAATGAACTTCGGACGCGCCAGCACGTGTTCTTGAGACGGATGCCCAGTCGATCACGAAGCGGCGAGCCGGAGCGCCAGGAGGTCCACCCGCATGAATGACCTGCAACAGATCACTTCCACACAGGCGGAGCTGGCGGCGTCGAGCCAGGGCCTGGTCGAGCAGGGCGTGTTCGAGGCCGCCGTGCACAAGACCCGCATGGGGATGGCGCTTGCCGATCC
>CAXSEE010000175.1:0-9031 GCA_964235615.1 uncultured Acetobacteraceae bacterium | reverse complement strand
AGGCCTTTGGCGGGTCTGGGCAGAGCCCAGCCTAGCCGGACAAGGGCGGTGGCACCTTGGCTTCGGCCAGGGCCGCGCGCTGGCGCTCGGCGAGTTCCGTCTCGTTGAAGCCATCGATCAACTCGTGGAACATCCGGTGCCAGTTCAGCTTGGCGCCGAGCCGCAGGAACACGCTGCCCAGCCCGACCGCCGAGCGATCCATCAGCACGAACTCCCGCGGTGGCTTGACCCCGCCGGTGCGGACAAGTCCGGCATGAACCTTCTCCAACACCGCGCGGCCGTATTGCGGGTCGTTGGTCTCCTGGATGGCCCGCACCCGGTCCTGCATCAGCGGCTCGTAGACGAACCTGGCCCAGCCGTTCAGCACCTCCATGGTGTCGTTGGAAAGATCCTTGAAGCCCCAGCTTTCGTAGGCGTGGTGGGCGAGCTCCATGTCGTTGCGGCTGAGGGCGTCGTGCAGGTCGATGATGCCGCGCACGAACTTGGGCGGAAAGATCCGGATGGCGCCGAAATCGAGCAGGTTCAGCCCGTCGTCCGAACGGATCTGGAAATTGCCCAGATGCGGGTCGCCGTGGATCACGCCATAGCAATAGAGCGGCTTGTACCAGGCTTTGAACAGAGCCTCGGCGATCCGGTTGCGGCTCTCCTGCGAGGGGTCCTCGTCCAGCCTCTCCTTGAAGCCCTTGCCGTCGACCCACTCCATCGTCAGCAGCCGCCTGGTCGACAGCGCCTCGATCGGCCTGGGTATGGTGATCGACGGCACGTCCTGCAGCATCAACCGGTAGAGATGCAGATGCGCCGCCTCGCGCTGGTAGTCGAGCTCCTCGCGCAGGCGCTCGGCCAGCTCCTTGTAGACCTCCTCCTGCTGGATGGCCGGATCCATGCGGTGGTAGATGTTCATCGCCACGCGCAACTGGCGGAGGTCCGCCTCCACGGTCGAAGGCATGTCCGGATACTGCAGCTTGCAGGCGACCGCCTGGCCGTCCGGCAGGAATGCGCGATGCACCTGGCCCAGGCTCGCCGCCGCCGCCGCCTCCCGGCCGAACGAGCGGAACCGGCTCTCCCAGTTCGGCCCGAGTTCGGTCGCCATGCGCCGGCGCACGAACGACCAACCCATCGCCGGGGCGTTAGCCTGGAGATGGGCGAGCTCCTCGGCATATTCCGGCGGCAGCGCGTCCGGGATGGTCGAGAGCAGTTGGGCCACCTTCATCAGCGGACCCTTGAGCCCGCCCAGCACGGCGCGCAGGTCCTCGGCATGAGCCGTCTTGTTGGTGCGTATGCCCAGGCGTTCTCCGGCGAGGCGTGCAGCAATGCCGCCTACCGCGCCGGAAGTGCGGGCCAGCCGGCGGATCTCGCCAAAGACGCTGCTGCCGCGATCTAGGTCTCGCTCGGCCATCAGATAGCTTCCAATTCATCGATGAAGCCCGAAATGACGTCGAGCCCCTTGCGCCAGAAGGCGGGATCGGTGGCATCGAGCCCGAACGGCGCCAGCAGCTCCTGATGCCGCTTGGTGCCGCCGGCACGGAGCATTTCCAGATACTTGGCCTGGAAGCCGGGATGGCCGGAGGCGAACACGCCATACAGCGCATTCACCAGGCAGTCGCCGAAGGCATAGGCGTAGACATAGAAGGGCGAGTGCACGAAGTGCGGCACATAGGCCCAGAACACGTCGTATTCGGGCGTGAACTCGAAGGCCGGCCCGAGGCTCTCGGTCTGCACCTGCCGCCAGAGCTCGCCGATCCGCTCGGGAAGCAGCTCGCCGCTGCGGCGCTCGTCATGCAGCAGGGTCTCGAAACGGTAGAAGGCGATCTGGCGCACCACCGTGTTGAGCATGTCCTCGACCTTGCCGGCCAGCATCAGGCGGCGACGGGCAGGATCGGTCTCCGCGTCGAGCAGGGCGCGGAACGTCAGCATCTCGCCGAACACGCTGGCGGTCTCGGCCAGGGTCAGCGGCGTGCCGGACATCAGATAGCCGTTCTCGGCGGCCAGTGTCTGGTGGATGCCGTGGCCGAGCTCGTGCGCCAGGGTCATCACGTCTCGTGCGCGGCCGTGATAGTTCAGCAGTATATAAGGATGCGCCGAAGGCACGGTGGGATGGGCGAAGGCGCCGCCCGACTTGCCGGGACGGGGCTGCGCGTCGATCCAGGGCCGGTCGAAGAAGCGCTGGGCAATCTCGCCGACCTGCGGATCGAAGCCGTCATAGGCGCCGAGCACGCGCTTGCGGGCCTCGTTCCAGTCGATGACGCGGTCCTCGTCGCCGGGCAGCGGCGCGTTGCGGTCCCAATGCTCCAGCTTCTCCAGCCCGAGCCAGCCGGCCTTCATCTTGTAATAACGGTGTGACAAGCGGCCGTAATCGCTGGTGACGGCGGCGACCAGCGCGTCGACCACCTCGTCCTCGACCATGTTGCCGCGGTTGCGCGAGCTGCCCGGACGTGGGTAGCGGCGCCAGTTGTCGGTGATCTCCTTGTCCTTGGCCAGCGTGTTGGTAATCAGCGAGAACAGCTTGATGTTGCTGGCGAACAGTGCCCCGATCGCCTGCGCCGCCTGCTCGCGCCGGCTGCGGTCGCGGTCCGACAGCCGGTTCAGCGCATTGCCGACGGTCAGTTCCTCATCGCCGATCCGCACGCGCAAGCCGGCCATGGTCTCGTCGAACAGCCGGCTCCAGGCGGCACGGCCGGTGACCTCCTTCTCATGCAGCACCCGCTCGATCTCGTCGGAGAGCTGGTGCGGCCGGAACACGCGCAGGTCGCGCAGGAACGGCGCCCAGGCGGCCAGGGCCGGATCGGCAAGGCGTGCCGCCAGGTCCGGCTCCTCGATCCGGTTCAACTCCAGCGTGAAGAACACCAGGTCGGTGCCGATGCTGGTGACCCGCTCGTTGATCGACTGGTAGAAGCGCGCGATCGGGCTGTCGGTGGAGTTGCCCGAGAATAGCAGCCCGGCGTAGGACGCCGCCCGCCCGAGCAGTTCGTCGATGCGCTCGTATTCGGCGATCGCGCCGGCAAGCCGGGCCGCATCATAGCCGGCCAGCTTGCCGGCATGGGTGGCAGCAAAATCCTTCGAGCCCTGCTCCGCCGACGCCAGATCCGCGGCCAGCGCCTCGCTTTCCGCACTGGCATAGAGATCCGAGAGGTCCCATTCCGGAAGCTCGGCAGCGGCCAAAACTGGTTCAGGCATAGGCAGGGGATCCTGTTCGATGGGGACACGTCCGGACAGGATGGCGACATCCCGCCGACAGCCACCGTGATCAGGTAATGTGGGTCTGATTTGGCTCCAAGGCCAAACGCTTCAGCGTGATGCCCCAGCTTGGCGTGACTCCGCGAGCTTCTCTTCCGCGCCCGCGTCATGCGCGCCGGCATCGCCCAGTATGTCGACCACGTAGCCTTCGCGGATCGAGACCATGGCGGCGGCGGCCATCGGAGTGCCGAGGATGATGCCGAGCGGTCCGAACACGGTGCCGGCAGCGGCCATCGACAGCAGGGTGAGCGCGGGCGGCAGCTCGACCAGCCGCTTCTGCACCAGCGGCGACAGCACGTAGCCCTCGACGATGTGGCAGAGCAGGAACACGCCGACGGCATAGAGTGCCACCGTCGGGCTGACCGTGAGCGCCACCAGCACGGCCGGGATGCCGGCGACCACCGCCCCGAAATAGGGAATGAAGGTCAGCAGCCCGGCGATCACCCCGAGCGCCAGCGCCACCGGCACGCCAAGCAGGCTCATGCCGGTCGCGGTGATCAGCCCGATCACCACCATGTCGATCATCTGGCCCAGAAGCCACATGCGCAGGGTCCGCCCGACATCGCGCATGATCACCAGCGTCCGCGGCCGATAGCGGATCGCCACCAGCCGGAGCAGGCCGCGCTGGTACAAGGTCGGCGAGATGGCCAGATACAGCGCGGTGATCGCCACCAGTATCAGGTCGGCAACCGCCCCGAGCGTGCCGCCCAGCACCTTGAAGGCCGGCGCGCTGATCTGGCTGGCGCTCGGCATCGAGCCGGAGAGATGCTGGGTGAGCGACTTCGCCCAGCTGGTGGAGCCGTAGCGTTGCGAGAGCTGGTCGATCTCCCCGGTCAGCTTGCCGACCAGGTCGGCCCCCTGCCGTTCCAGCTCCGGACCGATCCACCAGGCGCTTCCAACGGCCAGCGCCAGCAGCACCAGGCTGATCATCCCCAGCATCAGGCCCGCCGGCAGCCGGGTGATGCGGGCCAGCCCATCCGCCGCTCCGCGCAAGGTGCAGGCCAGAAGGATGGCGAAGAACAGCAGCAGGATAACGTGGGTGAAGAGCCAGAGCACCAGCCCGATGCCGGTGAACAGCATCACCGTGCGCAGGATGCTGGTCACCTGGGCGGAAGAGACTCGGGTGGAGGCGACCTCGCTGTCCTGGGTCGCCGGCACTTCCGGTGCCTCCGGCAACGAGGGGTCCGGCTTGGTGGGTTGAGACGGCGGGAGGCTGTCGGGCATGCGCTAGGGCTGCTTCCTGGAATGCAGCGCCCACCCTAGGCTTCAATCCAGCCGGCGGCCTAACTAATGCTTCTGACTCATGCCAACGAGATCAGTGCCCGTTCGAGAATGCGCTGCGGTGAGCCAGAGGCGCCCTTCGCGCCGCCCGGCGTGGGTTTCCGAGCATCGGAGCGGAGCGGCCTTGTCGGCCGTGAGCACCGAAGCACAGGAAAGCCGCGTCGGATGGCCGCCGCAGCGCATTCTCGAACGGGCACTCAGAAGATTGCGTGGAACAGGGCGTAGAGGCCACCTGCCAGCAGCATCGCCACCGGCAGCGTCAGGATCCAGGCCATCGCCATGTTGCGTATCGTCGACATCTGCAGGCCGGACCCGTTGGCTGCCATGGTGCCGGCCACGCCGCTGGACAGGATATGCGTGGTCGAGACCGGCAAGCCGTAGGCTTCGGCCAGACCGATCGTGGCGGCGGCAACCAGCTCGGCCGAGGCGCCCTGGGCGTAGGTCAGATGCTCCTTGCCGATCTTCTCGCCTACCGTGACGACGATGCGCTTCCAGCCGATCATGGTCCCCAGGCCGAGGGCGATCGCCACCGACACCTTTACCCAGAGCGGGATGTAGCGCGTGCCCTTGTTCAGGTCGGCGCCATAGGTCTTGAGGGTAGCCATGTCGGCGGGCGCGATCGCACCGGGGGCCTTGGTCAGGTTGCGCACCGCCTCGGCGGTCAGGTACATGTCGCTGCGCACGTTCGGCGTCGCCTCGGCCGGCACATGCCGGATCGAGCCGTAGGTGCTGATCTGCCGGTCGATATCCACCGAGAGCGACGACAGGGCGGCGTAGACTTCCGGCTTGTCGATCGCGCGCGTCTTGAGGGCATTGCTGACCACGCCGCGGGCCTGGTCCGGAGCCATCGCCGGCGTGCCGTCGGCATGGGCGCTGAAGATCGTCGTCGCCTTCTGCGCGGCGGCGATGAAGGCCGGCATCTCGCTGTCCGGGATGGCCCGGTTGAGCGCGAAGGCCGTCGGCGCCGCGCCGATCAGGATGAGCATGATCAGCCCCATGCCCTTCTGGCCGTCATTGCCGCCATGCGAGAACGACACCCCGGTGCAGGTCAGGATCAGCAGGCTGCGTATCCACAGCGGCGGCGGCTTCTTGCCGGCCGGGGCCTGATACAAATCCTTGCGGTGGACCAGGAGCTTGAGCAGCAGCAGCAACCCGCCGGCGGCCAGGAAGCCGATCAGCGGGCTGAACAGCAGCGCCTTGAACACGCCGATCACCGGCGCCCACTGCACGCCGGCGGTTGCCTGCCCGGGAGCGGCCAGGAACTGGTTGGCCAGCCCGACGCCGATGATCGAGCCGATCAGCGCGTGCGAGGAGGAATTGGGGATGCCGAACGCCCAGGTGGCGAGGTTCCAGATGATCGCCGCCAGCAGGAGGGCGAAGATCATCGAATAGCCGCCGGTGCTGCCCGAATTAAGGATCAGGTCGATCGGCAGCATGGTGATGATGGTGTAGGCGACCGCACCGGTCGAGGACAGCACGCCGAGGAAGTTCCAGCTGCCGGACCAGACCACGGCCGCGACCGGCTTCAGGCTGTTGGTGTAGATGACCGTGGCGACGGCATTGGCGGTGTCGTGGAAGCCGTTGACGAACTCGAAACCCAGCGCGATCAGCAGGGCGAGCCCGAGCAGCACCAAGGTGCCGATGGCCAGCGGCGGCGCATTGCTCGCATGCATGTCCGAGACCAACCCGTATACGGCATAGCCCAGGCCGCTCGCGAGCAGCAGGAAGAACAGGCCGGCACCGCCATAACTGGGCCTTGCCGTGGTAGCTCCCTGCTCGAACGGGGATGGCCTTGATCCAAGCGCCGCGTCGGACATGAATGCGTCTCCACCCAGTGCCGCACTTCTACGGGCTGGCCGCCTCGCAGAGTGTATCAGTTTTATGACGTTTCAATTTAGGAACAGACCCGGCTTATGGACCAGAAACGGGGGCGAATGCCGGATCAGGTCAGCTCCTGATCCCAGAAGTGGCGCAATCCCACACCGTTCTGTGCGACCGCGGCTACGGAAAGCGGCCTGAAACGGGCGCGCTGGCCCGGGTTGAAGCCGATGTGGCCGAGCAGTCTCTCGTCGATCCGGACACCATCGACGGTCGGCAGCAACCCGAGCCGCGTCGCCAACTCCAGCTGCGCGTCGGGATGCAGCAGGGCATCGAGATACAGCATCGCCGACGCCGTCGTGTCGCTACCCTTGGAGCCGCCCTTGGGCACGCAGGCGAGGATGGTGAAGGGGATCGCTCCTTCGACGGGTATGCCTGCGCGAACATCCAGCTTGGCCTGATGCCAGACATAGATACGCGACCGCCACATCGGCGCCATCGCGATCTCCCCCGAGGCGATGGCCTGCCCGAGCGCCTCGTTGGTCGGATAGATGCGCAGCGTGCCGGCCTTCTTCAGCGCCAGGAAGGTCGATTTCGCCGCCTCCAGGCTGGCTGCCGTATTGCGCTGCGAGACGGCGGCGGCGGCCAGGTTATGGATCGCGAGTTCGCTGGAGAAGCCGGCCTGACCCTTCTGGGCTGCTTCGAACAATGCCCTGAAACCGCGCGGCGGCGTGCTGACGCGGCCGGGATTATAGGCGACGCAGAGTGCCGTGGACCCTTGCGGCACGCCGTAGGGTGCGCGCAGGCCGGGCAGCACATGCGGGAGCGAACTGACGCCGGCGGTGGTGACCGGCGTGAAGATCTGACGAAGGGACAGCCGGTAGGCATCCACGTCCGAGAGCATCGCGACGTCCAAGGGGGGCTCGGCTCCGGGATTGCTGACGCGGGCGACCCGGACCTGCTCGTTGGAGATGGCCTGGTGGACCGTGATGGAGGCGTCGCGAGCCAGCGGCCCGTCGATCACGGCGGCCAGGGCCTCGGCATAGGCCCCACTCCAGCAACCGACCGTGATCGCGCGGCGGGCCGGCTCGGCATGGACGACGCCGGCGCGCGCCAGCACGGCACCGGTAAGCCCACCGATCAAATGGCGGCGGGACAGGAATGAATGCATGCGACGCTCCGGGCGAGACCGGCCAGACGAATACCCGCTTAGGCGGTCAGCGCAAGTTCCTGCGGCGCCGCCTGGTTGAGGACCTTGGCGTATTCCTTCGGTATCACGTGCCAGAAATGCTTCAGCATGTCGTTCCATTCATGCAGCAGCAGGGCGGCGAAGCGGCTGCTGGTCTCGCGTGCATGCGCCTCGACCAGCGCGCGCAGCTCTGCTTCCGCGCGAGGATCGGTGATGCGGTTCCAGCCCAGCGTGTCGCGATTGACGCGCAGCTCGAAGTCGCCCCGCTTGTCGAAGATGAAGGCGGTGCCACCGGTGAAGCCGGCGCCGAAATTATCGCCGACCGGACCCAGCACCACCACCGTGCCGCCGGTCATGTATTCGCAGCCGTTCGAGCCGCAGCCCTCGACCACCGCGACGGCGCCGGAGTTGCGCACCGCGAAACGCTCGCCGGCCTGCCCCGCGGCATAGAGTGCGCCCGCGGTCGCGCCATACAGCACGGTGTTGCCGATGATCGCGTTCTCGTTGCTGACCAGCTGCGACGACGGCGCCTGCCGCAGCACGATGGTCGCACCAGACAGACCCTTGCCGACATAGTCGTTGGCGTCGCCGATCACTTCCAGCTTCAGCCCCTGCACCCCGAACGCGCCCAGCGATTGCCCGGCCGAGCCGCGCAGGCGCACGGTCAGATGTCCCGGCTTGAGTGTCGCCATGCCGAACCGGCGCACGATCTTGCTGGAGATTTTCGTGCCGATGGCGCGATGCGTGTTCTGCACGTTGTAATGCAGCTGCATCTTCTCGCCATGCTCGAACAGCGGCCGGCTGTCGGCGATCATCTGCGCGTCCAGCGTCTCCGGCACCTCGTTGCGGCCCTCGCGCGTGCAGTAGCGCGCATGCGGTCCCGGGTCGGCCTGGGCCAGCAGCGGGTTGAGGTCGAGATCGTCGAGGTAATCGGCACCGCGACTGACCTGATGCAGCAGGTCGGTGCGGCCGATGATCTGGTTCATGTTCGAGAAGCCGAGCGAGGCCAGGATGTTGCGGACATCCTCGGCGATGAACGAGAACAGGTTGATCACCTTCTCCGGCGTGCCCTCGAACTTGGCGCGCAGGGCGTCGTCCTGGGTGCAGATGCCGACCGGACAGGTGTTGGAGTGGCACTGGCGGACCATGATGCAGCCCATCGCCACCAGGCTCGCCGTGCCGATGCCGAACTCCTCGGCGCCGAGCATGGCGGCGATCACCACGTCGCGGCCGGTCTTCAGCCCGCCGTCGGTGCGCAGCTTCACGCGGTGCCGCAGCCGGTTCAGCATCAGCACCTGATGCGCCTCGGCCAGCCCCATCTCCCAGGGCAGGCCGGCGTATTTCACCGAGGTCTGCGGGCTGGCGCCGGTGCCGCCGGAATGGCCGGAGATCAGGATGGTGTCGGCCCTCGCCTTGGCGACACCGGCGGCGATGGTGCCGATACCGGAGCGCGCCACCAGCTTGACCGTGACGCTGGCCTCTGGGTTGATCTGCTTGAGGTCGTAGATG
>CAXSEE010000174.1:0-9087 GCA_964235615.1 uncultured Acetobacteraceae bacterium | reverse complement strand
GTGCAGCCGGTTCGCCGCAGGCTGGTGCTGGGAGGAATGGCAGCCGGCCTGTCGGCGCCCTTCATCCGGCCCGCGCGTGCGGCACGGCCGTTCACGCTGGTCACCAACTGGTATGCGCAACCCGACCAGGGCGGCTGCTACCAGGCCCAGGCCACCGGGCTGTATCGCGACGCCGGCCTGGATGTCGTCATCCAGAGCGGCACGCCGCAGCTCAACGCGACACAGCTCCTGCTGACCGGTGCTGCGGATGCCGTCATCGGGTTCGACACGCAGGTCCTGACCCAGGTGTCGCGTGGCCTTCCGGTGGTGACGGTGGCGGCAGTCTTCCAGTACGATCAGGAAGGCCTGCTCGCACATGACGATATCCAGCGGATCGAGGACCTCCGCGGCCATCCGCTGATGATCTCGGCCAACTCCCGGCCCGGCTTCTGGCCGTGGCTGAAGCAGAGGTTCGACTTCACCGACGAACAGGTCAGGCCCTATAACGATAGTCTGCAACCCTTCATGCTCGACCGCAGCATCGCGATCCAGGCAATCGCCACCGCCGAGCCGTGCGACCTGCACCGCAGGGGCGTGGGCATCCGGTTCTTCCCGTTCCGCGACTACGGCTATCCGACCTACTCCTGCACCGTGGTCACCCGGCGCGACGTGATCGAGCGGGACCCGGCCCTGCTGCGCGCCTTCCTGGAAGCCTCCATGGCCGGATACCGCAGCTACCTCGGGTCGGATCCGTCGCCGGCCAACAGGATCATCCGGCGCGAGAACCCGACGCTCGATGACGAGGACATCAGCTGCGCGCTCGGCGTGATCCGGTCGAGCCTGATTTGCACCGGCGGCGACGCGGCGCACGGCGGCATCGGCACCATGACCGAGGCACGCTGGCAGGCCACCTACGCGTTCATGGTCCGCTACGGCCTGGTCCCCGCCGCGACCGATTGGCGCCGCGCCTTCAGCCTCGACTACCTGCCGAGCCGGGCGATTCTCTTGTAGCCAGGCGTTGGCCTTCTGTAGCCAGGCGCTCCTGGAGACGGTCGGCGCGGAACGGCGTCGTCCGGAACCGCACGCCGGTCGCATCGTGGATCGCGTTCGCGAGCGCCGCCGCGACCGGGTTGTACGGGCTCTCGCTCATCGACTTCGCTCCGAAAGGCCCGAACGGATCGTGGGTCTCGGCAAACCAGACTTCCGTCCGTGGCAGGTCGGCCATGCGCGGCACGTGATAGGAGCGGAAGGACGGGTTCGAGATACGGCCGCTCCCATCGATCAGGATCTGCTCCATCAGCGCGCTGCCGATCGCCTGCGCGACGCCGCCTTCCACCTGTCCCATGCATTGCGCGTGGTCGAGCACATGGCCGGCATCGGCGGCATGCACGCTGCGCAGGATACGCAACGCGCCGGTGGCGCAATTCACCGCCACCCGGAAGCCCTGCACGTTGAACGAGGTCGAGCGCATGCGGCCCTCGAAGCGTCCATGGCCAACCAGCATACCCTTGCCGCCCTGGTCGAGTTGGCGAAGCAGGTCACGCGCGGCCCGTTCCGTGGCCTGGCCGGCGACGATGGTCCCGCTGCTGCCATAGGCGCCGGTGTCGTAGCCGAGGGTGGCCGTGTCCGAGCGGGTGAGCGTGATGTTGGCAGGTTCGGTGCCCAGCACGCGCGCCGCGATCTTCACATGGATCGTGCTGGTGCCATTGCCGAACTCCGCGGTCCCGACCGTCAGCGCGTAGCTCCCGTCGGGCCGTGTCTCGATGCGCGCATCGGACTTGTGCCGGTGCGGCGGGATCGTCTCGATCATGGAGATGGCGATGCCCTGCCCGACCTCCCACTCCCCATCCTCCTCCGGCAGCGGCGCGTCCCGCAAAGCCAGCTTGTCGCGCACATGGGCGAGGCATTGATCGAGCCCATAGCTGCCGATTACGAGATCCTCCTCCGCGTCGCCACGCGAGACCAGCGGATCGTCCGGGCCGATCATGTTGGCCTGGCGGAAGCCGATCGGGTCCTGTCCCGCGGCACGTGCGAGCTCGTCGATCGCGCATTCGACGGCGAAGATGCCCTGTCCGAGCCCATAGCCCCGGAAGGCGCCCGCCGGCGGATTGTGGGTGTAGACCACACGTGCATCCACGCGCTTGGCGGCACAGCGGTAGATCGCGAGCGGCGCGTGACAGGCGTGGAACATCACGCCGGCGCCGTGATTGCCATAGGCTCCGGTGTCGGACAGCACGTCGATGCCGAGTGCTGCGAGCTTCCCGTCACTGCCGGCGCCGGCACGCACCCGGATACGCATCGGATGACGGCTGAAGGCACCCGTGAAGGCTTCCTCGCGCGTGTATTCGAGCTGCACCGGCCGACCCGTGCGCAGCACCGCCAAGGCGA
This sequence comes from uncultured Acetobacteraceae bacterium, assembly GCA_964235615.1. GTDB lineage: Bacteria > Pseudomonadota > Alphaproteobacteria > Acetobacterales > Acetobacteraceae > Lichenicoccus. The sequence continues at coordinate 6,720 of CAXSEE010000174.1, read as the reverse complement.
CGATGTCCTCGATCAGCATCTCCTGCTTGCCGCCGAAGCCGCCGCCGACCCGCTCGCAGAACACCCGCACCTGCCGCGGCGGCAAGTCGAACATCCGGCAGAGCGCGTCCCGGGTCAGGAACGGCACCTGCGTGCTGGTGCGCAGCGTCAGGACATCCCCTTCCATCCAGCCGCGTGCCGCGTGGGTCTCGATATGCGCATGCTGCACCCGCTGCGTCCGGTAGGTGCGGTCGACCGCAAAATCCGCATCCCGCAGGGCGGTCTCGAAGTCCGCCGTCTCGCCATGCACCTCCGCCAGCAGGTTGCACTGCGGATCGGCGATACGGACCGCGTCGCCATCCTTGTCGCCATGGACCTTCGGCCGCCCCGCGTCCATCGCCAGCTCTGGATCGAGGATCGCCGGCAGCACGTCGTAGCTGACATGCAGGGCCGCCACCCCGGCCAGCGCCGCCGCCTCGGTTTCCGCCACGACCGCGGCGACGCGCTGGCCGACATGACGGAGGACGGGGTCGAGCACGAGCGTGTCGTCCGGATCATCGCGATAATCCTCGTGCCGTGCCGTGGAAAACAGGTGCCGTGGCGCATCCAGATGGGTCAGCACCGTGACGACACCGGGGATATCGAGTGCCGCCGCCGTCTCGATCCGCGTGATGCGGGCGTGGGCATGCGGGCTCCGCAGCAGCTTCATATGCAGCATGCCGGCGGGCATGGCCTGGTCCAGCGTGTAGCGCGCCTCCCCCGTCACCACCGCGCCGGCTTCGTAGGGAAGGGCCACCTCCGCTGCCGCCGGCTGTCCGAGAAGCTGGCGGATCGCCTCCTCGATGCGGCGATAGCCGGTGCAGCGGCAGATGTTGCCCTTGAAGGCGCGTGCGATCGCGTCCTCGTCCGGCTGCGGGAGAGCGGCAAAGGCCGCCGCCGTCACCACCATGCCCGGCGTGCAATAGCCGCACTGGAACGCGCCCTGATCGAGAAAAGCCTGCTGCGCCGGATGCAGGCGGCCGGCCTCGCCGAGGCCCTGAACGGTAGTGACGTCATGGCCGAAGGCGCGGAAAGCGGGCGTGATGCAGGAATGCACGGCCTGGCCGTCGAGCAGGACGGTGCAGGCGCCGCAGTCGCCGGTGTCGCAGCCGCGCTTGACATCCATGCAGCCGAGGTCGCGCAGGACGGTCCGCAGGCACTGGCCGGCACGCGCTCGCACCGGACGGGTGCTGCCGTTGACGCTGATGCTGCCGGTCATGGCTACAAGGTCAAGCAGGTGCGGGCTCTTCGCGCAACTGCTCGAAGCTGCGGCGGAGCATCCGGCGCATCACCATGCCGGGCCGGTCGCTCGGCATATGCAGCTCCACCCCCTCGCCCACGTCGAGCGGCACCATCGGCTCGGTGGTCTCCAGCACGACTTTGTCCTCGAGCGTCACGCGCCGGTCGAACGCCCTCACCTGCTCGGCCGGCACCTGCGCCTCGGTATCGTTGCGCATCACGAACTGGTTGAACCGGGTGCGGTTGTCCTCCATCGGCGTGAGCCAGGTGACGAGGACATTCTTCAACCCGTTCGGATAGGCGATCTCGGTGACGCGGTTGAACGGCAGCACGTAGTGGCCGGTGGTGCGCCGGACGGTCTTTGCCTCAGTCATGTGCAGCGCGCCGCGCATGTCCTCGGGATTGCGCACGTCCATCTCGTTATAGGCGACGAACCCGTCCGGCTGCTCCTCGATCCTGGCGATCGAGGGCACCGGATCGGACGACCCGAAGCTGCCCGCATGCACGAACGAGAGATGCGCCGCGTCGAACTCGTTCTCCATGATGCGCAGCGCCGAGCATTCCCATTCCTCCGAGAACTCGAACACCTGACGGAAGCCGGGCTGCCCGTATTGCGGCACTTCGGGGATGTCGGCCGCCGGCGTGTCGAGGCAGACCCAGACCTGGCCGTAGCGGGCCTCGCAGCGGAACGCGCGGACCCCGAACGGGACCGGCTTGTTCAGCACGTCCTGCGGCACGTGGACGCACTGCCCGTCGCCGCGGAACGCCCAGCCATGATAGGGGCAGACGATGGCGCCGCGCTCGACCGTGCCGGCGGAGAGCTTCGCCGTCCGGTGCGGGCAGCGGTCGAGCACCGCGTGCGGCACCCCGTCGTCGTCCTTCCAGACCGCGATATTCTCGCCGAGCAGCCGGAACGGACGCGGCTTGCCGTCGAGTTCCGCGAGCGGGAACAGGCAGTACCAGAAGCGTCGGAGCGCGCTCTCCTGCGACATCAGCATGCCTATTCCCTCCATCAGTCCAACATTGTCTAGCATGAAGGGTCAGCAAGACACGTGCCAGGATGGCTCGAAAATTGCTGGAAGCAGTCCGGCTTCATATCTGCTTGGAGGAACCACCCGATGATGTCGGTCCGGCGTCGGTCATGCCTCCTGGCGCTGCCGGGCGCGATCCTGTCCGCGAAGCTCAGGCCTGCGCGAGCCCAGCCTAGGATGACCGCGGTGACCCAGCTCGGTTGGCTGCGCAACGGGGAGTTCGCGCCGATCCTGGTCGCCGACGCCCGCGGCTATTTCGAGGCGGAGGGCATCGCGCACCGCATCGTCGACGGCGGCCCGGGCAGGAACCCGATCCCCATCGTCGCGGTCGGACAGGCGCAGTTCGGCATCGCCACCTCCGCCCAGTATCTGATCCGCGCGCGGACCTCGCCCGACCCGGTCGATGTCGTCGCGGTCGGAACGATGTATCAGGACAGCCCCGCCGCCTTCATCCGCCTGGCCGACCCCGGCGCGCCCGATCCGACACCCGGCGACATGGCAGGCAAGATCGTCGGGACGCAGGCGGGATCGGAATATTTCGTGAGCGCCATGGCCCGCCGGAACGGCGTGGACGAGAGCAGGATCCGGATCGTGACCGTGCAGGCGACCGCCGAACCGCTAATGGTCGGCAGCATCGATTATTTCGACGGCTGGATCACCAACCAGACCTACCAGATCGAGCAGGAAGCGGCCCAGCCGGACGCGCCGGCGGCGATCAAGGGCAAGATCTGGAAGGCGTTGCGCTTCGGGCAGTGGGGGTTGCCTTCCTATGCCGGGGTCATCTTCACCACCAGCAAGGTGATCCGGGACAGCCCCGAGCTCGTGTCAGGCTATGTTCGGGCCGTGGCGAAAGGCATGCAGTATATCCTGGATCATCCCGACGACGCGATCGGACTCGTCGCCGGCCAGCCCGGCGAGATCGAGGACGCCAAAAAACTCGCATGGCGCTGGAAGCTGCAGAACCCGCTATTCACCAGCGCGGACACCACCCAGAACGGCCTGCTGTGGATGAACCCGGCCGAGTGGGACCGGATGGCCTCCTTCCTCAAGGAGGTGCGCGAGATCCCCTACACGATCCCGGCCGAGGCGCTGATGAACGGGCACTTCTTCCCTGGCCGGATCGCCGGCTGATGGCGGCATCGATCTCCATCCATGACGTCTCGCGCCGGTTCGGCAGCAGTGTCGCGTTGCGGCCGGTGGGGCTGGAGGTCGCCGCCGGAGAGTTCATCGCCCTGATCGGTCCTTCCGGATGCGGCAAGACGACGCTGCTGCGTATCGTCGCCGACCTGGAGACTGCGAGCACCGGCCAGGTTCGTATCGGCAACGACAGCGCCGCCGCGGCCCGCGGCAAGCGCCAGCTCGGCTTCGTCGCCCAGCGCCCGGCGGTGCTGCCGTGGAAATCCGCGGTCGAGGATGTCGCCTTCACCCAGCGCATCGCCCGGCGCGTCGGCTTCCCCAGCGGCCAGTTGCTGCGCGACTTCGGCCTGGCCGGGCACGAGGGCAAGCGGCCACGCGAGCTGTCCGGCGGCATGCTGCAGCGCGTGAACATCGCCAGCGCCATCGCCCATGACCCGGCCGTGCTGCTGATGGACGAGCCGTTCTCGGCACTCGACGAGATGAAGCGCGAGGAACTGGGCGCCTGGTTCGACCGCGAGCTCGTGCTGCGTCCCAAGACCGTGCTGTTCGTCACCCACCATATCGACGAGGCCGTGTTGCTGGCCGATCGGCTGGTGGTGTTCTCGCCTGCTCCCGGGCGGGTGCTGGAGGTGGTGAGCGTGCCCGCTCCGCGCCCGCGCGGGCCGGAGTTCCGCAATGACCCGCGCTTCATCGAGACTGCCGCGCATGTGCGGCGCCTGCTGTTCGAACCGGCGGGGCACGCGTGATGGAACAGGCCGGGATCACCGCGGGCGCGATGCGGTTCGCACGGCACGACGAAGCGCGCACGAGGCCGCGCCTGCGCAGGGCGCTGGCGATGCTGCTGCGGTTCGTGCTGCCGTTCGCCTCCATTCTCGGCCTGTGGTACCTGGCGATCCTGTTCTCCGGGCTGCCGTCGTTCGTGATCCCCCGCCCCGAGCGGGTGCTCGCGACCCTGTACGAGGACCGCGGCTTCATCGGCAGGCAACTGGTCTCGACCCTCGAAGTCTCGTTGCTGGGGCTGGTGATCGCCAATATCGTGGGCATCGGTCTCGCGATCCTGTTCGACGCGCTGCCGCCCGCGCGCGCCCTGCTGATGCCGGCGGCGATCACGCTGCGCAACATGCCCTATGTCGCGCTGATCACGGTCCTGATGCTGGCCTGCGGCGACACCATCACCACCAAGGTCACGGTGGTGGCGCTGGCCGGCTTCTTTCCCGTGCTGGTCAACACAATGCAGGGCCTGCATGCCGCCGACGAGGCATTGCTGGACCGGATGCGCATCCTGAACGCGAGCTGGTTCGAGACCTTCCGCTTCGTGCGCCTGCCCTACGCCCTGCCGCACATCGTCTCGGCCCAGGAGATCGCGGCGACCGGTTCGATCATCGTTGCCATCAGCGCCGAATGGATGATCTCCTCCAGCGGTCTTGGCTATGTCATCAACCGGGCGATGCAGAGCTACCGCGGCGACCAGGTCTATGCGGTGGCCCTGCTGGCGACGCTGCTGTCGTTTGCCATCTACACCCTGGTCCGTCACATTGGCCAGCGCCTCGACTGGCGCGATCGCACGGGCCAGGAATAATCCCAACTGTCGGAACGGAGTCCTAAATGTCAGCATCCCTCAAGCCCAGGCCGGCAGAAATCCCGCGGATCGACGTCAGCGGGCTGTATTCTTCCGATCCGTCAGAGAAGGCCAGGGTTGCAGCCCGGATCGGGATCGCCTGCGACGAGATCGGCTTCTTTTACGCCGTGAACCACCATGTCCCGGAGGCCATCATCGAGGCGGCGCGCCGCAAGGCTTGCGAATTCTTCGCCCAGCCGATCGAGGAGCGGCTGAAGATCAAGGCCGACCGCAACAACCGCGGCTATCGCGAACTCGGCGACACCGTGCACAAGAGCGGCAAGGTCTTCGCGCGCGACAGCTTCGACCTGGGCTTCCCGGTCGCCGCCGACGATCCGGAAGTGCTGGCCGGCACGCCCCTCTACGCGGAAAACAAGTGGCCGGAGCTGCCGGGTTTCCAGGAGGCGCTTTCGGCCTATTACGACGGATCCTTCCAGCTCGGACTGAAGATACTGGAAGGCTTCGCGATCTACCTCGGCAAGCCGGAGGATTTCTTCAGCCGCCACTTCACCAAGCCGGTCGCGGACATGGTGATCAACCATTATTTCGGCCACAGCCTGGCGCTGAGCGTCGGCGGCAGCGAGACAGCGTCCGGCGCCCACACCGACCACGGCATCGTCACCATCCTCTGGCAGGATGATTCCGGTGGGCTGGAAGTGCTGGATCGCGACGGCAACTGGGTTGCGGCACCCCCGGTGCCGGGCAGCTATGTCGTCAATATCGGCGAGCTGATGAAGCGCTGGACCAACGGACGTTTCCGCGCCACCGTGCACCGGGTGATCCACACCAAGGACACCGACCGGCTCTCGATGCCGCTGTTCTGCAACCCGGACTTCCGCACCGTGGTGGACCCGCGCCAACTCGGCGTTGCCGAGGATGAGGCGAACTACGCGCCAGTATTGTCCGGCGACTATCTGGTCTCCCGCTTCCAGGCGACGCGCAAGCTGTGGGGTGCGGATCAGAAGGAGGCGGCATCGGCGGACGCCATCGAGATGCCGGCCGACTAGATCTGGCGGCAGTCAGAACGGATGGGTAGAAGAGCGGGAGCAGCTCGCGGGGGAGCCGCGGCGAGGGGTGTCTGGACGTATGCCGGTGGCCGAGCTGGCAACAAACCGCCGCCGGCTGAAAAGGCGGCGGTCGACGTGGCCTGCGAAAAATTCCTCGCCGAGGTTCTGAGACCGCGGTTTCTCCCCGAGGTCCGCCCCTCCGCGAGGTTCAACTATCCAGTCGCCATCGACGGCAAATGGCACGGCAACAAGTACCGGTTTTTCACCCGTTACCGCTCGGACGACTCCTCTTCCCTGACAGAGGAGTTCGATGCGCCTTTTGCCCGTTTGGACTACGTCAGCCGCAACTGCTTCGACCTCATGTGGCACCGGCACACCGGCGAATGGTTTCGCTTGTTCGAGCGCCTGTCGTTGACGGAAGCGCTGCATCGGATCGAGGCCGATGCATTTTTCAGCCGTGTTGAGCTGACTGCGGGCACGCTGCCACCAGCGGGGCCGCTGCTTGCAACTCCGGAGTTCCATCATATGCCGCGCAAAGCCACTGCTACCGCGTGCGATGAATTTTCCTCAACCTGAACAAAATCGCTTCGAAATAGGAGAGGAATGCCATGTCAGCCAGTGCTAAGCTGCCACCCATGAACATTGCCCTTCACCCCGCACGCATGACGCA
>CAXSEE010000173.1:0-9119 GCA_964235615.1 uncultured Acetobacteraceae bacterium | reverse complement strand
AAGGCGCCGCCAACATATCCCTTCCTCAGCCTATTCTACTTTCAATGAACAACCGGGCGACCTAGTCACGTCGTCCGGTGGAGCGGCTTTTACGAGCAGTCCGGCTCGATGTCAACGCGATGACAGCCGGGGAAGACGATGTCCCAGGCTGTCATGCGTTTGACGCATAGGTCGAGTCAGCTTTCCAATCTAGGCGGTTCAGCCGGCGTCGTGACGGCCGTTCAGCGTCAGCCCATCCCGGTCGGCGCTGACCTTGATGACCTCGTCGTCATGCACCGCCCCCTCCAGGATCAACCCGGCAAGCGGGTTCTGCAGACTGCGCTGAATGACACGCTTGAGCGGGCGAGCTCCATAGACCGGGTCATAACCCGCCTCGGCAAGCCAACCGAGCGCCTCCCGGTCGAGATCCAAGGCAATCTTGCGGTCAGCCAGCAAGGCCCGCAACCGGGTCAACTGGATCTCCACGATCGCCGCCATGTCGGCCTTCTGCAGGCGCCGGAACAGGATGATCTCATCCAGCCGGTTGAGGAACTCGGGCCGGAAATGCTCCCGCACCACACGCATCACCTGGGCCTGCACCAGGGCCGCCGCGTCGCCTTCCGGCTGCTGGGCAAGGATGTCGCTGCCCAGGTTGCTGGTCAGCACGATGATGGTGTTGCGGAAATCGACCGTGCGTCCCTGGCCGTCGGTCAGCCGCCCGTCATCGAGCACCTGCAGCAGGATGTTGAACACGTCCCCATGCGCCTTCTCGACCTCGTCGAACAGGATCACCTGGAACGGACGCCGGCGCACCGCCTCGGTCAGCACGCCGCCCTCGTCATAGCCGACATAGCCCGGGGGCGCCCCGATCAGGCGCGAGACCGAATGCTTCTCCATGAACTCGCTCATGTCGACGCGCAGCAGAGCCTTGTCGTCATCGAACAGGAACTCCGCGAGCGCCTTGGTCAGCTCGGTCTTGCCGACACCGGTCGGGCCGAGGAACAGGAACGAGCCGATCGGCCGGTTCGGGTCCTGCAGCCCGGCCCGCGCGCGACGGACCGCATGGGCCACCGCGCGCAACGCATCCTCCTGGCCGATGACCCGCCGGCGCAGCTCGTCCTCCATGCGCACCAGCTTGGCCCGCTCGCCTTCCAGCATCCGGTCGACCGGCACCCCGGTCCAGCGCGAGACCACCGAGGCGATCCCCTCCTCGGTCACCGCCTCGTTGACCAGATGCACGCCTTCCTGGGATTCCCCGGTGCTGACCGCGATCTCGCTCTCCAGCGCCGGGATGACGCCATACATCAGCTCGGACGCACGGCCGAGATCGCCACGGCGCTGCGCGATCTCGACCTCGGAGCGCGCCTGGTCCAGCCGCTCCTTGAGCTTCTGCAGCGCGCTGACCCGATCCTTCTCGCTGCGCCAGCTGGCGCTCAGCGTGTTGGACCGCTCCTCCAGATCGGCAAGCTCCACCTCCAGCTTGCCCAGCCGCTCGCGCGACGCCGCATCATCTTCGCGCTTCAGCGCCTCCCGCTCGATCTTGAGCTGGATCAGCCTGCGGTCGAGCTCGTCGAGCGCTTCGGGCTTGCTGTCCACCTGCATGCGCAGACGGCTGCCCGCCTCGTCGACCAGGTCGATCGCCTTGTCCGGCAGGAAACGGTCGGTGATGTAGCGGTTGGACAAGGTCGCCGCCGCCACCAGCGCGCCATCGGTGATGCGCACGCCGTGATGCAGCTCGTACTTCTCCTTGAGCCCGCGCAGGATCGAGATCGTGTCGGCCACGGATGGCTCGCCCACGTAGACCGACTGGAAGCGACGGGCCAAGGCCGCGTCCTTCTCGATATACTTGCGATACTCGTCGAGCGTGGTGGCGCCGATGCAATGCAAGGTGCCGCGCGCGAGCTCCGGCTTGATCAGGTTCGAGGCGTCCATCGCGCCATCGGCACGCCCGGCGCCGACCAGGGTATGCAGCTCGTCGATGAACAGGATGACCTCGCCGTTGGCGCTCTCGATCTCCTTGAGCACCGCCTTCAGCCGCTCCTCGAACTCGCCGCGGAACTTCGCGCCGGCCACCATCGCGCCGAGGTCGAGCGACAGGACGCGCTTGTTCTTGAGCGCCTCCGGCACGTCGCCGTTGACGATGCGCAGCGCCAGGCCCTCGACGATGGCGGTCTTGCCGACGCCGGGCTCGCCGATCAGCACGGGGTTGTTCTTGGTGCGGCGGGCCAGCACCTGGATCGTGCGCCGGATCTCCTCGTCACGGCCGATCACCGGGTCGAGCTTGCCCTCGCGCGCGACCTCGGTCACGTCACGGGCGTATTTCTTCAGCGCGTCGAAGCCGGCCTCGGCATTCTCGCTGGTCACCTTGCGGCCCTTGCGTATCTCAGCCAGCGCGCGTTCCAATGACTGGGCGTTGACCCCGGCATCGCGCAAGGCACCCGCCGCGGGACCGTCCGATGCGGCCAGCGCCACCAGCAGCCGGTCCTGTGCCACGAAACTGTCACCAGCCTTGGTCGCTGACTGCTGGGCCGCATCGAGCAGGCGCACCAGCTCCGGCGTCGCCTGGGGATGACCGGCGCCGCCACCCTGGACCTTGGGCTGCCGCGCCATCTCGGCGTCCACCGCCGTCTTTGCCGCCTGCGGCTGACCCCCGGCTGCCCGGATCAGGCCGGCGGCCGCACCTTCCTCGTCGTCGAGCAGCGCCTTGAGCAGATGCTCGGGGGTGAGACGCTGATGAAACTCGCGTATCGCGATCGTCTGGGCAGCCTGCAGAAATCCGCGCGACCGCTCGGTGAATTTTTCCATTTCCAACTTCATGTCCCTCCTCGACAGGCCCCTCTCGAACAGGCGGCGTGCTGATTGGACGGGCGGCTGGCTGCGTCCCTCATGAGGCAACGCGACCGCTCGTAGCTAAATCAACAAGATGGTGACGGACGCCTCCAGGGACAAGGAGGAAGCGATTTCGTCACAGTTTCAAAATTATTTCGCTATCTAGTAGTGAATGATTGCTGCCCGCCGCCAATAGCGTTTATCGTCTGTTCCGCTGAACGCAGTAGATTAGCTAGTTCCAGGAGTAATTTGCGCATGGCGATCAGTGCAGCTTCCCGGCCAAGAGCGCCGCGCGGGACCAAGATCTTGACACAGGCCTTTTTCGCGGCACTCAACGACATACCGGAGATCCAACAGGAGGCCGTGGCCAAGGCTGCCCTGGTTGCCGTCAAGGAACAGCTCCAGCTTCGTCGACAGAAAGCCAAGCTGCTCAGCGCACGCACGCCGGCGAATGCCAGACTACGGGTCACCAGAGCCCGCAAAGCCATAGTCCCGAAGTCCTGACCGGCACCCGCCACGCCCGTTACAATCAGGCACGGGCGATCAGGCAGTCGGGGTCGCTTCACGGATGGCGGCACGATTGGCCTGCTTGAGCTTCGCCGCCTCATCGTCATACACGAACGGCAGGCAGGCGTAGCGGCGCCCGCGCAACACGGGCGAAACCGCATGCATGAGCGAGCATGAGAAGATCACCGCGCCGCCTGCGGCAGGCCGGTAGCCGCGCCCACCGAACTCCGGAAAGCTGACTTCTCCGCCCTCGAAATCGTCATTCAGATTGATCGAGACCGCGAACCGCCGGTGCGCCGTGGCCCTGACCGTGTTGTCGCGATGCGGACCGAAACAACCTCGGTCGGCAGAGTCGTAGCAGGCAACGATCAGCCGTTCGAGACGCGAAGCCTCGAACTGGAACACCTTGCGTATCTCGGGCACCACGCGCCGGATGATCCTGGCCTGCACCTGCTGCACCAGGGCCGCATCGCGCAGGGTGCAGTCCCGCCGCCGCTTGAAACCGACATCCGAGACCGCGGTGGACCTGCCGACCTCGCGCTCGGTGAAGACGCCGGAAGCCACGCTGCCGGCCGCATGGTAATAGGCGGTCAGGCGCTGGCAGAACTCGGGCTCGAACACGCGGTCCAGCAGCAGCACCGGCGCGAGGCTATCCGTGTGATGTCCGGCCGTCGGCTTGATCCGGCGGAGGGCGGCCAGGACCTGGGCCGCGGTGCCGGGCTTATGCTCCGCCACGCCGACCACCCGCAGCATCGGATCGAGCAGCACCCAGCACGGGCGCACCGGCGCTGCCTCCGACCCTGACGGCCGAGCTCCATAGAGACGGCCGACAACCCCGTCGGCATCCCAGAAGAACCGGATACCGGGAGGCTCCGCGGCCAGGCGCCCCTCGACCTCATCCGCCGCATCGGCGCTCACACCGAAGAAGTTGATCTCGCGGCCATCGAACAGGGCGGCATTCTCCCTGATCACCGCCAACTCCGCCGACACGCCGGCCGCGAGACTGGAGGCGAAGAAGAACAGCACGACGTGTCGCCCCGCCGACATGTCGAACGTGTAGCTGCCCTGGGAAGTGGTGCAGCGCTGGCGGAACCATGGCGCCGGATCACCGGGAAGAAGGGTGGCGTAGGTTAAGGATGGGGATGAGGATGACATCGCAGCTACCGAGCTTGAACCAACTTTCTTGGTATGTCGAATATCCGCGACCCTGGCACTTCTTAATACTCCTTCAACCATTTCCCGACAGGATGAGCCGCGGTGAAACTCACCGGCGCACGCGAAAATCGGGGATATATCTTTCATGGCTGGACTCGGATTGCGCCTGACCGCGGGCGACAAGCTGGTGATCAACGGCGCCGCCATCCACTTCGTCACCAGCGCCGACATCCGGCTCGCCAACAAGGCCCGCTTCCTGTTCGGCCGCCAGATCATGCCTCCTGGGGAGGCCGACACGGCCGCGCGACGGATCTACGCAGCCCTCCAGACCGCCTATGTCGGCGAGCCCGACGAGCGTGTCGCAGCACTGCATGAGGCCGCCTGCTTCATCCAGATGTTCCGCGACGAGACCACCTCGCCGACCGCACGCCGCCTGCTCGACGAGGCGTGGCGGCTGGCACGCAATGGCGAGAGCTACCACGCGCTGAAAATCGCCAGACGTATCATGGCCCACGAGGACGCCGTATTGGGCAAACGAGATCTATCAACGATTTCGTAATCTTTTGGTGTTTTTATGTCGTCAGGCAAACAGCCTGTAACGGAGAAAACCCATGGCATTCTCGATCAACACCAACAACTCGGCGATGACGGCACTCGAGTCATTACGCTCGACGGCCACCGACCTCGCCTCGGCAGAAAAGGCGGTCTCAACCGGCCTCTCGGTCAGCTCGGCCTCCGACAACCCGGCCATCTACGCGATCTCGCAGCAGATGAACGGCAACATCTCCGGCCTCGCCGCCGTCTCCTCCAGCCTTTCCTTCGGCGCCCAGGTGGTCAGCACGGCCTCGTCGGCCTCGTCGAACATCCTCTCGACGCTGCAGACACTGCAGAATACCGTGACCCAGGCAGGGCAGACCGGTATCAGCACCTCGACGGAGCAGGCACAGGTTGCCAATGCACTGAACCAGGTCAACACATTTGCCCGCAACTCGACGTTCAACGGCATCAACCTGCTCACTACGTCGGCCGATGCCGGCGCCACAGTCACCAGTGCAACGCTCTCGGTAGTCGATGGACTGCAAGGATCGACCTTGAGTGTTGCTAATCAGGCGACCGCCACCACTGCCGGCGCAGTATCCCTGACAGACGCCCTCGGGTTGACCAGCGGGATGGCGGCGGGCGACACCGTCCTAGCCAGCGGCACCGCAACCGCCGGAACGGTGGTTCAGAACATCTTGACCGCCGGCTCATCCGGCGTGAATATTGGGCTGTCATCTACCTTGGCCGCCAGCAGCTTCTCCGATGGATCCAACGTGGTCCTTAAAAACGGCGACGGCACTACCACCACGTTCGAGTTCGATGCCTCGGGTTCAGTACCGACAGCAGCGAACACGACCGGCGCCACCGCCAACCACACTGTGGTTGTCACTGTTGCCAGCGGCACCGAAACGTCCAACAAGATGATCGGCGACTTGGTGAACGCCATGAATAGCAATGGCTACAACGCTGTCGTACAAAGCGACGGCTCAGTAAATGCAACCGGCAAGGGCATGACTACCTCGACCAGCAGCGTCGTCGGCGTCAGCAGCGGCACGGCCCTTGCGGCGGGCACCGCGGTCATTACCACGCTGCAGTCGGCGATCACGAAAATGACGGCTATCGCCAGCACGCTCGGCAACTCGACGACGCAGATCACCGGCATGCAGACCTTCACCTCGGATCTGAGCGACGCGCTCACCTCCGGCGTGGGCGCCCTGACCGACGCCGACCTGTCCGCCGAAAGCGCCAAGCTGACCTCGCTGCAGACAAAGCAGTCCCTCGCGATCCAGGCGCTCTCGATCGCCAACTCGCAATCCTCGTCCCTGCTCTCCCTGTTCCGCTAATACGGCGGCCTGGACGCCACCGCGTCCGGGCCACCCTCCACGCGCCTATCCGGCCCGCAAATCCGTAAAGGTTATTCTGGATGTCCTATGGATCGACGCAGTATGGTCGCGGCGCCGAAAAGGCGATCCCTCCGCGCGATCTCGAGGCGGCGGCCTTTGCCTTCGTCAACCGCTCTCTCGAAGACGCCAGCAGCAACGAGGAGCGGGTGAAAGCACTCGGCCGCAACCACCGGCTCTGGTCGCTCCTGCTCACCGATATCGGTCTGTCCAGCAATACCCTGCCGCCGATCCTCAAGCAGGACCTCGTCAGCATCGGAAGCTGGTCGATGTCCTACAGTATTATCGCCATGGGACGCGACATCCCGCTGCAGCCGCTGCTCGATATCAATCACGACATGATCGACGCCCTCAAGCTTAACCCGGCCCAGGCTACTGGCCTCATGCCCGCTGGCGTGGACTCAATGAAGTTCGCGGCTGCGATCTAAACCTTCTCGGATACCATTGAACTACGTCGCAACGAAATCATGAACCGCCAGCAACGCCGGATGGAGAAAAGCCGACCTTCTCCTCAAGGCGCTTCGTCAGCCGCGCACGGTATGTTTGCCGCAGCCTTGCGGCAGCATCAGGCAGGACAACTGGACCAGGCGATCACCGGCTACGCCCGGGCGCTTGCTCTAAAACCTGACATGATGGAGGGACACAACAACCTCGGCAATGCGCTCAGGAAGAAGGGACAGCTTGACCAGGCGATCGCCTGTTTTTGCACAGCCCTCGAACTAAGGCCGGATTTCGCATGGGCTCATTACAATCTCGGTAACGCGTACATGGACCAGGGCCGACCTGACCAGGCGGTTATCTGCTTCCGTGCTGCTCTCGCCCTCAAGCCGGATCTTCACCAAATCCACTACAACCTTGCCAACGCGCTGATGGGACAGGGGCGGCTGGATGACGCCGTGATCAGCTATCGCACTGCCCTCGCGTTCACGCCGGACTATCCACAAGTCCATAATAATCTAGGCAACGCCCTGATGAAACAGGGCCTGCTGGACGAGGCGGTCACCTGCTTCCGCAAAGCCATCGCGCTGGACTCGGACTATCCGGATGCTCATGTCAATCTGGGTTGCGCTCTGAGGGATCAGGGCCGGCTGGATGAGGCGGTCGCCTGCTATGACATATCCCTTACCCTCAATCCGGATTTCCGCCAGGCGCACAACAACCGCGGGATCGCCCTCATGGAACTGGGGCGGCTGGACGAGGCGGTTGCCTGCTATCACCGAGCCCTCGCCCTCAAGCCGGACTATCCCGAAGCCTATCTCAATCTGGGCACCACATTCAGGGAACAGCGGCGGCTGGACGAGGCCATCGCCTGCTTCAGGAGGGCGCTCGACTTCAATGCCGACGATCCGGATGCCCATAATGGTCTCGGCAACGCGCTTCGGGATCAGGGACAGCCGAATGAGGCCGTTGCCTGCTATCGCCGCGCCATCGAGATCAAGCCGCTTTTCCCGGAGGCCCACAACAACCTCGGCAACGCCCTGAAGGACCAAGGGCTTCTTCGCGAAGCCCTTGCGGAATATTCAAGCGCACTGGAAATCAAGCCAGGCTATTTCGCAGCCTACTCCAACCAGTTGTTCGCCCATAACTACCTGGAGCATCAGCCTCCGGAAGCCCTGCGCGAGATAGCGCGGCAGTATGGCGCCCTGGTGTCCAGCCACGCACGACAGCCCTTCACCGCCTGGAGAGAATGGCCGCCGGGGCCGCCCTTGCGCATCGGCTTGATGTCGAGCGACCTGCGCAACCATCCGGTGGGCTACTTCCTGGAAGCCCTGCTCGGCGCCGTCGATCCAGCACGCATCGAGTTCGTGGCATTCCCCTCCCATCACGGCGACGACGAGCTGACGGCGCGCATCAAGCCGCACTTCCAGGCATGGAAGCCGATCAACGGCCTGGACGACGAGGCTGCGGCGCGACTGATCCACGATAGCGGCGTCCAGATCCTGCTCGACCTGTCGGGTCATACCGCGCACAACCGGCTGCCCGTGTTCGCCTGGCGGCCGGCGCCGGTGCAGGTGACCTGGCTCGGCTACTTCGCCACCACCGGGGTTGCAGAGATCGACTACGTCATCGGCGATCCCAACGTGGCACCCGCCGCCGAAGCCGGACACTTCACCGAAACGGTGTGGCGGCTGCCGGACATCTACTACTGCTTCACCCCACCCGCGGTCGCAGTCGAGGCTTCCGATCTGCCGGCGCTGTCGAACGGCCACCTGACCTTCGGCTGCTTCAACAACCTGACCAAGCTCAACGACGCGGTGCTGGCCGTATGGGCGCGCCTGCTCCAAGCCGTGCCCGAAAGCCGCCTGATGCTCAAGGCCCCGCAGCTTCGCGACGCCAGCGTCCGCGACAACATACGCGCGCGCTTCGCCGCCCACGGCATCGCCGGGGACCACCTGCTGATCGAGCTTCCGTCGTCCCGCGCCGAGTATCTGCACGCCTATCAACGCATCGACATCGCACTCGACCCGTTCCCCTATCCGGGCGGCACCACCAGCTTCGAGGCGCTCTGGATGGGCCTGCCGGTGCTGAGCATGCGCGGCGACCGCTTCCTCTCGCACGCCGGCGAGACCATCCTGCGCAACGCCGGACTACCGGACTGGATCGCGACGGATGGGGATGACTACGTCGCCAAGGCGGTCCACTTCGCCTCGAACCTCGACCGCCTCGCCAGCCTGCGCGCCGGTCTGCGCGAACAGGTGCTCGCTTCCC
>CAXSEE010000172.1:0-9179 GCA_964235615.1 uncultured Acetobacteraceae bacterium | reverse complement strand
GCCGACGTGATGGTCGCCGGCGGCACCGAGGCCGCGGTCTGCGCGCTCGGCATCGCCGGCTTCTGCGCGGCGCGGGCGCTGTCGACCGAGTTCAACGAGACCCCCGGCCGGGCTTCCCGACCCTGGGACCGCGATCGCGACGGCTTCGTCATGGGCGAGGGCGCCGGCGTGGTCGTGGTCGAGGAATACGAGCACGCGAAACGGCGCGGCGCCAGGATCTACGCCGAGGTGCTCGGCTACGGCCTGTCCGGCGACGCCCACCACATCACCGCACCTCCCGAGGGCCACGCCGGTGCCTTTCGCGCCATGAGCAACGCCTTGCGCCATGCCGGGGTCACCCCTTCGGACATCCAGTATGTCAACGCCCATGGCACCTCGACCATGGCTGACGACCTCGAGTTGGAAGCGGTCGAACGGCTGTTCGGCGGGCATGCCCAGGGGCTCGCGATGTCGTCCACCAAGTCCGCGACCGGCCATCTGCTCGGGGCCGCCGGCGCCATCGAGGCGATCTTCTGCATGCTGGCGATACGCGACGGCGTGGTGCCCCCGACCCTGAACCTCGACAAGCCGAGCCGCGACAGCGTGATCGACCGTGTGGCGCACACGGCCCAGGAGCGGCGCGTCAAGGTGGCCTTGTCCAACAGCTTCGGCTTCGGCGGCACCAACGCCAGCATCCTGTTCGGCGCGATCTGATCGACGCTTCCGCCTGGTGATGCGCTGGCTGTCCGGCTTCGTCATGGCGCTTGGGGCGCTGTTCCTGATCGCCGGATTGGGCGCCTACGCGCTCTACAGCCGCCCGGGACCGTTGCCGCATGACGCCACGATCGTCATCCCGCATGGGCGCCTGGTCGTGGCGATCGAAACATTGCAGCGCGAGGGTGCCCTGACGCCGGGCAATGCCACGCGCTACGGCTTCCGTCTCGCTGCGCGCCTGACACGCGGACAAGGTCGGGTCCATGCCGGCGAACTGGTTTTCCCAGCCCACGCCTCATGGCAGACCTTGCTTCATGTACTGCGCAGCGGCCGTCCGGTGCAGCATGAGCTGACCATTCCGGAAGGCCTGACCGCCGCCCAGATCGCCTGGCTGGTCGAGCAGGCGCCCGCCCTGTCCGGCCAGGCCGAGGTGCCGCAGGAGGGGAGCATCCTGCCCGAGACCTACGCCTACGAACTCGCGACGCCGCGCTCGGTGCTGCTGGCGCGCATGCGGCAGGCGATGCGCCGCAAGCTGGCCATGATCTGGGACGGCCGCGATCCGGCCGCCGGTCTGTCGGGCCCCAACGAGCTGGTCCGCCTGGCAAGCATCGTCGAGCGCGAGACCGCCATTGCGGCGGAGCGTCCGCAGGTCGCCGGCGTGTTCCTCAACCGGCTGCGCCTCCACATGCGGCTGCAATCCGATCCGACGGTGGCCTATGCGGCATCGGGGGGCTTGGGCAATCTGACCCGCCCGCTGAGCCATGCCGACCTCGAATATCCCAACCTCTACAACACCTACGTCATTGCCGGATTGCCGCCGACCGCGATCTGCGCGCCGGGTGCCGCGGCGTTAGAGGCGGTGGCGCATCCGGCGGCGTCGAACTCGCTCTATTTCGTGGCGGACGGCACCGGCGGCCATGCCTTCGCCGCTACGCTCGCGGATCATCTGCGCAACGTGGCCCGTCTTCGCGCGCGCGAAATCCAGCCGGCCCAGCCGGCCACATTGCCGTGACCCATCCCGCCGCCGTCATCACCGGCGCGACCGGCGGCATCGGGCGCTGGATCGCGCTGGGTCTGCTCGATGCCGGCTTCCGGCTGTTCGTGATCGGGCGCGATGCGTCCAGGCTGGAAGCGCTTCGCAACTGGGCCGCAAGCCGTCTCGGGGACCGCGCCGCGCCGATCGAGCTGGTCTTGGCGGATCTGTCGCGGCTGGGCGAGACCCGCGCCGCCGCGGCCCATATCCTGTCGCGCACGGACCGGTTGGCACTGCTGGTCAACAACGCCGGGGTATTGTCGCCGCGGCGCGTTATCACCGCCGAGGGCCATGAACTGACCCTGGCGGTCAACCACCTGTCACCGTTCGTGCTGACGCGCAGCCTGCTTCCCGCACTCTCCCGGGAGGCAGCGGCCCGGATCGTTAATATCGGCTCGTCGACATCGGATCATGCGTGGCTCGACCCGGACGATCTCGAATTGTCGAGGCATTGGGGCATGGTGCGGGCCTATTCCAGCTCCAAGCTGGCGCTGCTGATGACCAGCCTGGCCCTGGCGAGAGAGCTGCGTGACAGCGGCACGACCCTCAACGTCGTGCATCCCGGCACCGTCGCCACGGGCCTGGTGCGCCAGGCAGGTGTGGTCGGACTGGCCTGGAAGCTGATGGCGCCGTTCCTGCTGAGCGAATGCCAGGGGGCGGACACGCCGCTCCACGCCGCGTTGTCGCCCGAGTGCGAAGGGGTCACCGGTGGCTATTTGAAGCAGCGCCGGCTGGTGCGCCCGAACCGCCGGGCGCTGGATCCGGCATCGTGCAACCGGGTACTGGCGGCAACGGAACTGCTGACTTCATATCCTGGGCTCGCTCCTGGGCCTGACCGACGGATCGGCGGTTGAGCAATTCCCAGATGGACAGGCGGTGGAATACTTCGCGCAGCCAGACCTGCGCGCTCCAGCCTCGGGCACGATGGCCGAACGGCCCATGCACGCCGAACATGCGCAGCGGTGGCGAGAACAGGCTGTATTCCTCGGCATCGATCGCGGCGGGATCGCGGGACAGCATCTGGTCGAACCGCAATCGCTCCGTCAGCCAGCCGGCCAGGTTCGGCGACAGCCGCGAGACCAGCGAGAACGCCAGGACGATGGAACTGATCGTCATCTCGCGGTAGCGCCCGGTCGCAGCCAGATAGAGCGCGCGCGCCACCACCTCCGGCTGATAGACCGGCGGCACCGGCCTCGACGGGAAGCCCATGTACGAGGGCGAGTGGCTGAAGAAGGGGGTGTTCACCGCCGGCGGAAACACCGTGCCGACATGCACGCGGCTCTTCGACAGCCGGAGCTCGGCGCGCATCGACTGGCCAAACCCGCGCACCGCGGCCTTGGCGCCCACATACGAGGTCATCAGCGGCAGGCCGTGGAAGGCGACTCCTGAGCAGACGTTGATGATCGTCCCGCGATCCTGCGGCAGCATGCGGCGCAGGGCCACGCGGGTGCCGTTGACGGTGCCCATGTAGGTGACGTCGGTCACCCGCCGGTATTCCTCCTCCGGGATGTCGAGCAGCCGCCCATAGACGCCGTTGCCGGCGGCGTTAATCCAGGCGTCGATCGGCCCGAGGCTGGCGGTGATCGCCTGTGCCGCCTGCTCCAGGGCCGCGCTGTCGGTGACGTCGGCCACCGCCACGGCGCTGATCGAGCCGGCCAGATGGACATCCTGTGCCGCGGCCGCGAGACCCGCCTTGCCGCGGGCGATCAGCCCCACCCGCCAGCCATGCCTGGCGAACACGCGTGCCGTGCAGCGCCCGATCCCGGAGGAGCCGCCGGTGATCACCACGACCCGTGAGGGCTGAGCAGGCATGGCGGGAAGCTTAGCCGGGATCACGTTCATGCGCATCACAGGACACAAGCCGCAACCCCTGTAAATCCTGGCACGTCAGTTCCGGCGCGCTCAATTGTATCGGAACATGACATGGCCGACCTGACACGACGAACCCTTTTCGGCACGACTTCCGCTCTGGCAGGGGGAGCCCTGGCTGGGGCTGCCCTGGTCGGCACGGCGAATGCCGGCACACCCCAGCAGGAGCCGCCGGCGCTGCGCGGCTCGGTCCAGAACGGCAATGTCAGCCTGCCGCCGCTGCACGCGCCGAGCGAGGCGAACGGCGATCCGGCCAATCCGCTGCCGCCCGGCAAGCGGCTCGGTGTCGCCGTGGTCGGGCTTGGCACGCTGGCGCTCGAGGAGATCATCCCCGCCTTCGGGCAGGCCAAGCACGTGCGCCTCGCCGCCCTGGTCAGCGGCAGGCCGGAAAAGGCCCGCACGATCGCCGCCCAGTATGGCGTCGACGCGCGCAACGTCTACGACTACGCCGGCTTCGACCGCATACGCGACAATCCGGCGATCGACATCGTCTATATCGTGCTGCCCAACTCGATGCATGCCGACTTCACCGCCCGGGCGGCGGCGGCCGGCAAGCACGTGCTGTGCGAGAAGCCGATGGCCACCTCGGTTGCCGAGGCGCAGCACATGATCGACGCCTGCAAGGCTGCCGGCCGCATGCTGATGATCGCCTATCGCCTGCAGCATGACCCGGCGCATCGCACCGCGATCGGCTTCGCCCGCAACCGGACCTTTGGCAGCGTGCGCATGATCGAGGCGGTCAACGGCCAGAACGACCTCGGCAACGGCCAGTGGCGCCAGACCCTCGCCATGGCTGGAGGCGGCTCGCTGCCCGATGTCGGGCTGTATTGCAGCAACGCGTTCCGCTACCTGACCGGAGAGGAGCCGATCGAGATCACCGGCCAGGTCACCCGCCCCAAGGGAGACCGGCGCTTCGCCGAGGTCGAGGACGTCTCGCTGTTCACGCTGCGCTTTCCCTCCGGCATCATCGCCACCGGCAGCGCCGGCTACAGCTTCCATGAGAGCCGGCAATTGCGGGTCCATGCCGAGGGCGGCTGGTTCGGGCTCGATCCAGCCTTCGGCTATGACAATCTGGCCCTGCAGATCAACCGCAAGGAAGGCCGCGCCAGCGCGCTGGAAACCCGCCGCTTCACCCCGCACAGCCAGTTCGCCACCGAGATGGATGCCTTTGCCCTGTCCCTGCACAACAACACCACGCCGCTGACCCCGGGAGAGGAGGGCCTGCAGGACATGCGGATCATCGAGGCCATCTACCAGTCGGCGGCCGGTGGTTCCACGGTGAAGATGGCGGCCCGGGACGGGCATGACGTCACCCGGGGCATCTGGCCGAAACAGCTCGGTTCCTACGTCCCGGCCTAAGCTAGGATATACCGGCCTGAGCTAGCGCGGCGGCAGCGGCTGGCTCTGCACCGGTGCGTCAGGCGCCAGTTGCACCGGCGCGCCGGTAGCGCCGCCGGCATTGCTTTCCGCAGCATCGGCGTTGCCACCATACACGGTGTTCGGCTGATATGGCGGCGGATAGGGCGAAGGCTCGGGTGCTGCGCCGCGGGCTGGACTCGCGGGCATGGGCTGGTGGTAGTTGCCATAGCGCATCAGCACCGCGCGCAGGGGATCCGCACCCCGGTTGTTCACCCGCATGGCCACGGCAATGTCTTCCACGCCGACCGGCTGGCCGTAATAGGCGCGGTTGCCCACGCTGTCGGCGGACAGCATGCTGCCCTGCAACGAGAGGCCGGCGAACAGTCCCGAGCTTTTCTCGACGGCGACGATGTCGGCGAGAAGGGCCGTGGTGGTGGCGCCTTCCATGCCGGCGCCCAGTGTCGCGAAGGTGATCGACGCGTTCGCGCCGAACTTGAAGTGGCTGTCCATGATCGCGGTCAGACCCCGTCGGGTCATGATGAACATCATCAGTTCCGCGTCCTGCACGCCGGCCTGGGCGCCGAACGAGCCGGAGCCCATCGAGTAGAAGGCCGGCGCCGACCAGGAGCCGGAGCCGTCACGCGCCAGCAGCACGCAGCCGCCGCCGGAACCGCCGAAGATGAAGGCCATGCGGAAGATGCTGGGGCAGATCACCACGCCCTTGGCACGGGCCAGGAAGCGCTGGGCCTGATCGCCATTCCCGCGCCAGTCGAGCACGTCCTGGGCGGAGAGCGTGGCCCGGTCGACCAGCCGCTGCTGCTGCTCCTGGCGATCGGAGTTGACCATCTGCGCCTGGGCGGCGCGGGGCGCTGGCAGCATCAGGGCCGAAGACGACAGGAACATCGCAACGGCCAGCCTGGGTCGCATTAGCATCCTCGATCGTGTTCGCATCATCTTCCTCATCGGCGACACGTCTTGTACGCCTAAACCAGGGACAATCCAGAGGCATTCGAGAGCGCCTCCGCGAGGTTCGGCGCAGCGGCGAGGATCGGGATCGCGCCGTGCAGGCCGCCGTCGCGCAGGAACGGCGACACCACGGCGCCGGCCTCGCCCAGGATGGCCAGTGCCGCGGCCACATCCCACAGGTTGATCGACAACTCGACGTAGCAATCCAGCCGGCCGCAGGCGACCTCGGCCAGCGCCAGTGCGCCCGAGCCGCCGGTACGCGGGGCGGCGCCCAGTGCCATCATGCGTTCGATCATCGCCGTGTAGGCCGGCGTCGTGACCTTGGGTCCCCAGCCGATCTCGATCATCGCCGAGCGTGGGTCGGTGGTCTCCGAAGCCCGGATCGGCCTGCCGTTGAGGGTGGCGCCATGGCCGGCCAGGGCGGCATAATTCTCGTCCAGCGCCGGTGCCGCCAGCAGGCCGAGCGCGGGCACGCCATCGGCCAGCAACCCGAGCGACACGCACCAGCGCGAGCTTCCACGCGCGTAGTTGGCGGTGCCGTCGATCGGGTCGACCACCCAGCGCAGGCTGGACGGCGCTCCCGGCGCGCGATCCTTCTCGCCGCCTTCCTCGCCCTGGAAGTCGTCCTCGGGGAACAGGGCGCCGATGCGGCCGGCGATCAGGGCTTCCACGGCGCCATCGGCTTCGGTCAGCCAGTCCTGA
The DNA here is from genome assembly GCA_964235615.1 of uncultured Acetobacteraceae bacterium. Classification (GTDB taxonomy): domain Bacteria; phylum Pseudomonadota; class Alphaproteobacteria; order Acetobacterales; family Acetobacteraceae; genus Lichenicoccus. The sequence continues at coordinate 2,557 of CAXSEE010000172.1, read as the reverse complement.
GCGCCTTTCATCGTGGCAGTGCCCATCCCGGGCAGCGGCCGCATGCGCATCGCCAGGGCGGCGGCCTCCTCGACGATGGTGGTGGCAGCCTCGAGGCGTCGATTGAGGGCTTCCGAGTTCAAGGCATTTCTCACGGGCTGTAACAACCGGAGCCTGGCCCGCGCTCATTCCGCGCGCAAGGCTGCTCGCAACGAGGCGGTGATGGCGGGATCCTCCAGCATGGCGAGACGCTGGGCCGCGAGGGTGGCGAAACGGTGCGTGAGCGCGCGCCGCCGCGCCGGGCTCAGGCCATGCGCCGGCGCCTCGCGCAGCATTTCGGCATCATGGGCGAACAGGCTGCCCGGCCGGCATCCGGCACCGCCCACGCAGGCCACGACCAGGCCGGTATCCTCGGGCAACAGGGCGAGGGGGAAATCCTCGTCCACGGCGAAATAGAGCGCGTCGGAATAGTCGCGGTACTCCCGCCACTTGAAGTCGGTCAGGAAATCGCGCGGGCCGGACTTGACCTCGATGCAGGCAAAGCCGCCATCCTGCCGCAGGGCGAGGATGTCGGCGCGCCGGCCATTCGGCAGCGGCACCTCATGCAGCACCGACCAGCCGAGCTGTCCGCACAGCCGGGCGGCGGCGCGTCGTATGGCGAGGGAGTTCTCGGGCAGGCTGATCTGCATCGGCCATTCGTGATGCCGAAATGGGGCCATTGCCGCAAGCGGTGATTTTTACCCCTGAACTCCGCGAGCCGATCTGCATTCTGATCGAGCCATGATCGCAACCCGCTTTTCCGTCGCCACACACATCATGCTGATGATGGCCATCGATCCCGATGGCCGCCTGACCAGCCCCCGCATTGCCGTCAGCGTCAACACCAATCCGGTGGTGATACGACGCATCATGCGCCTGCTGGCACGGGCGGGGCTGGTGCGCGTGCAGCGAGGGCAGGGAGGGGCGGCGCTCGGACGCCCGGCTGAGCGCATCACGCTCGATGACGTGTGGGGAGCGGTCAATCCCGCGCCGGCGTTGCCGCTGCTGCCGCTGCATGCGGCGCCAGACCCGGCCTGCCCGGTAGGACGGCACGTTCCGCGCCTGCTCGGCGAGACCTTCAACCTGGCCGAGGTCGCGATGCGCGAGGCGCTCGGCGGGGTTTCGCTGGCAAATATGGTGTCCGGCCTGGCCATCAACGAGCCGGTGTCCTCGGCGATGGCAGGGGCGCCCGGCGATTAGCTGATCCGGACCAGCAGATGCTGCTTCCTGCCGACCGACAGCTTGATTGCCCCGTCCGCGAGGTCGCCTGAAGACAGGATCCGGTTCTCGTCATGGACCGGCTCGTCATTCACCCGCAGCCCGCCGCCACGGATCAGTCGGCGCGCCTCGCTGTTGCTGCCGACCAGGCCCATCTCGGCGAACATCCGGTAGACCGGGATGCCTGCCTCCAGGCTGGCCGGATCGACCAGGCGCGAGGGCAAGGTCCCGGCGACGCCCTGCCCTCCGGAGCCGGCCTCGAACATCATCCTGGCGCTCTCCGCGGCGGCTTCGGCCACCGCGCGCCCATGGCATAGCGCCGTCGCCTCGGTTGCCAGGATCCTCTTGGCCTCGTTGATCCCGGCGCCGGCCAGGCTGCCGAGCCGGTCGCATTCGGCGATGTCGAGCTCGGTGAACAGGCGCAGGAAGCGGCCGACGTCGGCATCCTCGGTGTTGCGCCAGAATTGCCAATAGTCGAACGGCGGCAGGCGCTCGGCCGACAGCCAGACCGCGCCGGAAGCGGTCTTGCCCATCTTGGCGCCGGAAGCGGTGGTCAATAACGGCGTGGTCAGGCCGAACACCTGCCTCTGGTCGGTCCGTCGCACCAGCTCGACGCCGGATACGATGTTGCCCCATTGGTCCGAGCCGCCCATCTGCAGGCTGACGCCGTAGCGCCGTCCGAGCTCGCGGAAGTCGTAGCTCTGCAGGATCGAGTAGTTGAATTCGAGGAAGGTGAGCCCCTGCTCGCGTTCCAGCCGCTGGCGCACGGAGTCGAACCCGAGCATACGGCTGACGCTGAAATGCACGCCCACGTCGCGCAGCAGGTCGATATAGCCGAGCTTGTCGAGCCACTCGGCGTTGTCGGCCAGGATCGCGCCGGAAGGTCCGTCGCCGAACCGCAGCATCCCCTCCAGGTTGCGCCGTATGCCCTGGCGGTTACGCTCGATCCCGGCCTCGTCGAGCAGTTGCCGTGCCTCCTCGCGGAAGGACGGATCGCCGATGCGGGTGGTGCCGCCGCCGAGCAGGGCCACCGGACGATGACCATGCTTCTGCAGCAGGCGCAGCATCATGATCTGGATCATGCTGCCGACATGCAGGCTGTCGGCGGTCACGTCGAAGCCGATATAGCCGCTCACCACGCCCGACATCAGGGCGGCGTCGAGCGCCTCGCCGTCGGTGCATTGGAAGATGAAGCCGCGCGCTTCGGCTTCCTGGAGAAACGGGCTCTGGAACATGAGGGCCGGGCCTTGCGGGAGGGCGAACGGCAGGGAGATGGACACCGCCCGGCCACGTGGTCAAGGTGGCAGGACATCTATGCCGG
>CAXSEE010000171.1:0-9204 GCA_964235615.1 uncultured Acetobacteraceae bacterium | reverse complement strand
CGGTTCATCCCCGCGTCTGCGGGGAACACTCTTCATGGAACATATTGAAATATCTTCCAGATTTACGTGTCAAAGAACCTACCGCTTTTTCCGCTTGTCCGGCACCACCAGGGAGGGTGCCCATTCGGCCTCGGCAGTAAAGGCTACGAGGCGAAAACCGTCCAGGTCTATCGGCACGCGCCGGCTCTTGCCGCAGGTGTCGAACTCGAAGCCTGCATCGTTGGGTGCGGCCCATGCGATGACACCATTGCCATCCTCGATGTAGGCGCGCACCTGCTCCCAGATCATCTCCCGCACGCGCCTGCCGTAGGTCCCGACATAGACGCCCGCCCGCACTTCCAACAGCCAGACCGCCAGCCGCCCGCGCAACCGCGGCGGCGCATTCTCAACCACGATGACCAACATCCCCCGAAGCCTCCGGTACCGGAATGGCGATGGGCATCGCTTCCTCCGCGGGTAGCGGCACTGGAAGTCCGCCTGCCGCCAGCACATCCTCGATCGCCGGGATGAGGTGGGCCAGCACATCGTCGCGTCTGAATGCGTCACGGCAACGCCGGCGCACGGCACCCACCGGATCCCCGATCGGGACGCCATCGATGACACCTCGGCCCTTCTCGACAGCTGCCACAACGCGGAAAGCTTCCGGCACGACCGTCTCGAACTTGAACAGGTCGGCGATGTCATAGACGAAGCTCTGCGACTTGCCTGTGTGGAGAAAGCCGATCGCCGGCGCATAACCCGCAGCCAGCACCGCCGCCTCGGTGATGCCGTAGAGCGCCGCCGTCGCTGCGCTGAGGCAGCGGTTGACGAGATCCGCACCACTCCAATCCCGAGGATCATAACGTCGGCCCTCCCAGGTCACGCCGTATTTCTGCGCGAGCAGCTTGTACGTCTCACGGACACGCGCCCCTTCGATCCCTCGAAGCTGGTCGATCGAACGCCGCGCCGGCGCATCCTCTCCGAAACGAATGGCATACATCCGACGCACCACCCGCAGTCGCGCATCGTCGTCCAGCGCAAGCCGTGCCTGATAGAGCAGGCGATCCGAACGGGCGCCACCCGGCTGCCCGGCGGCATAGAGGCGAACGCCCGCTTCCCCGACCCAGATGAGCAAGGTGCCCGCGCGCGCCGCAAGCGCCACCGCGTTGTGACTGACGCGTGTTCCCGGTTCCAGCATCAGGCAGGCGATACCGCCGACGGGAATGACGATGCGCACACCCCGCGCATCCACCACCACGAAGGCGCCATCGACCACGTCGAGCTGTCCCTTCTCCAGAAAAAGAATGGACGCGCGTTCCTTGAGTGGAATCGGCCTCGGCGGGGGCAGGCCCGCTACGGCATTCGGCATGGGGTTCAGGCCCGGCGGATCAGCATGAGGCCGCAGCCGAACGCGCGTGCGCGGCCGAAACCATTCTTCAGCCGCTCCAGGAAGACGTCGGGATCCGTCACCTCCAGCACGCCCTCGAATTCGATCGTCGATACGCTGATCGGCAGTTTTCCCGGAGTGCGAGGGATCCTGAGCTGATCATAGCCATCCGCCTGGACCGTGATCGGCAGGAAGCCGCATCGCGCACCCACTCGGCGGAGCCAGGCAGCCCCCGCCTCCTGGATGACCTGCGGCCGCGCCTTCTGGCGTGCCTCTCCCTGAGGCACCGGCTTGAGTGCGTCCATCACCACGTCGCTGCGTGAACTCCGGCGCAGGCGGCCGGGCACGGCATGGTCGATGGTCGGATTGGCGCGAAGCAGGAAGCCCAGCCGATCGCCGCGATCGAGCACCGGTGCGAATGATTTCGTATCGATCCTGAACAGGCGCTCCGCTTCCGCCACCGGTGGCCGGGGCGACAGGATCATGAAGCAGCCCGGCTTGTCCTCCCGCCAGAGAAAATCTCTGGTCCGATCTGCATCGTCTGCAAACAACGTCCAGACCAGGCGATGCGCCATGCCAGTACGAAAGCTTGGGTCTTCGGGCAGCAGCACGGGCGCCAGTGCTGCCAAACTTGCATCCTGGTGCAAATGCGCGCGGGTGAGCCAGAGAGCGGTCATGCCGCATGCTCCGGCCAATGCGCCGCCACTTCCTCGCGCAGGCTGAATTGCCAGCGGACACGATTGAGCAGCTGATCCCGGCGAAGCTCGTTATACGCTTCCTGCAACCCCAGTTCGGGCTCGTCCGGGCCAGCCCTGTCCGCCCAGACCATGCCGCCTCCGGCACGACGCAGGGGACGCAGGGCAGCGTGTTCGAGTGCGCTGGCCGATGCGTCGCGCTGTGCGAAAGCTTCCCGGATCGTCTCGGCCTGGTTGATGCGAGGCTGCATCGGCAAGCCCAGAGGGCAGCACTTGCGTCCGAGGTAGGGCACGAAGCGTGGGGCGGTCATGGCCTCGGCCAGGCTCTCCAATGTCCACGGCCACGGCGGCTGCGACGACGGACGTCGCCATAGCGCCACGGTGAAGGCGATGTCGGCCCGGTAGTCACGGCGCGTGAGCATCGTCTCCCGCTCGTCCGCGGAAAGCTCCTCGCTACGGCTGGAGAAAGCCCGTTTCTTCCTGGCCGGTGCGGTCTGGGCGGTGTGGTAGTCGCTGAGCAGCGGTGTTGCGGGACCCTCGCGCCGGATCGCCAAGCCCAGCCCTGACGAGAGCGCCGCATGGCTTTCCTCTTCGGTCCGCTCCAGACCCAGGCAGCCGGCGATAAGCCCGAGCACGGCGGAACGTCCCGGCCGATCCCAGCCGGCGCGCCTCTCGCCTACTGCCACAGACCCCATGGCGCCGAAGGGAGCCACCAGGACGAAGGTGAGGATCGCGGCCATTCGCCTTTAGCCTCCGGCTGCCTTGCGACAAAAGCCCACGACGTCAGCCAGGGAGCCGCGGCCGCCCGGCACGTCCAGTCGGGCGCAGTCCTCGGCGGCGGGACCGTAGGCCGCGTCCAGTTTGCCGCGCCAATCTTCGAGCTTGTCGATCGACGCCTGGATCGGGTCTTCCCCCTGGGCTGGATTAAGGAAGGCCGCAGCAAGAGTGCGCGGCTGGGCGTCTCCCCGTTCCGCAAGCATGAAATGGGCGCGGGCACGACTGGCAAAGCTCGCCTGCTTGCCACCCGGTGCGACGGTGGCTGCCGCTTCGGCAAGGGCTGCGAGCGCTGCAGCCGCCAAGGTCGTATCGCCGCCCAGGTTGCGGTTCAGCAGCGTCACGTCGATGCAGAGATAGAGGTAGAATATGCCGGAACCAAATCCCTGTTCTCCGATGAATCCCGCGCCGGCATTCTCCTCCCTGGTATTGAGATCATCGACGGCGACATAATAATCGTCTTCCACCACCGCCTTGTGCGTGGTGATGGCATGGGCCACCTGCACCGCGGCCTCCCGGTTGAAATCAGGGGTGGCGGCCAGCATCCGGCCGAACATCGCGAGATCGGCCGCGGCGTCGGTACGCCCCAGGAGATCGGCCGGCGCCGGCGCGGGCGCTCCAGCCGCCATCCGCTCGGCCATGTCGAGGGCCTTGGTGAACTCCTCCGGCGAGACGAAGGCAAGCTGTTCGATGCGCGTCGGCTTGGGATCATTCTCCTTCTTGAGCGCACCGAAGGACTGCGCAATGGCGCGGGCGATCTTCTGCGCCTTGTCGGCGGCGACGCCTTGACTATGCATATGTTTTTCCACGACCTCGCCGAGGCGCTGGGTGCGCTTGGCGAGATGCCCTTCCAGGGCCTGGGCAAAGACATCCGATATACGCCAGGCCCGCTTGAGGGATTGCGAAGAGATGCGCAGACGGGGCACGCCGCCGACCACCGCCGACTTCGGCCGTCCGGCATCGTCCCGGTTCAGGTTGGCGGGCGGATAGAAGGTCAGCAGATGCATTTGCAGAAAGCGGCTCATGCGGCGTCTCCGGCGATGGGCTGATCAGGCGTGGGAAGGACGTCAATGCCGGGAGGCGGCACGTCGTGATAGTCGAACGCCCACTCGATCCGGATGGGCTGCGACCAGTCGAGCAGGGCGCGGGAGAGATTAGCGACGTTCGCGTAGCCACTCAGCAGGGCGACGACGCGTCGGAAGGCGATCAGCCGTTCCTCGATGCTGTCCGCGGTCAGCAGCCGGGAGAGGCGCAGCGGGCTCATCGGCGCGCGGCGATCGGCGCCACCAGCGCCCAGGCGGCGGGCGACCGAAATGCCGCGGTCGTCCTGCCGCACATGCGCAAGCACGATGGCGGCCAGCAGCGCACTCTCCAGTCGTTGCGGCTGGCCCGGAGTGGCACCCAGGCTGCGGGCAAGTTCGAGAGCCTCGCGTTCCGAGCCCGCCTCCGCCACGGTCGTGCAGCGGCGCAGGCGAGCCAGGGCTGGACGATTGCCGCTGCGTCGGGACGGATCGGGATGCTTCTCGTTCGGCTGCAGTTCGAACCACCAGCGCGCGGCCACCTTGCTGTCGCGGGATTGCTCAAGCATCCAGGCGTGCCTCCTTCTTGGGTTTCGCGGATCTTGCCGGCGACTCCAGCTGGAGCGCCCGGAACAGCGCCTCCCCGATCTTGCCGTAACCGGCGAGGCCGATACCCAGGTTGCGCCGGGCCGTGACGACGGGTGGAGGTACCCATTTGCCGTCCTTCATCTTACCGGACGCACCAGGTGACAAAGGATCGAGCGGAGCCGCTTCGTCGAAAAGATCCAGCGCGTGACGGCGCAGCGTGCGAAGCCAGCCGCGGGCGGCGTGCCGGCGCTCGTCATCGCTGATCTTTTCTTCACGTTGCACCGCGAGGCGCAGCAGTTTCCAAAATTCTGTTGTGGTCGTTTCGAAAAAACGCTGTCGTATGCTGTCCACCAGAGCGCGATCAGACTCGTTGATGTTCAGTGCGATACGCAACTGCATCCGCAGCATTCCGGCAACCTCGGTCGCGCCATCGGCCATGCGGCGGCTGAAAGCCAGGAAGGCATGCCGCAAGTCTTCCTGCGTGATGACGAAGAAAGGCATCTCGGTCTCGACGAAGGCGCGGGCTTTCATGTTGTCCATGTCGTAGCCTGCCACCAGCAGCCGTGCCTCCTGCCAGCCACGACCATCACGCCGGGGTTCGCGTTTGACAAATTCGATGACGGTAGCGGCAGGCATGGATTTTTCGCCTGCTCCGACCAGCCCGCTCCAATGCCGATATCCGATCCCGTCCGGCTGCGGATGCACAGCCAAAGGCTGGTCGCCTGTCTTTGGTCTGTAGGTCGGGGTGAGTGGATGAAAGCGCGCGGCGCTGGCGTATTGCACGCCCCAGGGACGGGTACGGAAACCGGTCACGACGACTGGATCCGTCTCGCCAGTCAGGCCGCAGACTTCGCCAGGCAAACTGGCTCGAAACTCCAGCCGGATGCGGCGCGGCATACCCCAGAAGGCTTGTAGTAAATGAGCATGAGGACCACCCAGGGTCGTGCTGACATCGCCTTCGCTGCGACGGGTTGGCGCAAGCCACGGAAACACGAGAGGGAGTTCACGGTTGGTCGGCACCTCGCCATAGGGAACGTTCGCCCAGAGCAGGTGCCAAAGGCTGCGCGAAGGGGCGCCCTCAATCGATGATGTCGGCACGATCAGCGTTGTTAACGGGCCGCCGCCGCGCAAGGAGGTGCGATGGCCGGCGCCACCGGAGGGTGCGAATGCCTGCAGCGTGTAGAGCGCCATGGCGGCGGCCGCGCGTCCAAGGACCGGAACGCGATTGCGTTTCACCATCAGGTCGGCGTTGCGCTTGATCGTGTTCTCTCCCGGAACGTCGATCAGCAATCGTTCGACCGGAACGCTTTCTCCAATAAAATCTTCCGCATCCTGACAGAAACGTGGCCCATCACCGTCGAGCAGGAATGCGGCTTTGAATGGTGCGAAGACGGCTTGCAGCACTTCGGGCAATGGCGGATCGCGCCACCATTTCATCCAGGCCTCCTCGTCTTCCGGTGGGCAGGCGGTGGCGAGCAGACCGATCAGGAATTCAAGGCAGGCGATGCGAAAGTCGGGGCGTGGCCATGCGAGATCAATGATGTCGAGGGAGGTGATCTGGGCAGGTGATACGAAGGCCTGAGTTTCGTTGCGATTCTTTACTGGAATCCATTGATTATCAAGGATGGAAAACCCTGAACTCACCAAACTGCAAACATTGGTCATGTCCCTTACACAAGGGTAGCGGCGGAAAGAACTCCACCGCTGAGGATGACATGTCGTTCTTGCTGTCGATTGCTATATGGGCGGCGTCATCTTGAAACTCCTCTTGGCTGCCGTGTCGATCGCGTTCTTTTATGATCGATATCGTAACAAGTGTCAAATGAATTTCTCTAATGTTTGGTCCAGTGAAGAGTGGACCAAGCTACCTTATCCCTGCGATGCAGGGAACACGCTTTCGATCCAGTTCGCGTAGAACAAGCTACCGGATCATCCCGGAAACGTTTCGATCAATCAGGAATCGTTTCCAGCGGGAATTTAGTCAGCAACGCCGTGATGTGACACGGGCGATGGTTCCTGCCAAGCTTCTCATCTGACCACAAAACCCCAATCCTGGTCGTAGTCGAGACATACCTTCGTTCCACGTCGTAGTGCCACGGTTGTCCAGGCACCGGCCTCACCCGGCGTCATGACCAGAATGGGGATATCCTTTTGCCATGCTCTCCAGCCCGCGCGCAGCCGGGCGAGAGCTGGCATCAGCCGCGCTGGGATGATTTCCTCATCGGCGATGCTCCGCCGCAGGGCGATCTCGGAGAATGCCCAGACCCGCGCGGGATCGTCATCGGCAAACCAGGACACGAGTGCCTCGTTTTCCTCCCGCGCCATGCGGAAGGTGATGTAGTCGTCTCCAAGCCTGGTCGGCATGACGACATCATGCGCCCACTTGCCGCTGAGGTAGGTATAGCCCTTCCGCAGTTCGAGCAGGTTTGCCCGGGCATGTCCTCTCTGCGCCAGACCGTCGCCATCGGCCTTCTCCTGTGCTGTCTGAAGGGCTGGCGGGATGTTCTCGGCCGCGTCTCCGTAGACGGCCTCCACGAGGGGCCGGATGCCTTCCGGCACGTGGATCGTCTTTGCCCCGAACAGCGTCCGCGCGCTGAGCCACAGGATATGAACGCCATAAACGAAGCGCGTGCCGCCGATCGCGGCATCCTCCGCCCAATCCTCTTCCGGCTGATCCACCGGATCGGGCGATAGCACCAGAAATTCTGGGGATTTGAATCCAGGCGGCCTGTGTCGCTCAGGATGCCGCTGCAGGCGTCCGGCACGCTGTATCAGAAGTTCGATGGGGGCCAGGTCGGTGACCAGCACATCGGCGTCGAGATCGAGGCTCTGTTCCACCACCTGGGTTGCCACCAGCACCCGCCCGATGCCGTCCGGTGCTCGATCCGCGGCCTCCTTTCCGAACCAGGACAGCACGTTCCTCTGTATGGCCAGCCGGTCACCCATGGCGAAGCGGGCATGGAACAGGACGGGCAAGATCCCCGCTTTGCGCAGTGCCTCGCCTGCCGCCCGCGCATCGTCCACCGTGTTGCGTATCCAGATCGCGCAGGCGCCGGCATGGGCCGCTTGCACCAGAAGTGCTACCGCTTCTGCCGTATCGGACAGCCGTCGCACCGGCAGGTTTCGCCGCAGTTCCTCGCGTATCGGTACGGCGCATTCGAAGCCGCCACGGCGGCCAGCCACCGTCACCAGCGGATAATCGAATTTCATGGCCTCATAAGGTGCCGCGGCCAGGCCGTTCGCGACCGCATGAAGCAATCCATTGCGCCGGACCTGCGGCAAGGTCGCCGAGAGGATGATGCTGCTTCCGCCCAGCATGGCGTGGAACGCCAGCAGACGGTCGAGCTCTTCCGACATGTACGGGTCATAGGCGTGAGCCTCGTCCACCACCAGCACCTTGCGGGACAGGCCGAACAGCCGCAGTGCCGCGTAACGTGCCGCCAGCACCGCGAGCAGCGCCTGGTCGATCGTGCCGACGCCGACATGGGCGAAGAATACCCGCCGGCGTTCCTCCGCCAGCCAGGCCGCGCACTGTGCCGATGCCGTATCCTCCGCATCCGTCGCTTCCAGATCCGCGGCGGCGGCCTTGGCCAGGATGCTGCCCTGGAACAGGTCGTTCAGCGCGGCATGCCCATGCGCAAGCGCCAGCGATGGCCGTGCCTGCTCGGTAAAGAGCCGGCGATAGCTTTCGGCGAGACGGTCGAACATGGCGTCCGCGGTCGCCATCGTCGGCAGCGCGATGAACAAACCATCGGCGCGGCCATCGGCGATCAGGCGCTGGACCAGCAGCAGCGCCGCTTCTGTCTTGCCGCCGCCGGTGACGTCCTCGACAATGATCGATACAGGGCCATTCGGCAGCGTCAGCCCCTCGGCGAGAGCCTGCATCGGCGTTGGCGCCTTGATCTGCGGCATCAGCATGGCAAGACCCGGGGCAGGGTTGGGTGCCACCGGCAACAGGCCGCTTTCGGCCACCGCGACCTCTGCACGCTGCTGCGCCTTGAGCCAGTAGCCCTCCAGCGACCGAACGGCATCGCCCTCGTATCTAAACCATTGTGTTCCTGATCCGATCCAGTCGCACAGGGTGGTGAGGCCGGCGAGCCACCAGCTTGCGGTTTCCGCGGCCCGTTTTGGTGGAGGTGCGAGCGGAGACGGCTTGATCAGGCCGGCTGTCGCTGCCACGAAGGCATGCGCGGCATCGAGGCAGGCTGTGCAGGCGATGTTTGTCTCAAGTGGTGGTGGGCATAGCACGGGTCTCCCATGGTGACCGGCGACGGCGTCGAGCAGCGCGTCGGTGGATTGTTTCGTCCAGCCGGGCAAGGCCTCGTCCAGGACGTCGAGGATCCTGGGTTCTCTCAGCAAGCGGAGCCCTGCCTCGGTATGGTGCGGACCTGGCTCGTTGCGGTATGGCCCGAGCACCGACGGCCAGTGCTGCGGCGCCTTGGCCTGGAACGGGCGCGAGAACTTGCCGATGTCGTGCAGCGCGATGAGGAAGACGCTGGTGTCGATGAACGCTTCTGGCGCCCATGCGCAAGCCTCCGCGACGTGACGAGCGGCAGCAGGATGGGCGTGCAACAGCGCCTTGGCCACGGCTGCGACGTCCAGACAGTGGCAGGCGGCCGGATGCCAGCCTGCCGCAGCGCCCTCCGATGGTTGCGCCTTGCCCCAGAACTCCAGGAACGGCTCTGACATTTCAATTCCTCTCGCGGCGGCAGGAGTTGCGGGATCTGCTCGAACAATCATCCGCTTGCCTTGCTGCCGGCTT
>CAXSEE010000170.1:0-9204 GCA_964235615.1 uncultured Acetobacteraceae bacterium | reverse complement strand
GTCTAGCCGAGCGTCCCGATCAGGGCCGCGCCTGCAAGGGCAATGGCCGCTCCCAGTATGGGGCGGCCAAACGGGTCCTCACGACAGATAGTGGCCACGCCACCCAACCAGAGCGCCACCACGGCAAGCGTGCCTGAACTCAACGATCGTCTCCCGGCACGACACAAAGCGCTTGTTTCGTGTAGGGAGCGTAACCTGCCTATCGGGCGGAAATCCAGCGTCTTGGAAAGGCCGGAGCACTGCCTCGGACCCGCCGGGACATTAGGCCCGCTTACGCGAAGACGCGCCCGGTGTTGGCCGTGGACGCTTCGCCGCACCGTAACCGGCGGCCTTCGAGGTGGGAGGCGCCCCCGCCGCGGCTTCGATACGCACCTCGTCATTGTCCATCGCCGAGATGCAGCCCTTGAAGCGTTCCAGCATGGTCGGGCTGATCTCGAACAGGGTCTCGCGGTCGGCGATGCGTATGGCGCCGATGTCCTTTTTTGTGACGCCGCCAACGCGGCAGATCAGCGGCACCAGCCATTTCGGATCGGCCTTTTCCTGCCGGCCGATCGGCATCCGGAACCATACCCCCTGGCCGGGCGGGATACGGTCAGGCCGATCCGCGCGGACCCGCGGCACGCCCTCGTATCGCGGCTCACGTGCCTCGTGCCCCGGGCGTGCTTCGTGCGAAGGGCGTGCGGGGCGACGTTCCAGCGCGCGCGCCGAGGCCGCGGTGATCTCCTCTGGGTCGGGCAGCCGGCCACGGTGCATGCGTATCAGGGCTGCCGCGATCTCCTCGGCGCTGCGGCCCTCGAGCAGGGTGCGGGCCAAGGCCATGTCCTCGGGTGCGATCTGCTCGGACAGCAGCGGGTCGGCCAGCAGACGCTCGCTGTCGCGCGCGCGTATCTCGTCCGGGGTAGGCGGCCCGCTCCAGCTCGCGCTAACGTTGGCGGCGTCGAGCAGGGTCTCGGCGCGTCGCTTGCGCAGGCCGGGCACGATGACCACGCAGATGCCCTTGCGTCCGGCGCGACCGGTGCGCCCGCTACGGTGCAGCAGGATCGCCGGGTCGGTCGGCAGGCTGGCATGGATCACCAGTCCGAGGTCGGGCAGGTCGAGCCCGCGCGCGGCGACATCGGTGGCAACGCACACCCGCGCCTGGCCGGTGCGCAGCGACTCCAGCGCGCGCGAGCGTTCGCTCTGGCTGAGCTCGCCGGACAGCGCCACCGAGGCGAAGCCGCGCTCCAGCAGGCTGCCGTGCATGTGCCGGACCATCTCGCGTGTGTTGCAGAACACCATCGCCGTCGGGCTCTCGAAGAAGCGCAGCACGTTGACGATGCTGTGCTCCTCCTCGTCGCGGGCGGTCAGCACGACGCGATACTCGATGTCGGCATGCTGCTGGCGGTTGCCGGATGCGGTGTCGATGCGCAGCGCGTCATGCTGGTAGCGGCGCGCCAGCGAGGCGATCTCGCGTGCGATGGTGGCCGAGAACAGCAGCGTGCGGCGGGTGTCGGGCGTTTTATCGAGCAACGTCTCGAGCTCCTCGCGGAAGCCGAGGTCGAGCATCTCGTCGGCCTCGTCGAGCACGACGATGCGCAGTTCGGCGAGGTTGAGGCGGCCGCGGCTGAGATGGTCGCAGAGCCGTCCCGGCGTGCCGACGACGATATGGCAGCCGGCCGCCAGCGCCTGGGCCTCGCGCCGGACGTCCATGCCGCCGATGCAGGGCACGATGCGCGCGCCGGTCTCGGCGTAGAGCCACGACAGCTCGCGATGCACCTGGACCGCGAGCTCCCGCGTGGGCGCGACGACCAGGGCCAGGGGAGCACCGGCCCGCTCGAAACGCGGAGCGTCCCCCAGCAGGGTGGCGCTCGCGGCGAGGCCATAGGCCACGGTCTTGCCGGAGCCGGTTTGAGCGGAGACCAGCAGGTCGCGCCCGGCCGTCTCAGGCTTCAGGCAGGCTTCCTGGACGGGGGTCGGTTCGGCGTAACCGCGTGCGGCGAGGGCCTGTTCGAGCGAAGGATGGGTGGTGGGAAAGGGCATGCTGCGCTCTATAGAGCAAACTGCCGCCGAACCTAATCGGTTCGCTGTTATATTTACGGCGTTTGCGGTGTCTGCTGTTCGGTCGGAGTCCGGCCGATCACCGCATAGATCGGGTCGCGCCAATCCGGGTCGGCCGGGTCGGGACGGACGTCTCCGGTATCGATCTGGGTCAGGCCGGCGCGGGACAGGCAGACCGAGACCAGGCGCTGCTGGTCGGGAGCATCGAGCGCCTGCCAGATCGCGATCGCCTTGGTCGGGAAGCAGCGGTGCGAGAAGGTGATGATCAGCGGGGCGCCCGGCCGCAACACCCGGGCCAGCTCGCGGAACACCGCCACCGGTTTCTGGAGATACTGCACCGAGACGCACATGCAGGCCGCGTCGAGGGAGTTGTCGGCCAGCTTCAGGGACGGGTCCCGGTTCAGGTCCTGGACGAAGTAATCATCCAGCCGCGGATTGGCGGCGAGTTCCTCGGCATTCATGCCGTGGCCGATGACCCGCTCGAACGACATCTCCTCCGGCAGGTGGCTGACCCAGCTGCTCATCAGGTCGAGGATGACGCCGCCTTCGGGCAACATGGTGCGATACAGCGCCGTCACCGCCGAGATGGCGCCGTCATCGATATGCGTGACGAAGCGCGGCTGAGTGTAGAACAAGCCGTCCGGCGCCGGATCGGCCTTGTCGAAGGCCCTCGGGTGGAAGCTTTCGAGATCATCCATCATCGCGTTATGCGCGCTTTCGCTTAATCAGGCAGCTTGGGCGGAGTCGAGCCGAGCGTCGATGGCGTCCCGGGCCGCCATGACCGCGGTCTTGAATGAGCCACGCAGGCCGCTGCCGCCGGATATGCCCACTTCAGGGGCATCGTCATAGAGGATGGTCCAACGGCGATGACCATCCTGCTCGGGTCCGATGATATAGGAGACGTCCCGGTAGAGCAGGGTCTGTTCCATGCTGTTCTTTCGGCCAGGTTATCCTTCCGGCAGAAGCGCCGGAATTCAGCGCCCTCACGGTGCGCCCCGCACGAAAGGAGATGAGGCTGGGCCGAGTCGCGTGCAACACGACCAACGGTCTGTTTACCTGACAGATAGGTTACTACCCTCAATGTAGAGGTAACGAATGGGCTGCCTGCCAGGCCCGCATCTGGACGATCTCGCGATCCTGCGCCGCGATGACGTCGCGCGCGAGGGCACGCATCTTGGGATCATGTCCGTACTGCAGCTCGACCTTGGCCATCGACACGGCGCCCCGGTGATGCGGGAGCATCATGGCCACGAAATCACGGTCCGGCTCGCCGGTCATGGGAGCGGCGGCCATCTCGTGGTGCATATGCGCCATGCCCTGCATCATCGCCGCGTCGGCCGGCGCCATGGCCACGCCGGACTTGTCCTGCGCTACTACTGGAGCCGGGCACGCGAGAGCGATGGCAAGCAGGATGACGAAGCGTCGGTCGGACATGCGGTTCTCCTTATCGAGATCGAGTGGCGGACACGTCCTACAGATTTCCACGCCTTGTTGGAACCGCGGCTCCCGACCTTGCAGGCTCGCCAATAAACTGTCATCCGGGCGAGCTATCGTATCCTGCCGCCACCGGAATGCCTGATGCCCGCATCGATCGCGACCTATGCCCGCACCTCGGTCCAGCCGAGCCGAACGCAGTCCTTCTCCGTCGTGCTGCTCATCGAGCTATGGGAGCGGTTCGGCTATTACGGCATGCAGGCGATCCTGCTGCTGTTCATGGTGCAGCAGCTCGGCTTCCGCGACAGCCAGGCCAACCTGCTCTGGGGCGCGTTCGCCGCCCTCACCTATGCCGCCCCCGCGATCGGCGGCTGGATCGGCGACCAGGTGCTCGGCTCGCGGCGCACCATGCTGATGGGTGCGGCGACGTTGGCGCTCGGCTATCTGTTCCTGTCGCTGCCCGTAGGCGGCACGCTGCTGATCTATGTCGCGATGGGCACCATCACCATCGGCAACGGCATGTTCAAGTCCAACGCGGCCAACATGGTGCGCCGGATCTACGAGGGCGACGACAGCAAGCTCGATGGCGCCTTCACCATCTATTATATGGCGGTCAACGTCGGCTCGACCGTCTCGCTGCTGCTCTGCCCCTGGCTGAAGGACAGATACGGCTGGCACGTCGCCTTCGCGATGTGTTTCGTGGGGCTGCTGATCGGGCTGGTCAACTATGCCTTCATGCATAGGAACGTCGACCATATCGGCTCCGCTCCCGACATGCAGCCGCTGCGGCCGGAGCGGCTGGCGATGGTGGCCAGCGGGATGGTGGTCGCGATCGCAGTCGTCTCGTTCGTGTTGCAGCACGCGAGCCTGGCACGCGACTGCGTCTGGCTGGCAGCGGCCGTCGTGGTCGGGATCTGGATCTGGACCTTCCGCGGCAGCAGCGCCAGTGAGCGGCCCGGACTGCTGATGATGTATCTGCTGACGCTGGAGGTGATGCTGTTCTTCATCTTCTATCAGCAGATGTCCACGTCGCTGACCCTGTTCGCGCTGCGCAATGTCCAACTCGCGTTCAACCTCGGCGGCATCACCCTGTTCCACTGGTCGGCGGGCCAGTTCCAGGCGCTGAATGCGATCTGGATCATGGTTGCGAGCCCGCCACTGGCCTGGCTCTATAACCGGCTCGGCGCCACCGGACGGGATTTTTCCATTGCCGGCAAGTTCCTGCTCGGCTTCGTCTGCGTCGCCGGCGGCTTCCTGGTCTGGTGGCTGTGCTGCCGCAACAGCAGCGCGCCGCTGATCTCCCCCTGGGTCATGGTCTGGGGCTATATGCTGCTGTCGCTGGGAGAATTACTGATCAGCGGGCTCGGACTGGCGGTCGCGGCGCGCTACGTGCCGGCGCGTATCAGCGGCTTCATGATGGGCTCGCTGTTCCTGGGCATCGGCGTCGCGTTCTATCTCGGCAGCATGGTCGCCAACATGGCGGCGATGCCCGACGTTGCCGGTATCAGCCCGGCGCAGAGCCTGCCGCTCTACACCAACCTGTTCTATCGCCTGTTCCTGGCGGCCTGCGGCGGCACCGTGCTGTTCGCGCTGCTGCTGCCGGTGACCCGCCGCCTCGATGCCGCGCATCAGCGTGGGCCGCGCATCAGCGTGGAGCCCGGCGCGCGCTGACCACATAAAGCCAGCCCGCGCCAAAGAAGCCGACATAATAGCCAATGTCGGCACCGCCGAGCAGTCGTGCGACCGGCCCGGTATAGAGGTCGCTGACCGAGAACAGCGCGATCGTCAGCACCGCAGTCACGGCGAAGATCGTGGCGGCCAGGGTCCAGCCGGGTGGGATCTCGCGCTGCTGGCGGCCGACCAGATACCAGTCGGCGAGCACGATGCCGATCCAGGGGGCGATCCAGTACAGCGTCACGACCAGGTAGCTGGTGTAGAGCTCGGCGTAGCGTCCGGCGCCGAACACCGCGATGACGTAGCCCAGCGACGCCGTGACGATCGCCGCCAGCACCCTGGGCACGCGTACGCCGGCGGAGATCAGGCTGTAGCTGGCGGTGTTGTCGTTGAACGAGTTGCCGGTGATCGAGGACAGCGCGATCGCCGCCAGCACCAGAGGCCCGAGGCCGCCCGCGGCATGCTGCAGATGGGTGATCACCGCCAGCGGTGTCGCCTCGCCGATACCAGACGCGGTGGTCAGGCCGAGCAGCTGGAACGGCACCGCGGAGGACAGCAGGCCAGCCAGCGCCAGCCAGACGATGCGACGCGATGAGGTGGCGGCGGGCAGATAGCGCGTATAGTCCGACGAGTACGACGCCCAGGACAGGTTGAAGCTGGCCAGGATCGCGGTGGCCAGCAGGAAAGTCGGCAAGCCGACCGGAGGCCCCGCGTGCATGTGCGGCACGCCGGCGTTGCGCGCGCCGAGCAGTCCGATCACCGCGAACGCCACCAGCAGCAGGCCGCCGAGGTATTTCTGCAACGCCTGCACCATGTCGTGGCCGTAGATGCTGGCGACCATCTGGATCGCCGCCAGCACGCCGAGCGCCAGCCAGAACGGCGGGGAGGCGCCACCGAGTGCCACCAGGGCGATCAGGGCGGCGGCGGCCGGCACGTTGTTCACCGCGTCCCAGCCGACGCAGTATAGCCAGTTCAGCAGGGACGGCAGGCGGACGCCGCGCTGCCCCAGCACACGCCGCGAGGCTTCCATCTGCGGCAGGCCGGTGACCGGGCCGATGGCGGCGGCGAGGGCGACCGGCAGCGCCCCGATCAGGTTGCCGAGCAGGATCGCCAGCAGGCCCTCGCGAAAATCGAGTCCGAGCGTCACCAGCAGCACGCCCACGACCCAGCCGCCAGGACCGAGGTTGGGCGCGAAATGGCTCCAGAAGACGCGATCGATGCGCATCGTCTTCTGTCCGGCCGGCACCGGCTCGGTCAGGATTTCCGCACCGGCGCCTTCCATACGCAGAGCCACCATGATCTCCCGGTCGAACGGACGCCTCACGGGGAGCATGGCGGCAGACGCGCGACCCGACAACCGCGACGGCGGCTGCCGGGATCGGTACCTAAGCTCTCTTTGCCTGCGGTTTGGAGACGGCTTCTCCAGATCCAGGCTGCGATGCATCGTGCGGCCGGCTCTCGACTACTCGATCACGACCGGCATCCTTGGCTTCGTAAAGTGCCGCATCGACTCGACCGATGAGGGTTTCCCAGTTGTCGCCTTTGGACGCCCAGGCCACGCCGATGGAACAGGTCACGGCAATCGGCATCCCGCCTGCCTTGAACGTGTCGTGGCGGATGGCGAGATGCAGATTCAGGAGACGTTCAGCAGCGCACCCATCGCCGTCGTCCAGGACAAGAAGGATCTCCTCGCCGCCGTAACGCCCGGCGAACTCGTCGTTGCGAAGACTCCTCCTTACCATGCTTCCCAAGGAAGAAAGGACCTCGTCACCTCCGAGATGACCGTAGCTGTCGTTGATACGCTTGAAATGATCCACGTCGAGAAGTCCGATGACGAGCTCCTGCTTGAGGGTATCTCCTCCGAGCCTCTCAGCAAGGCGTCGCTCGACCTCCGATCGGATCAACAAGCCTGTGAGCTGGTCGTGCGCCGCTTGATGACGGATATGCGCCGTCGCTTCGGCGATAAGGTGCCTCAGTTCCGCCTGCCGCGAATACATGGCCCGGTAGCGGAACCGCATGGCACCGTAGAGGGCAATCAGGATGCCGGCGCTCCAAAGGCCCTCTGCCCACCACTGCCGCCACCAGGGAAATCCGACATCGATGACAAGGTCCGTGGACTGCGACTGACGATGCGTCAGAAGGTCGGTGCCAAGAACCGTAAGCACGTGACGGCCAGGCGGGACGAACGGGTAGCGGACATTATCGGACGATGACGACACCCATCCGCCGTCAACGCCAGACAAGCGATACTGGAAGAGGACCGGACGCTCGCCAAAGTTTGGCGTAGCGAGCTCAACCATCAGCGGGTCATGGTTGTAGGGAATCTTGCCCGCACTGACCGATCTGGCGCCTACACGAGCTTTCGGGATCGTAATGTGTAACGGGTGATCAGCGAAAAGAGAAGCTGGATCACGCAGATGCGAAACACCGTGACTTGTCGTGATCCACACCGAGCCGTCCGGATCTTCCCTTATGCCATCCTCGTTGACATCGTTCGAGAGCAGACCCTGACCAGCATCGACGGTGACCCATCGTTGGCCGTCATGGACCGAGACGCCCTGATCGGTTCCAGCCCAGATCCACCCTCGATGGTCGACCATCAATGCGGTGACCGAGTTCGAGGCGATGTCCTCGGTCGAGATCGATGTCGAGGACAAGATGTGGTCATCATGAAGTGTCAGGCGGAATAGGCCGCCCGCTCCGGAAACCCATAAGGCTCCATCCGGTCCGAACACCATTGAGACCGGTTGAAAACTGGTTGAAAACCCCGTTCCCTCCAGAATGATGTCAGTATTGTCATGACGTAAATGATGTAGTTTATTGGCGCAAAGATAATAGATCCCGCCATGGCCGTCCGACTTAATGCTGATGATCGGCGTCTTCAAAGCTTCCACCAGTTTTGGGTGGAAAGGTGGTCCCGCGCTGTCGTCAACAGCGTAAAGACCTGCCGCCGTTCCGATCCAGATGTGATGATCGACCGGAACGATGGTCTCGACGGCGGGCATGGCCATAACAACCACCGAACCGGAGACCGGATCGATCACTCGAATGCCCTTGTTGCTGTAGCCGGCCCAGACATCCCCACGCGCTGTTACTGCAAGAGCATAGGACGGAACTGGGAAAATTTGAGAAACATGCCTGAGTTCACCTTGACCGGTGACTTTATCGACACCGTCATCCGTCGTGACCCACAGCGAACCATCGCTAGACTGGGCGGTTTGCCACGGGAAGCCATCGGACAACCCGTCACTCTTCTCGATCGTGTCCCAGTGCCCGTAGCCAATCCATCGGACGAGACCTCTACCGAGCACGTGGAACCAGAGCTGACCCGCCCCATCGGTCATCGCGTTCACAATGGTTCCGGCCGGAGCACCCTCGGCAACGGTAAGCTCAGTCCACCCTTGCGCACCGAGAACGTCGAGCCCTTGCACCGACTGAGTGATCAGCTTTCCATCCGGGGTGCGATATAGTCCAAGGTTGGAATGGTAAGCATCATAGAGGCCACCTTGGTCCGGAAGCGTGGACGATGACCACCGATGAGACCGAGGGTCGAAAGTGGCAACGTCCATCAGGGAACGTGCGATTACTCGGCCGTTACCGTCTCCGACGAGATCATACCAAGGACCCTGAGCGAGACCATCCGGGACGGCGTAGCAGCGAACCGCGGCTGGATCGGCGGCACAGATGCGGCCGTCTTCGAACGTCTCCCAAAGGTGCCCAGTTTCCGTGAAGAGAGCCATGGCTCCCTTGAGGGAGGCGCTTCCTTCCTGATCATAGGACATGCTTTCGGCGCGAGCCTGTCCGGACGACGGGACAACAACGCGGATGGTCGCATCGCCGGCCAGGAAGACGAAGTCAGAGCCCCAAGCCGCCATCCGGTGCGAACGCTCGGAGTAGAAATCGATACCAGGGTGGCTTAACGGGTGGAAGTGCAGCGACGAGGCTGGACGCGATGGGGTTGACGGTGTATCCGAAACGTAGATCTCACCGGGATACTGAAAAGCCACGCGTCCAGTAGACGCCAAGGCTAAAGAGTAGACCTCGCCCCCCGATGGCAAG
>CAXSEE010000169.1:1794-9426 GCA_964235615.1 uncultured Acetobacteraceae bacterium | reverse complement strand
GGCAGTCCTCGACCGGCTGCTGGCCTTTGACCGTCTGGCCAAGGCCTCAACCTAACGCAAGGCGAAAGTCGATGAGCGGATTTCTAGGAAACATCCTTGGCAGCCTGATGGGCGGCGGTGGCGGCACTCAGGCCGGCGCTGGCAACCTGCTGTCGACGGTCATGAACGAAGCCGGCGGTCCGGCGGGAATTCTCCAAAAATTTCAACAGGCTGGCCTCGGAGACAAGGCAGAGTCCTGGATCGGCGGCAACCATAACCTGCCGATCTCCGCGGACCAGATCGAGCAGGTTTTCCCTCCCGCGCAACTCGACGCCTGGGCGCAGCAGCATGGCCTGCCGGCTGGCGCCGCAAGCCAGGTCCTGGCTCATTTCCTGCCGCATGCGGTCGATGCCACGACTCCGGACGGCACGGCACCGACACAGGGTTCGCCCGCCGCTGGCACCCCGAACATGGATTTCGGCAGCATGATCAGCCGGCTGACCGGCGAAAAATAACGTTCTATCGGGAACGTGATCATCCGCCCCGCGTCTGGGCTTTCGACTTCAACAGGGAACGGAACCACACCGATGCGCAACATCAGGATCCTTGCCGGCAGCATCGTGGCCGCGGCCACGATCTGCATGGCAACCGGCAGCCCGGCGGGTGCCGTGACCAGCAAGGAGTGCAGCGCCAAATACAAGGCGGCCAAGCAGGACGGCAGCCTGGCCGCCGGCGAGAAATACAAGACCTTCCGGACCACGGAGTGCGCGTCCGGCTCCGCGTCCACCAGCGCGGCGGCGGCTCCCGCTGCCACTCCCGCCGCCGCCAGCACGTCGGCGGCAGCCAAGCCGTCCGCTCCAGCGGCTGTATCAGGGGCCGCGGCCGGGTCTGGCTCCGCCACCTTCCCGAGCGCGGTGGACCCGAAATACAGCAAGCTGACCGCCGGCAAGGCGCGCATGCAGACCTGCCTGGACCAGTACAAGGTCAATAAGTCGAGCAGTGCCAACGGCGGCATGCGCTGGATCCAGAAGGGCGGCGGCTATTACAGCGAGTGCAGCAAGAAGCTCAAAGGCGCCTAAACTATCGGAGCCTGGCGCCTGCTTCTCCAGCGCGCCAGTCCCTGCTTCATGCGATGGGGCAGGGGCAGGTTCGTCGTATCGATCTCGGTGAAGGCGGTCGCGGCACCGGTCGCGACGTCCCTGCCCTTCCAGGCGATCCGCCGCGCGCCCTGCGGATCGTCGACCAGGCTGCATAGGCGGTCGAACAGCATGGTGATGCGGCGCTTCTCGTCATAGGCCGGCCAGTCCTGACCGGCTTTTCCATCACGCACGAACCGGGTCCAGTGGCGACGCATCTCGCGGGCGAGTCGCTGTCGCGGTCCCAGGTCGGGACCACCACGCAACAGGGCCGCCAGGACACCCGAGAATTTCCAGACGAACAGCAGTTCGAGCCCGTGCGCGGCACCGAGCAACGGGTGGCCGAGGTCGAACCGGTAGAACCAGGTCGGCGCCGTGCGGGAATGGCGCTCGGCAAAATGCAGCGTTGGCATCGCCATGTACAGGTCGCTGGCAAGCTCGCGATTGCTCCGGTGCCGGTCCGGGTAGGCATCCAGCACGGCCTGGGCATCCCCACCAAGCGCGTCGCGGATCAGCTGGTCGAGTTGTGGCCGGCGACGATGCATCAGGTCGCCCGGCATCACCTCGAACAGGCGGATCTCGTCGCGGTTGAAGCCGGCCAGCAGCGGCACCGGCGCCGTCTCGGTCCGGCTCGCCGCCAGCGCGTCCGCGGGAAGCAGATCGCCGTCGAAGAAGGGAGCGGCGGCGATGCCGCCTTCGAGCAGGTTCTGCACCATGGCCTGCGCCGCCAGCAGCCGCCGCGGATCGACCGCCTGCAGGTCCTCCAGCGACCCGCCCTGCAGTCCGAGCTGGTCGAGAAAGGCCGCCGCCACCATCCGGCTCGCCCGGCGGTCGTGGATCAGCGCGGGTGCGCCGCTCTGCATGATGGCGCCGTGGAACAGGCCGCGCGCCGCCGTGCACTGCATCAGCAGGCCGACGGCGATCGAGCCCGCGGACTCGCCGGCGATGGTGACGCGATCCGGATCGCCCCCGAAAGCCGCGATATTGTCGCGGACCCAGCCAAGGGCGGCGATCATGTCGCGCACGCCGCAATTGCCGGGGGCGCGCACGTCGCCGATGGCGACACCGAAATCGACGAAGCCGAGCACGCCCAGCCGGTAGTTGATCGTCACCACGACGATCTCGCCGGAAGCCGCGAGGTCGGTGCCGTCGAACAGGTTGGCGCTGCCGAGCAGGAACGCGCCACCATGGATCCACAGCATCACCGGCCGGCGCGCATCGTCCGCGGCCTGCGACCAGATGTTCAACCGCAGGCAGTCCTCCTCGAAGCGGCCCGGGACCTGCTTGCCGCCGGTCATGGCGATACTGCCCTGCAACGCGGCCGGCCCGAACCTGTCCGCCTGCTGCACGCCCGGCCAGGGCTGCGGCGGTTGCGGGGGCAGGAAACGCAGGGCGCCGACCGGAGGCCGGGCATAGCGGATCCCGCGCCAGGCGCACACGCCACCGGACCGGCGTCCTTCCACCACTCCCTGCATGGTCCGGACGGACAGGCTCGCCACCATCATCGCCTCGCGAATAGTTCGGTCATCGTCGTTGCATTGCAGGCATGCGCCACCGCGTCCGCCCGATCCGAGAACCCGACCGGCCCTCGCGGGTTGCTTGGGGCTTGATCGTGGTTCAGCAGGCGGGTGAAAGACATGGCAGATCCGATCGTCGATGAGGACGAGCCGCTGGCGCGGCGGTTTCGGGAGTTCGTCCAGAATCCAGAATTTTCCTGCGTCGGCGCCAAGTCCGCCCTGTCTCGCGGACAGATGCGCATCCTGGTGGCGCGAGACATCCGCTCCTCCTGGGACGACCTGCGCATCTATCCCGAGCTGCTCGACTTCATCGCCGACTACCAGGCGGAAAAGACGCTGTTCCGCAGCTTCGTGGTCGTGTTCGAGGGTCCGCAGAAACTCAGCGAGGCCGAGTTCGAGCATCATCTCTGGGATCGCGTGCAGTCCTTCTCGGACAAGGACGCCTGGCTCGGACAGGATTACGACGAGCGTGTCAGCACCGATCCGGACAGCCCGCATTTCTCGCTCAGCTTCGGCGGCGAGGCTTTCTTCGTGGTTGGGCTGCATCCGGGCGCTAGCCGCCTGGCCCGGCGGTTCGAACGGCCGGCGCTGGTGTTCAACCTGCACGACCAGTTCGAGCGTCTGCGCGAGCAGGGCAAGTACGAGAGGCTGAGTGCGACGATCCTCGACCGCGACGTCATCCTGAACGGCTCCAAGAACCCGATGCTGTCACGCTTCGGCGAGATCTCGGAAGCGCGGCAGTACAGCGGCCGCGTGGTCGATGGCGACTGGCGTTGCCCATTCCAGCCGTCCGGGAAAGACCGCGATGCCGCATGAGATCGCGCCTCGGTCCGGGACCGCCTTCACGCTGGACCGCGGCCAGGTCCTGACAGTGATCGACCCGCGAGGCGAGCAGGTGGCGGATCTGCTGGCCTTCAACCGTCATGACACCGCGGAGGTCGTCTCGTCGGGACGCACGCTGGACTATGCGAGCCGTATCTTCCTGACCACCGGGGACCCGCTCTATTCGAACCGCAGCAACGTCATGCTGCGCATCATCGAGGACCAGGTCGGGCGACATGATTTCCTGCTGACGCCCTGCTCGGCCGATACCTTCCGGATCATCTATGGCGATACGGCCCCCCATCGCGGCTGCTTCGGCAACCTGGCCGCGGCGCTGGCGCCGTTCGGGATCACACCGGACCAGATCCCGGTGGCGTTCAACGTGTTCATGAACGTGGTCGTGGACGGCGACACCGGTGCGTTGCGGGTCGATCCACCACGCAGCCGTGCCGGAGACCATGTCCGGTTCGCCGCCGAGCAGGACCTGGTCATCGGCCTGACCGCCTGCTCGGCGTTGCAGTCGAACAACCACGCGTTCAAGCCGATCCATTACCGGATCGACTAGCGCGATTTCGCTCAGAAGGTGCGGTCGAGCAGCACGACGACCAAGCACACCAGCACGATGGCGCTGAGCAGCCAGCGCAGGGCCATATAGCCGCCCGGCACGGCACCGCGGCGATGCGCCTGGGCCTCGACTGCGGTGGTCAGCACGAATCCCAGGATCAGCAGCAGGACCGCCACCATCGACGAGGCCACCAGCGGCACCAGCAATGCCGCCCAGCCTATCAAGGACGGGATCACCCCTAGTGCCAGCCGCTTGTTGTCTGTGGCGGCCTGCATCGGCGCCACCACCGAAGGCGCCGGTTCGAGCGCGAAGCCCCAATGCACCCCGCCCAGGAAGGCCAGGATCACGGCACCATAGGCGATGATGGCCATCACCAGGTTGGGCACCGGCACCTGCTCGGGGAACAGGATGATGCCGATGGTGCAGCCCAGGAACGGCAGCAACCCGAGCAAGCCGAGCATCACCGCCAGGATCGGAAGCCGCTTCATCGTCGTGACCTTGCTGTCGTTCAGCTAGTGCTACGCGCCGCACGGCCGGCAGATGCCGCCAGGAGCCTTACACGAAGCAGGGGCAGACTTGCGGAAAGCGGGATGAAATGCTGCAAGGAGCGGCATACTCCGCAACA
The DNA here is from genome assembly GCA_964235615.1 of uncultured Acetobacteraceae bacterium. GTDB lineage: Bacteria > Pseudomonadota > Alphaproteobacteria > Acetobacterales > Acetobacteraceae > Lichenicoccus. The sequence continues at coordinate 4,782 of CAXSEE010000169.1, read as the reverse complement.
GCAGGGGACGCCGATCCATGAGCGCCATCACCGACATCATTGCCAGAGAGATCCTCGACAGCCGCGGCAACCCGACCGTGGAGGTCGATGTCGAGCTGGAAAGCGGCGCCACCGGCCGTGCCGCGGTGCCATCCGGCGCCTCGACCGGCGCCCACGAAGCTGCCGAGCTGCGCGACAACGACAAGTCCCGTTTCGGCGGCAAGGGCGTGCTGCAAGCGTGCAGCTTCGTCGAGACCGAGATCCTCGAAGCCCTGCAGGGTGCGGAGTCCTTCGAGCAGATCGCCATCGACGAGGCGATGATCGATCTCGACGGCACCCCGAATAAATCGCGCCTGGGCGCGAACGCCATCCTCGCCGTCTCGCTCGCCGTGGCCAAGGCGTCGGCCAAGGAGCTTGGCGTGCCGCTATACCGTTATGTCGGCGGCGTGTTCGCGCGCACCCTGCCGGTGCCGATGATGAACATCATCAACGGCGGCCAGCACGCCGACAACCCGATCGACATCCAGGAATTCATGATCCAGCCGGTCGGCGCGCCGACGCTGGCGGACGCGGTGCGCATCGGCTCGGAGATCTTCGCCCAACTCAAGAAGGGCCTCAAGGAGGCCGGCTTCAACACCAATGTCGGCGACGAGGGCGGCTTCGCTCCCGGGCTGAAGTCGGCCGACGAGGCGCTGAGCTTCATGACCCGCGCCATCGAAAAGGCTGGCTACAGGCCGGGCGAGGACGTCATGTTCGCCCTCGATTGCGCCGCGACTGAATTCTACAGGGATGGCAAGTACGAGATGGAGGGCGAAGGCAAGTCGCTGGATGCCGGCGGCATGGTCGCCTACCTCGCCGACCTCGCCTCGCGCTACCCGATCAGCTCGATCGAGGACGGCTGCGCCGAGGATGACTGGGAAGGCTGGTCGCACCTGACCTCGACGCTCGGAGGCAAGCTGCAGATCGTCGGCGACGATTTGTTCGTGACCAACCCGGAGCGGCTGCGTCGCGGCATCGCCGCCGGCACGGCGAACTCGATCCTGGTCAAGGTGAACCAGATCGGCACGCTGAGCGAGACGCTGGAGGCGGTCGAGCTCGCGCAACGCGCCGGCTATACCGCGGTGATGAGCCATCGTTCGGGCGAGACCGAGGACGCGACCATCGCCGACCTCGCCGTCGCCACCAACTGCGGCCAGATCAAGACCGGCTCGCTGTCGCGCTCGGACCGCACGGCGAAATACAACCAGCTCATCCGCATCGAGCAGGAACTCGGCTCGGCCGCGCGCTACGCCGGGCGGACGATCCTGCGTGCCTAGGGTCTGGCGACCCTCTACCGCGTCCGCAGGTCCAGCCGCAGCGTCATGCAATAGGCGCCGCCGCCGGACAGGATGAACGGGTCCAGCGCCACCGGGCTGACGGCGTAGCCGCGCTCGCGCAAGACGGCGGTGAGCCGATCGGTGGGAGTCGCCATCACGATGGTGCGGTCGAGGGCGACGGCGTTGACGCAGAAGCCCGCGGCATCCTCGTCGGCGGCCTCGATCAGCAAGTCGGGGCCGACGATGTCGCGGATCAGCGCGTTGCCGGCCGCCGAGAAGGCGCCGGGATAGAACAACACCTCCCCGCCCGGCAGCACGCAGAAGCAGGTGTCGAGGTGGTAGAAGCGATCCGTCGCGAGCTCGAGCCGGTGCAGCTCGATGCCGAACACGTCGGCGATCACGTCGGGACTTTGCGGCGAGGAGCGCGGGCCGTAGCCGGTCCAGGCCAGCCGGCGGGTGGCGTCCCAGATGCAGTCGCCGGCACCTTCCTGGAAACAGCCTTCGGGGAGCTGCACGATGTCACGGATGAGGCCGCGAGCCTGGAAGCCGGCGAAGACGCGCTGGAAGGCCGCCTCTTCGCCTTGGCGCTGCGGGTAGCGGAATTTCGCCACCAGGGCGCGGCCGTCCAGGACGATGCCGCCATTGGCCGGAAACACCATGTCCGGCAGTCCCGCGACCCCGTCCGCGACCTCGATTTTGGCGCCGGCCTGACGCAGCGCCGCCTCCAGGGAGCGGAACGCCTGGTCCGCTTCGGCGCGATGGGCCGCGGGGTCCTCGGCCCATGTTCCGGGGCGCATCCAGGGATTGATGGAGTAGGAGACGTCGTAATGCGACGGTTCGACCAGCAGATAGGTCGCCTGGGCCGGGTTCATTCAACAGCTCCTATGTCGATTCCGGATCGAGTGAGATTTTCCTTGCGGTGGCGGCGTCAGTCCGGGACAAGATGATCCAGGATCGAGCGCGTCCGCCGGCGCTAAAATTCAGCATTGTCAGGAAATTACCGGATGAACTTCGGTCGTATCGTTAAGCACCGAATCAAGGCAGCCCTGCCGCCCGCGTTTTTTCTGGCCCTCGTGGCCTACTTTGTCTGGAATGCCAACCAGGGCGCGCACGGACTGAGGAGCTACTCCGAGCAGTTGCAGATATTGTCCCAGGCGCAGGCTGGGCAGCAGGCCGCGATCGCGGAGCAGACGGCCTGGAACCAGCGCGTGTCCGGGCTGCGCAACGGGGCCCTCGATGCCGATACGCTCGACGAACGATCCAGGGCGATGCTCAATCTGGCCGACAAGAACGACATCGTCGTTCCCTACGGCCAGAACGGCAAGCTCTACTGAGCCGGATGATCCGTATCGCGATCCAGCAGCCGGACTATTTGATCTTGGCTTCCTTGAACGCGACGTGCTTGCGCACGACCGGGTCGTACTTGCGCAATTCCATCTTGCCAGTCTGCGCCCGCGCGTTCTTCTTGGTGACGTAAAAAAAGCCGGTGTCCGCGGTGGACACGAGCCTGATCTGGATGGTGTTCGTCTTGGCCATGACAATCCTCGCAACTGCCGCCCCGCTGCATCAGGATCGTCCCGGTGGCGGCAGAGGTTCAAGGGGCGGGAAAATGCGCATCCTGCCGCCGAAGGTCAAGCTAATCCTTGTCATGGCTGCCGCCGGCTGGGTCATGGCTGCCGCCGGCTGGGTCATG
>CAXSEE010000169.1:0-1694 GCA_964235615.1 uncultured Acetobacteraceae bacterium | reverse complement strand
AATCCTTGTCATGGCTGCCGCCGGCTGGGTCATGGCTGCCGCCGGCTGGGTCATGACTGCCGCCTGGTGTGAGCCATGCTGAGCGTGGAGGCGGCGCGAAGCCGTATTCTCGACGGGCTGTGCCCAACTACCCCCGAATCGGTGGCGCTGGACGCCGCCTGGGGCCGGGTCACGGCACGACCGATCCTGGCCAGGCTGTCCAATCCCCCCGGAGACATCTCGGCCATGGACGGCTATGCGGTGCGCGCCGCCGACACCACTCCGGGCACGCGCCTGCATGTGATCGGCGCCTCTCCGGCCGGGCATCCCTTCGAAGGCCGCATGGCCGCGGGCGAATGCGTCAGGCTTTTCACCGGCAGCCTCATGCCGGACGGCAGCGACGGCGTGCTGATCCAGGAGGATGCCGTCCGGGAGGGCGACTACCTGACCGTGAATGGGGCGATCGCCGCAGGCAAGCACATCCGGCGCGCGGGGCAGGATTTCGCCCATTCCGACATCGTGCTGACGGCAGGACGGAGGCTGGGCGCGCGCGATATCGGCGTGGCCGCGGCGGCCAATCACGCCTGGATCACCTGCCATCGCCGTCCCGTGATCGCCCTGCTCGCCACCGGCGACGAGATCGCCCTGCCCGGCGACCCGATCCCGCCCGGAGGCATTGCCAACTCCAACACGCCGATGCTGGCGGCGGCGATACGCGCGGCAGGTGGCGAGGCGCTGATTTTGCCTCCGGCGCCGGACGACATCCAGGCCATCGCCGGGAGCGTCGACGGGCTGCGCTGCGACATGCTGGTAACAGTGGGGGGCGCCAGCGTCGGCGACCACGATCTGGTCCAGGCCGCCCTCGGCGAGCGCGGATTCCTAGTGGACTTCTGGAAGATCGCCATGCGGCCGGGCAAGCCCCTGATGCATGGCCGTCTGGCGCGTGGCGGCATGTCGGATATCCCGGTGCTCGGGCTGCCTGGAAATCCGGTATCGGCGCTGGTATGCACGCTGCTATTCCTGTTGCCGGCCATTGCACGGTTGTCCGGCAACCAGGCGGAAGCCCTGGAAACCGACCATGCGACGCTAGGAGCCCCGGTGCCCCTCAACGACCATCGCGCCGATCATCTGCGTGCCTCGCTGACCCGCGACGACCAGGGCGGCTATTTGGTGATCCCGTTCCCGAAGCAGGACTCCGGCATGCTGCGCCGGCTGGCCGTCTCCGAGGCGTTGGTCCTGCGCCCACCGCATGCGCCGGCACTGCCAGCGGGAGCTTCGGTGGAAATCATCCGGCTCGACCGGTTCGGTCTATAATTATGTCAACATGCTTGACGACGGGATAGGAACCAATATAGAACAGGCGTGGTGTTTCCTGTTTGTTCTGACGCTGGCGGCTTCCCTGAGGCATGAGGACGGGCTTGCCGAAGTGTGAGGAAGGGCATCAGGAAGCGTGTCCGGATAGGGAGTTACGATGCTCACGCGCAAGCAGCACGAGTTGCTGAGTTTCATCGACCGTCATCTCAAGGAGACCGGCTTCTCTCCCAGTTTCGATGAAATGAAGGATGCGCTTAGCCTTCGTTCCAAATCCGGCATCCACCGGCTGATCTCCGCCTTGGAAGAGCGCGGCTTTCTGAGCCGCCGTCACCATCGTGCCCGCGCGTTGGAAGTGCTGCGCCTGCCGGAACAGGCGCCGGCGATCGGGCTCGCATTCGGCA
>CAXSEE010000168.1:5343-9431 GCA_964235615.1 uncultured Acetobacteraceae bacterium | reverse complement strand
TCCACTTCGTTCAACGTGGCCAGGATGATCGGCCCGGCCGTCGCCGGCATCCTGATCGCCGCCGTTGGCACCGGCTGGGTGTTCCTGATCAACGCCGCTTCCTATGTCGCCGTGATCGGTTCGCTATGCCTGCTTCGCGTCGGTGAACTGCATCGCAAGGATAGGACTGGGCGCACTCCCGGCGCACTTATGGAAGGCTTCCGCTATGTCTGGAAGCGCCCTGACCTGAAGGCCATCCTGCTGATGCTCTTCCTGGTCGGCACGTTCGGGCTCAACTTCCCGATCTTCATCTCGACCATGTCGGTGACCGTGTTCCACGCGGGAGCTGGCCGGTATGGGCTGCTGACGTCGGTCATGGCGCTCGGGTCGGTCGCCGGCGCGCTGCTCGCCGCCGGACGGGCAAGCCCGCATCCCGCCCTGCTGTCCGGCAGTGCGGCGATCTTCGGGTTCGGCTTCGCCCTGGCAGCGGTCATGCCGGAATACTGGCTGTTCGGGCTCGCCCTCGTCATCATCGGCGTGTCCGCGCAAACCTTCACCACCACGACGATCAGCACGGTGCAGCTCGCCACCGATCCGGCCATGCGCGGGCGCGTGACCGCGATCCTGCTCGCCGTGGCCCTGGGCGGCACACCGCTCGGCGCTCCCATCGTCGGCTGGGTGGCGGACCGGTTCGGCCCGCGCTGGGCGCTCGGCATCGGCAGCGCGTCAGGCCTTGCCGCCGCGATCGTGGGTGTCCGCTACCTCGCGACGTATCATCACCTGCGCGTGCGCCTCAGCGCCGGACGCCTGCGCTTCAGCCTTTCCGATCCGGTATGACGGCGCGCGGCTTCAACTGCATTTCGACCAGCCGCAATGATGGCAGGTAAGGCAGGCGCCTTCCTTGGCGAGACCCGGCTGGCTGCATTTGGGGCAGAACAGCTTGGAGCTGCTCCCCGTGACGCCCGCTACCGCCGCGATCGTCGCCGGGACGTGCGCCACCAGCAATTCGGGTGCGGCGATGAAGCCGGTCTCGATCATATGCTGCTCGATGATGCCGCCGATCGCCGCGATCAGCGAGGGGACATAACGCCCCTGATGCCATTGGCCGCCGCGCGGATCGAAGATGCCCTTCAACTCTTCGGCGACGAAGCCGACATCGCCGCCGCGCCGGAACACCGCGGAGATCATCCGCGTCAGCGCCACCACCCAGCTGAAATGCTCCATGTTGGCCGACGAGATGAACACCTCGAACGGACGCATCCGCCCGGCTTCCTCGATGTCGTTCACGGTGATGTAGAAGGCATGCTCGCTGTCCGCCCAGCGCAGCTTGTAGGTGCTGCCGACGAGCTTCTCCGGACGTGCGAGTTTCTCTGAAGCAGGAGCCAATCTCTCCGACAGCGCCGTCACCGGCAGCGGCGGCGCTGCCGCGACCGGCGTGGTCGACAGGACCGAACCGGTAATCGCGTTCGGACGGTAGGTCGTGCAGCCCTTGCAGCCGCTCGCGTAGGCATCGAGATAGACCTGCTGGAACGCCTCGAAGCTGATGTCCTCCGGGACGTTGACGGTCTTGGAGATCGCGCTGTCGACATGGCGCTGCAAGGCGGCCTGCATGCGTATATGCTCGTCCGGCGACAAGGTCTGCGCGGTGACGAAATGATCCGGAAGCGCTGTCTCCGCGCCGAACTTCTGGCGATACAGCCGTACCGCGTAATCCTCGACCACTTCCTCGCGCCGGGTGCCGTCGGGCTGCAGCACCTTGCGCGTGAAGCTGTGGGCGAACACCGGCTCGACCCCGGACGACACGTTGTCGGCCAGCAGCGAGATGGTGCCGGTCGGCGCGATCGAGGTCAGCAGGGCGTTGCGTATGCCGTGCCCGGCAATCAACTCGAGCACATCTCCGTCGAGCTCGCGCACGCTCTCCCCGGCGAGGTAGGGCTCGCGGTCGAACAGCGGGAAGGCACCCTTCTCGGCCGCGATATGCGCCGAGGCGACATAGGCGGCGCGGTTGACCAGCCGGGCCCAGCGCTCGGCGATGTCGGCCGCGTCAGGCGAGCCGTAGCGTGCTCCCACCATCATCAGCGCGTCCGCCAGCCCGGTCAGGCCGAGGCCGATGCGGCGCTTGGCGTAGGCCTCGCGACGCTGTTCCTCCAGAGGAAATCCCGAGGCATCGATGGTGTTGTCGAGCATGCGCACCGCGACGCCGACCAGTTCGGAGAGTGCCGCCTCGTCGATGTGGGCGGCCGGGGTGAACGCCTCACGCACCAACGTCGCGAGGTTGATCGAGCCGAGCAGGCAGGCGCCGTAGGGCGGCAACGGCTGCTCCGCGCAGGGATTGGTCGAGCGGATGGTCTCGCAGTAATAGAGGTTGTTGCGGGCGTTGATGCGGTCGATGAACAGCACGCCTGGCTCGGCATAGTCGTAGGTGGCCTGCATGATGCTGTCCCACAGCCCGCGTGCCCGGATGGTGCGGTAGGTCACGCCGCCGAACACCAGCGGCCATTCGCCGTCCGACGACACGGCGGCCATGAAGGCGTCGGTGGCGAGCACGGAGAGGTTGAAGTTGCGCAGCCGGCCGGGTTCGCGCTTGGCGGCGATGAACGCCTCGATGTCTGGATGGTCGCAGCGCATCGTCGCCATCATCGCCCCGCGCCGCGCGCCGGCGGACATGATGGTGCGGCACATGCTGTCCCACACGTCCATGAAGGTGAGCGGTCCCGATGCGTCCGCGCTGACGCCTTTGACCGCCGCACCCTTGGGACGCAGGGTCGAAAAATCATAGCCGATGCCGCCGCCCTGCTGCATGGTCAGCGCCGCCTCGCGCAGATGGGCGAAGATGCTGCCGAGGTCGTCCTCGATGTCGCCCATCACGAAGCAGTTGAACAGCGTCACCCGACGGTCGGTGCCGGCACCGGAGATGATGCGGCCGGCCGGAAGGAACTTGAAATCCTCCAGGGCCTGGTAGAACCGCTCCTCCCACAGCGCCGGTTCGCGCTCGACGGCGGCCAGGGCACGTGCGACGCGGCGCCAGCTCTCCTCGATGGTGACATCGATCGGGGTGCCGTCCGCGTGCTTGAAGCGGTATTTATCCGCCCAGATCTGCCGCGAGATCGACGCCACCCGCTCGTGGATCGGGGTCGCCGGCGTTGCCATTACCATGTCCATCATACTCTCCTGCGTATCGGTCCCGGCTCTGGCCTCCGTTGGCCGAAGCGGGCGAATCGGGGCTCGCGCGATGGCGCGGCGAGTTTCTTGCGCCAAACGAAGCCGAGGCTGCAAGCATCCTGCGACCACGGTTCCGGCATGAGGCCAGCTCTGTGCGAACGGCGTCGAGTTCCCCAAAAATCGGCATGAACTCAGCCAAAATTCCGCGGAACGGACTGCAGCACCTCACCTCACTCGGTCGGCCAGTTTCGAGCTTCTAGCGAACATCCAGCGCCTTGAGCGTCGTCTGCACTGCGTCATCGAGCGGCGTATGCGGCTCATCGCCGAGAAAAGCGGCCAGCTTGCTGTTGTCGAGCCGGACCGGCATTCCCCACAAATAGCGCATCCTGTAGAGTTCGCGTGGCGTCTGCCGGAACAGACCGGCAAGACCGAGCAGCAGCCAGGGCAGCGCCTTGACCTTCGTGTCGGGCCGACCGACACGCCCCGCGATCGCGCGCACCATCGCCGTCCCGTCCGCATCCCACGTGCCGGCAAAGTGGAACCGGGCGAATGGTTCGAGCTCGTCCGACCGGTCCAGCAGGCGCGCGATCGTCTCGCCGGCGTCGGGCAGATAGGTCCAGGCGTGGCCGATGCCCTTCCTGCCCGGATAGGTGATCGCGGTCAGTCGCTTGCCCGGCGCGACAAGCCCCTGGCTGAACCAGTTGTTGCCGGGCGCCGGCCCGAAGAAGTCGCCGAAGCGGACGATCAGTGCCGGTACGCCCGCGCGGCTGCCCGCCTCCAGCCGCCGTTCGAGTTCCACGCGTATCCGGCCCTTCTCCGTCACCGGATGCTGCGGCTGCTCCTCGTGGAGGTCCGGAAAGGCGTCGTAGCCGTAATTATAGACCGTGCCCGGCAGGACGACGCGCGCGCCGGTCGCCTTCGCCGCGGCGATGCTGTTGTCGATCATG
>CAXSEE010000168.1:3134-5243 GCA_964235615.1 uncultured Acetobacteraceae bacterium | reverse complement strand
ATCGGCTCCGCCGGGCGAAGCCGCCGGGATTGTCCGGCTGAGCGTTTCCGAGTTCGTCGGAATAGAAGTACTCCCGCCTATGCTGGCCAAGCTGCGCGAGCAACACCCGGGCCTGATCGTCGAATTCGTGCTGAGCAATGCGTCAGCCAACCTCCTGGAGCAGGAGGTCGACATAGCCGTGCGGATGAGCCCGCCCCTGCAGGAAGCGCTGGTGGCGAAGAAGGTCGCTTCGATCGCACTCGGTCTGTTCGCGCATGTCGATTATCTGGCGCGGCGTGGCTGTCCCGAAACGCCCGGCGACCTCGCCCGCCATGACCTGATCGGCCCTGACCGCACGCTGGCCGATCTCGGGTGCCTCGCCACCATGTTGCCTGACCTCGATCGCGGCCGTTTCGTGGTCAGGACCGACAGCCATCCCGCCCAGTTGACGGCAGCACGCGCAGGCCTCGGTATTGCCGTTGTCCAGCGCCCCATCGGACTTGCCGATGCCACGCTGCGCCCAGTCCTGCCTGAGCTCACGATCGAGCGGCTGGATACCTGGATCGTCACGCACGAGAACCTGCGCGAGTTGCCGCGCGTGCGCGTCGCGTTCGACCACCTCGCGGTGGCGTTCCGGGATTTTGCTCGGGCGGCCAGGTAGCCGGCGCGCCCGTCATTTGCGGAGGTCGGTGGCCGGGCCTTCGTCAGCCACCTGCCAGCCGCCGCCGAGCGCGCGGTAGAGCGCCACCAGGTCGGTATCGAGCTGCATGTCGCTGTCGGCGAGCTGGCTTTGGTCTTGCAGCAACGCGCTCTGGGCCGACAGCACGTTGAGGAAGTCGATGACGCCCTGGGCATAGCGCTGCCGCGAGGCCGCAAGGGCCACCCGGTTCTGTGTCACCGCGCTTGCGATGCTGTCACGGCGGTGACGCGCCTGGTCGTAGGCGGTCAGCGCCGTGTCGACGTCCTGCCAGGCCTGCAGCACGGTCCGGTGATAGTTGAGCGCCGCCTCGCGTTGCTGGGAGCGGCGCAGGCGCAAGGTGGCGCGCAACCGGCCGCCCTCGAACAGCGGAAGGTCGATCGAGGGGCCGACCATGTAGTAGCCGGAGATCAGGTTGAAGCTCTGCGGGAATTGCAGCGCCTCGGTGCCGATCTGCCCGGTCAGGCGGATGTCCGGGTAGAAGTCCGCGACGGCGACGCCGGTCTCGGCGGTGGCGGCGTGAAGCTGCGCCTCGGCCTGGCGGATGTCCGGCCGGCGGCGCGCGAGCTCGCCGGGAAGTCCGATCGGCACCTCGGGAGGACGCGGCGGCTGGGCGCTCGGAGCGGTGAGCTCGGCGTCGAGGGCGCCCGGCGGCTCGGCGAGGAGGAGACCGATGGCGTCGATCAGCCGGGATGCGGTCGTGCGCAGGCTTGGCAGGCTGGCGGCGATGGTGTCGCGCTGCGCCTCGGCGTTGGCGATGTCGAGCGTGGTGCCGGTGCCGTTGACGAACTGGTTATGGACGAGTGCGGCGTTGTGGGTGGCGTCCGCGAGGTTGGCCTCGGCGATGCCGATCATCGCCTGGGTGCCGCGGAGCTGCATGTAGTCCTCGGCGAGATCCGATACCGCCATCAGCGCCACCGCGTGACGGGCCTCGATCGCGGCCTCGGTGTTGGCGCGCTGTGCCTCGACCTCACGCCGGACGCGGCCGAACAGGTCGACCTCCCATGAAGCGGAGAGTTCGGGGTTCCAGAAGTCGAACTGCAGCGGCGCGTTCGGCGCGGGCGTGAAAAGCGTGGCGATGACCGGCTCGCTGGTTCGGACACGCAAGTAGTTGGCGTTGGCGTCGAGGTTGGGCAGCCCGCGCGAGCGGGCGACATCCCGCTGGGCGCGACCCTGCTCGACACGCTCGGCGGCGATCTGCAGATCGAGGTTCTGGCGGGCGAGACGGCCGACGAGCGAGGAGAGCTCTGGGTCGCGGAAGCTGTTCCACCAGTCGGCGTCGACGCTGCCGCCATAGGTCGTGCCCTGCTGGTGCCACCACTGCGCGGGCGCCTGGGCGTCGGGGCGATCGAATTTGGGGCCGACGGTGCATCCGGCCAGGAGGGCGAATACACCGAACGCTGAATGTGCCTTCAACGCGCCAAACGCGGAGC
>CAXSEE010000168.1:0-3034 GCA_964235615.1 uncultured Acetobacteraceae bacterium | reverse complement strand
CTTCAACGCGCCAAACGCGGAGCAGGCCTTCAACGCCCAAAACGCGGAGCGTGTCTTCAACGTGACGTCACGCGCAGGTTGATATCGTTCGGCTCGCCCTTCACGTCGGCGGTCCCGGTGTCGATGGTGACCTCGACGGAGAAGCCCTGGCGTAGCAGACGCGCCTGGTTCTGGCCGGGCAAGACGAGGATCTTTACCGGCAGGCGCTGCACGATCTTGGTGAAGTTGCCGGTCGCGTTGTTGGGCTGGACCGGCGCGAAGGAGGTGCCGGACGCCGGGGGCACGCTGTTGACGACGCCGTCGAGGGTCAGGTCGTAGGCATCCACGTGGATCTTGGCGTGCTGTCCAGGAAGGACGTGGCGGAGTGCCACCTCACGATAGTTGGCGACGATGTAGAGGTGGTCGAGCGGGACGAGGGCCATCAGCGCGGCACCAGGAGCGACGTAGTTGCCGACCTGGACACTGCGTTCGCCCACCATGCCATCGAGAGGTGCCAGTATGCGCGTGTAGGAGAGGTTGAGGCGGGTCTGCGCAATATTGGCGCGGTCGGCGGCTTCGGCCCCTTGCGCGTCGGCGTACTGCCCCTGCAGGATCGGCAGCTGACGCTCGGTGGAGGCGAGCTGCGCCTGGGAGCCGGCGAGCGAAGCCTGCGCCTGGCGGAGCGACATGTCGGCCTGCTGGCGTTCCTGGAAGGTGCCGGCCCCGGTCTTGGCGAGGTTGCGGTAGCGGGTCTCGTTCTGCTGGGCGAAGACGAGCTGGGCCTCGGACGAGGCGACGCTCGATTGCGACTGGGCGATCTGGGACGGCAGGCGGGCGATCTGGGCGGCGACGTCGTCGGCCTGGCCGGTGTCGCGGGCGAGCTGCGACTGGTTGGCGGCGAGCGTAGTGCGCAGATCGCGGTCGTCGAGCGTGGTCAGCACCTGGCCGGCGCGCACGATCTGGTTGTCCTCGACATCGACGCTGGCGACCTGGCCGGAGATGCGCGGCGCGATCGTCGCGTAGTGCGAGGTTACGTAGGCGTCGTCGGTCCAGACGGAGGTCGCGGGCACGAAGATGATAATGAGCACGGCGACGACGAAGCCGATGACGACGATGCCGGCGAGCAGCCAGGGCCAGAGCGGCTTCGGCTTGGCCGGCTCGGACTTGTTGTCGCCTTCCTTCTTGTCCTTGTCGCCATCCTTGTCTTTGTCGTTCTTATCGTCGGGGCTCTTACCGTCGGGCATGTGCGCTCCGCTACTTCTTGGCCAGGGCGATGCGCGGCGGGTAGGTGCGCTCGGGCAGCGTCAGCAGGACGATCATCAGCAGCACGGTCAGGACGCCGAACACCGCGAAGGCGTCGCTGACCGTCAGCACGGTCGACTGGGTGCGGACAAGCTGGTCGAAGCCGTCCAGCGCGCCGGGAACACGGGGTGTGCCATTGGGGAACAAGGGCGGTGGATCAGCGGGGATCAGCGCCGGGCCCTGGATGACCTGGAACCGGCCCTGGCCGGACTGGTCGAGGATGCGGCTGGTGTGCAGGGAACCGCGCCAGCGCATGATCAGCTGCAGCAGCCATACACCGGCCGGCTCGGCGACGGCGCGGCAGGAGTTGATGAGTGCCGACGCGAGCGGACCTTCCTCCGGCTTGCGGATCGAGTTGGTCGCCATCATCAGCAGCGGCAGGACGATCATCGGCTCGCCGATCGCCTCCAGCCCCTGCCAGATAAAGAAGCCGCCGCCCTGGACGACGCTGGTGAGGAAGACGTTGCCGATGCAGGCGGTCAGCACGCAGGCCATGCCGATGAAGCTGACGACGCGGCTGTCGACATGCTCGAAGTTGAGCACGACGGCGATGAGCGGGAGCATGATGAGCTGGGCGGTGGCGACGAAGAGGGTGATCCCGAATTCCTGCTCGGGCCGGAAGCCCTGCACCTGCGCCAGGAACTCGGTGGGGATCGTCGACGCGGTCTGGCCGATGAGCAGGAAGCTGAACAGGGTGATCAGGCCGTAGGCGAGGTTGCGGCGCTTGAGCAGGTAGAAGCCGAACAGCGGCAACTCGTGGTGAAGCTCGTTGACGACGAAGAGCGGGAGGGCGACGGCGCTGACGAGGGCGAGGACGCAGATGGTGGTGGAGTTGAACCAGTCATAGCGGTCGCCCTGCTCGAGCATGGTGATGAGCGCGCTGAAGCCGATGCCGGCGAGGAGTGCTCCGGACCAGTCGAACTTCGGCAAGCGCTGAAGCTGCGGCTCGTCCTGCTGGACGCCGTACCAGACCATGACCGCGGCGGCGGCGCAGAGCGGCAGGGCTTCGAGGAAGGCGAACTGCCAGGCGACGAGGTCGGTCCACAGGGCGGCGAGCGTGATCGACATGTTCGGGCCGAAGGTCGCGGTGAGCGCGTAGAGGGCGAGGCCGTACAGCCGGATGGGCGGGGCCAGCACGCGCAGGCCGACGATCAGCAGCGTCGGGATGATGAGGCCGCCGGAGAAGCCCTGGATGACGCGCAGGACGTAGATCAGGGTCAGGTTGCTGGTGAACGGGGTCGGCAAGGTCGAGACGCAGCAGAGGAAGATGGCGAAGAGTATCCACCGGCGGACGGTGAGCGTGACGGCCCACCATGGCGAGATCGCCATGCCGAGCACTTCTCCGGATGCGTAGAGGCTGTTGATCCAGGAGGCCTGGTCGCTATCGATGCCGAGGCCGCCGCTGATGTCCGGAAGCGAGGCGGAGACGACGCCGTCGTTGAACTCGGCCGTCAGCGCGGCGATGACGACGCCGAGCAATCCGATGAGCGGCTTGATCTCCACGCTGGTTTCAACCGCCTCCCGAGTGTTGGTCGAAACGGGATTAAGCCGATTGGGTTGCGGATGGAAAGAGGCGGCCGCCGGCGCGCCCGTCCGCGATGGTGCGGGATGGCGCCGGCTGGCTTGCGTCAGCCTTCGGACGGGTTGCCTCTTCCCGTCGGAAGCTGTTCATCCGGGATGCAGTCCGGGAGAGGGACAAGGTCCGGTCATGGCATCGATGACCTTGCGAGCGGGAGCACCGACAGGGAGCGCA
>CAXSEE010000167.1:3382-9503 GCA_964235615.1 uncultured Acetobacteraceae bacterium | reverse complement strand
TCTGCTCCTGCGAGGCGTCCATGCGGCCGGGGGTGAACGGCACCTTGATGTCGCTTCCGGCGTCCTTGGCCGCCTGCTCGACGGCCGCACAGCCGCCCAGCACGATCAGGTCGGCGAGCGAGACCTTCTTCCCGCCGGACGCCTGCGCGTTGAACGCCGTCTGCACCGCTTCGAGCTTCTGCAGCACGGTCGCCAGCTCGGCCGGATTGTTCACGGGCCAATCCTTCTGCGGCGCCAGCCGGATACGCGCGCCGTTGGCGCCGCCGCGCTTGTCGGAGAAGCGGAACGTCGCCGCCGACGCCCAGGCCGTCCGTACCAGTTCCGGCACGGACAGCCCGGTGGCGAAGATCCGGGCCTTGAGCGCCTCGATCTCCTGCTCCCCGATCAGCGGATGATCCACCGGCGGGATCGGATCCTGCCAGATCAGCGTCTCCTCGGGCACGAGCGGGCCGAGGTAACGCTGGATCGGACCCATGTCGCGGTGGGTGAGCTTGAACCAGGCGCGGGCGAACGCGTCGGCGAACTGGTCGGGATTCTCGTAGAATCGGCGTGAGATCTTCTCGTAGGCCGGGTCCGCCCGCAGCGCGATGTCGGAGGTCAGCATCGTCGGAACACGCTTCTTCGATGGGTCGTGCGCGTCCGGGATGGTCGCCTCGGCATCCTTCGCCTGCCATTGCCAGGCACCGGCCGGGCTCTTGGTCAGCTCCCACTCGAACTTGAACAGGTTGTCGAAATAATGGTTGCTCCACCGGGTCGGCGTCTGCGACCAGGTGACTTCCAGGCCGGACGTGATCGCGTCCGCGCCGACACCCGTGCCGTGCTTGCTGCGCCAGCCGAGGCCCATATCCTCGATGACCGAGCCTTCCGGCTCGGCGCCGACGAACGAAGGATCGCCCGCGCCATGGGTCTTGCCGAAGGTGTGGCCGCCGGCAACGAGTGCCACCGTCTCTTCGTCGTTCATCGCCATGCGCGCGAAGGTCTCGCGTATGTCGCGGGCCGAGCCGACCGGATCGGGCTCGCTGTTGGGTCCTTCCGGGTTGACATAGATCAGGCCCATCTGCACCGCGCCGAGCCTGGAATCCAACTGCCGCTCGCCGCTGTAGCGCTCATCGCCCAGCCATGTCCCCTCCGGACCCCAATACAGCTCCTCGGGCTCCCAGGTGTCGGCGCGGCCGCCGGCGAAGCCGAACGTCTTGAAGCCCATCGACTCCAGGGCGACGTTGCCGACGAGGACGAACAGGTCGGCCCAGGAGAGTGCCAGGCCGTATTTCTGCTTGATCGGCCACAGCAGCCGGCGGGCCTTGTCGAGGCTCGCATTGTCCGGCCAGCTATTGAGCGGCGCGAAGCGCTGCTGGCCGCCACCGGCGCCGCCGCGGCCATCGGTCGAGCGGTAGGTGCCTGCGCTGTGCCACGCGAGACGGATGAAAAGGCCGCCGTAATGGCCGAAATCCGCCGGCCACCACTCCTGCGAGTCGGTCATCAGGGCATGCAGGTCCTGGATCACGGCATTCAGGTCGAGGGTCTTGAACGCCTCGGCATAGTCGAACCCGTCATCCATCGGGTTGGCTCGCGGCGAATGCTGGCTGAGCGTGTTGAGGGTCAGCGACTCCGGCCACCAGTCCCGATTGCCTCTGCGCGACCCATTGCGCGCGGCCGGGGGGCCCCCGCGCGCGACCGGGCACTGGCCCGCAGCTGTTTTGTCCGTCATTCCATCCATCTTGTCTCTCCCATCAAGTGGCTGTTTTGTTCTGCACACGATGCTAGCGCCGAACTGCTCGAGTGGAAAATTGATTAGCGATGGCGAATTGATTGACCGAACCGATTGATCTGATGGGGATCAGATACGGTGGACGCCCGACGGCAGATGGTCGCACAGGGTTTGCGCCAGAAGGTGGATGTCACGCGGCTTGGGATAGCTGCGGCGCCAAGCAAGGCCAATGCGCCGCCCGACCCCGGCTGCCAGCGGCCGGATCGAGACCGAGCGGGTTCGGGCCTCGCCGCACGCCATCGCCGGCAGCAGCGTGCTTCCCAAGCCTGTCGCCACCATCTGCAGGATGGTCTCCAGGCTGGTCGCGCGGAAATCCCCGTCCGCCTCGCGGTCGGCCGTCCCGCAGATCGCCAAGGCCTGGTCGCGCAGGCAATGGCCTTCGGTCAACAGCAACAGATGTTGCCCTTGCAGCTCGTCCTCCCGCATAATCCTGGACGCGGACTTCCGGCCTTTCGGTTCGGCGAACCAGAACGGCTCATCGAACAGAGCGAGCGTCTCCAGGCGGTGATCGGGGACCGGCAGCGCCACCAGGGCGGCGTCGAGCCGGTGCGAACCAAGCCTCTCCAGGAGGGGCGCCGTCATATCCTCGCGGACGACCAGCCGCAGCGCCGGATATTCTTTTCTCAGGGCCGGCACGAGCCACGGCAGCACGTACGGTCCGAGCGTCGGGATGACGCCGAGGCTGAAACCGCCGGCCAGGGGCCCGGATGTATGCTGCCCGACGCTCATGATGGCGTCGACTTCCGCCAATACCTGACGCGCGCGCCCCGCGATCTCCGCACCGATGGCGGTGACGCTCACCGATTTGGTCGTGCGCTCGAACAATGTCACGCCAAGCTGGGCTTCGAGGTTCTTGATCTGCGTGCTGAGGGTCGATTGCGTGATATTGCACGCGGTGGCGGCGCGTCCGAAATGACCATGTTCGGCGAGGGCGATCACGTAGCGCAGATCCTGCAAAGTCATGCGTGCTTCGGCTTCGCGGGCGGGCTCATGGACCCGGAAACGCAACACCGCTGAAGCGCGCGCATGCGGCCAGCAGCATGTCCTGGCGTGCGGTGTCGTGCACGGCTCCGCTCGGCTTGCGCGGTTTCATGTGGAAGAAGTAGCCGCCTGTCGCCTCCGTCATCGGATCGTCGCCGACGGCCAGCCAGGCCTGGGTGCGATGCGCCGCGTCGAGGTCGCCGGTAGCGTGCGAACCGCCCATCTTCGTGGCCACCCAGCCGGGTTCCAGCGCGTTGCTGCGCACTCCTGGCCACCGCCGGGCCACGGCATAAGCCAGCAGCGCGTCGTGCAGCTTGGTATCCGAATAGGCCTGGTTTCCGCGCCACGGCCGATCCTGCCAGTTCAGGTCGGCGAGGCTCGCATCGCCGCGGCGGTGCAGCTCGGAGCTGACGTAGATCAGTCGCCGGGGCCGCTGGATCAGCGCCGTCAGCAGGTAGGGCGCGAGCGTATTGACGGCGAACACGTGCGCCAGGCCATCCTGCGTCTCGATGCGGCGGCGCTCCCGGAAGCCGACCGCGGCGTTATGGATCACCGCGTCGAACGTGCCGAGGGCGTTGACCTGTTCCGCCACGCCGCGGGTCTCGGCGATACTTGCGAGATCACCCACGACGACCGCCTCGGCGCCGGGCAACGCGGCCATCGCGTCGCGTCCGCGGGCGTCGTTGCGGGCGTGCAGCACGACAATATGCCCCTGCTCGATCAGCAGCCGGGCCGCCATCCGACCCAAGCCGTCCGATGAACCGGTAATGAAGACACGCGCCATGCCGCAAAAACCCCCTGTCTGTCCGGGGCCAATACCGGTACCGTGCATTGAAGTGATTATAAGACGCGTCAACCCGGGAGCAAAACGCGTTGGGTCAATCTATCGATGGAAACTCCGGCTCGCGCCGCTACACGGTGTATCTCGTGCTTGTGGCGCTCGGCGGCTGGGCGCTTGCCTCCTATGACCTCAACCTACTCGTATTGCTGCTGCCGCAGATCGCCAAGGGGCTTGACCTTTCCGAGAGCCAGATCGGGCAGATCGGCGTGTTCGTGTTCCTGGCCCAGTTCCTGATCACGCTCTTCGTCGGCTACGCCATGGATGTGCTCGGCCGCAGGCGGGTCTGGATGGCCTGCCTGTCGATGGCCGCGATCTTCACCGGCCTCACCTACTTCGTGCAGAATTTCTGGGAGCTCGCGCTGGTGCGTGCGCTCGCGTCCGGCATGGCATTCTCCGAGCTTGCCGTGTCCATCACCATCGTCAACGAGCAGGTGCCCGCCGCGCGGCGCGGCCTGCTCTACTCGATCGTGCAGGGTGGCTGGCCGCTCGGCGTCTTCCTGGCGGCCGGCATGGTGCTGGCATTCGGCGGGCTCGGCTGGCGCTTCGTCTTTCTGCTCGGCGTGATCCCGATCGTCATGGTCATCATCGGACGCAGCTTCATCCGCGAGTCGGAACGCTTCGAGCACCTCCAGCAGGTCAAGGCCGCGCGGCGCGCCGGCCGGAACGACGAGCTGTCGCGCCTGCTCCAGCAGCACCAGGTGGACATGAGCGAACTCGACCGCGTGACGGTCGGCCAACTTTTCGCTCAGGCCGGTTATGTTCGCCGGCAGGTCGTGACGCTCACGATCGTCTGGCTGTTCTACTCGTCGTCCTATGTCGGGACGAATTTCTACATCGCCTACTGGTTGACCAGATACAAGCACTTCACGTCCACGGAGACGAGCACGCTGCTGCTCGTGTCGGGCGGCATCGGTTTCCTGTTCTACATCCTTGGCGGCTGGTTGGGCGAACGCTGGGGCCGCAGCCGCGTGCTGCTCGCGACCGGCGCGCTGGTGGCGCCGCTCAATCTTGTGTTCCTCTACGTGCAGGACTTCACGGCGGTTTGCATCGTCTACTTCCTGATCTATCAGGTCACCAACGGGACCTGGTCGGGTGCGGGATATGCCTATCAGGGCGAGTCGTTTCCGACACGCGTGCGCGGGACCGCGATCGGCTTCCTCGGCGCGATGCAGGTGCTCGGATTCGTCATCGGGACCGCACTCTGGACCGTGCTGATGGCCCGCGTGGGGCCGACGGTGACCTGGTGGATCATCTCGGTCGGGCTCGCGCTCGGCATGTGGTCGACCGTATTCCTGCGCAGGATCGAGCCGGGGCAGGAGCTCGAGGCGATCGCGACCTGAGCGGGCTGGCGGTCGGCCATCGCCTCCGTAGTTTTTTTGCATCCCACTCGCCAAGGCAGCGGTGGCCGGATAGCGTCCCGCAGCGCGGACGGAGAACGACATGCGGCTCGGCTCATTGAAGACAGGTCTGGCGGTGCTCGCCTGCATCACTGCATCGGACGGTGCCGCGACGCTCGGCCGTGCGTCCGATCGCGGCGCGCCCGCGACGGCGGTGCAGCCGGTGACGGACAGCTATCACGGCGTTGCGGTGAGTGATCCCTATCGCTGGCTGGAGGATGGCAGCGCGCCCCGCGTCATCGAATGGTCGACGCTTCAGAACCGCCGGACCCGCGCCTACCTCGACCGGCTCGCGGTCCGCGCCACCCTGCATGACCGCATCATGGCCGCCGCCTCGCACACCTCGCCTTCCTACCACTCGCTGACCATGGCCGGCGGCCGGCTGTTCACGCTGACCGTGCAGCCGCCGAAGCAGCAGCCGATGGTCACCGTGATGCCCGCCTCGGCCGATCCATCGCAGGTGCGCCCGGTGGTCGATCCCAACACGCTGGATCCGTCCGGCCAGACCGCGATCGACTGGTTCGTGCCGTCCCCCGACGGGAAGCGGGTTGCGGTCTCGCTGTCGCGCAACGGCAGCGAGGACGGCACCGTGCATGTGTTCGACGTGGCCACCGGCAAGGAGACCGGCGAGGCGGTGCCGCGCGCGCAATATCCGACCGCCGGCGGCTCGCTGGCCTGGAAGGCGGACAGTTCCGGGTTCTGGTACACGCGCTATCCCGGGAACGAGCGTCCCGAAGCCGACCGGCATTTCTTCCAGCAGGTCTACTACCACCGTATCGGTTCCGACCCGGCCACCGACAGCTATTGGCTCGGGCGCGACTTCCCGCGCATCGCCGAGATCCAGCTCGACAACCGGGAGAACCCGAACGCGGTGCTGGTATCGGTGGCGAACGGCGACGGCGGCGAGTTCGAGCATTACGTGATCGCTGCAAATAATTTGGGCGGGCAGAATGTCACCCAGGTCACGCGCTTCGCCGACCAGGTGGTGGCCGGCACCATCGGGCCCGACAATATCCTCTATCTGGTGTCAAAGCAGGATGCGCCACGCGGCCAGATCCTGACGCTGAAGCTGTCGGATCTCGATCTTGCGCGTGCACGGGTCCTGATCCCGCAGGGCGACGGCGCGATCCAGGG
>CAXSEE010000167.1:0-3282 GCA_964235615.1 uncultured Acetobacteraceae bacterium | reverse complement strand
GACGCCGAGGTGGTCCGGATCTTCGCGACCTCCAAGGACGGCACCCGGGTGCCGGTCAACATCATCCGCCGCAAGGGCGCGCCGAACGACGGCAGGCGTCCGACCGTGTTGTACGGCTATGGCGGCTACGAGGTCTCGATGACGCCCCAGTTCGCCGGCGTGCGGACAAGGCTGTGGCTCGATGCCGGCGGCGAATACGCGGTCGCCAACATCCGCGGCGGCGGCGAGTACGGCGAGACCTGGCACAGCGACGGCGCGCTCACGCACAAGCAGCACGTGTTCGACGATTTCCTGGCCGCCGGGCAGGCCCTCATCGCGCGCCGCATCACGTCGCCGGCGCACCTGGCCATCCTCGGCGGCAGCAACGGCGGCCTGCTGATGGGGGCTGCACTGACGCAGGCGCCGTCGATGTTCCGTGCCGTGGTCTCGCTGGTCGGCATCTACGACATGATGCGGATCGAGCTCGACCCGAACGGCGCCTTCAACGTGACCGAGTTCGGCTCCGTCAAGGACCCGGCGCAGTTCAAGGCGATGCTCGCCTATTCGCCGTATCAGCATGTCCGCGACGGGGCGAAGTATCCGGCGGTGTTCATGGCCACCGGCACGCACGACGGACGCGTCAATCCGGCCCAGTCGCGCAAGATGATCGCGCGCCTGCAGTCGGCAACCGCGTCCGGCCACCCGGTCTATCTGTCGATCAGCGATAAGGCCGGTCACGGCATCGGCAGCGCGCTCAGCGTGCGCGTGGACCAGCAGGCCGACTACATGGCCTTCCTGTTCGACCAGCTCGGCATGACGCTGCCGCCAGGGAGCTGATCCGCAACGCTCGAAACATGCCGCTGGAGCCGCCCGATCATGCGTCCATGGACGTCTCGCCTCAACCGAATGACCATCACCGCAGTCGGGCTTGCAAGCCTGGCACCGGCCGCGCACGCGCAACTGGCTGCCGCACCGGCGACCGCCGGATCCCCGCTTGTCCCAGCGTCCACTTCCGCGTCGGGGACCCCCGCGAGCAGTGGCGAGACGGTCATCGTGACCGGCACGCGCGACGCGCACCGCCGCGCGCAGGACAGCCTCTCGCCGGTCGACGTGGTGACCTCGCGAGACATCGCCAATACCGGCCAGACCAATCTGACACAGGCCCTGGTGCAGTTGCTGCCCTCGGTCACCACGCCCGCGGTCGGCATCTTCGATGGAGCACCGACCGACTTCATCAGCCTGCGCGGACTCAATCCGAACCAGACCCTGGTGCTGGTGAACGGCAAGCGCAGGCACCAGTCTTCGTTCATCTATATCGACGGCTTCGCCGACAGCGCGACGCCGGTCGACGTGGACCTGATCCCGCCGTCGCTGATCGACCATGTCGAGGTGCTGCGCGACGGAGCGGCAGCGCAATACGGTTCCGACGCGATCGCCGGCGTGGTCAACATCATCCTGAAATCGACCGACCACGGCGGCATCGCGTCCGGCGAGACCGGCCAGACCGAGGCCGGCGACGGGTTCCAGCTACAGGCAGGGGGCGAGCGATCCGCAAAGCTCGGACCGAACGGCTTCGTCGATCTCGGTGTCGACTACCGGCACCAGGACCACACGGTCCGCGACGATGACGATGACCGCACCGGCACCCTGGTGACCAAGATCCTGGGCGATCCGGAGACCACCCGCTATGATTTCGGGGTCAATGCGGGCCTCGATCTCGCGGGCGGCGTGCAGCTCTACAGCACCGACACCTATGCCTATCGCTTCACCGACGTGAACCAGGTCTTTCGCCTGCCGGACCGCCTGCCGGGGATCTATCCCGGTGGCTTCACGCCGCACCAGACCACGTTCGAGAACGACTTTTCCGCGGCCCTGGGTGCGAAGGGCGACGACCTGCTGGGCTGGAACTGGGACCTGAGCTCCACCTACGGCGGCGACTTCCTCGATGACAACCTGCGCAACAGCGCCAACATTGCCCTCTACGAGGCGACCGGCTCGACGCCCACCGGCATCCACCTGGCGAATTTTTCCAGCACGCAGCTCACCGACGATCTCGATCTCCGCCGAAGCATCCATCCGGCCTGGTGGTGGTCGCCGATCACCCTCGCCGCGGGGATCGAGCACCGCTTCGAGACGTACGGAACCGGGGTCGGCAGCCCGGCCTCGTACCTGTATGGCGGCAGCCAGGCGCAGGCAGGGCTGTTGCCGAGCGACGCGGGGCCGCATTCGCGCGTCGTCTACAGCAGCTACGGCGACATCTCGACGCATCTCGCGCGGGCCTGGCAGATCGACCTCGCCGGGCGCTTCGAGCATTACACCGATTTCGGCGACACCTACGACGGCAAGATCTCGACACGCTATGACATCTCCCCGAGCCTCGGGCTGCGCGCGACACTGAGCAACGGCACCCGCGCGCCAAGCCTCGCCGACGAGTATTACAGCGCCCTGGCGGTGGGACCCGATAGCGCCAGCGGAACGCTGGCCGCCAATTCCGCCGCGGCCAGGCTGCTCGGCGCGTCGCCGCTGAAACCCGAGCGTTCCACGAACCTGACCGCCGGCGTCGTGCTGAACCCGTTGGACCGGCTACATGCCACGATCGACGCCTACCAGATCAACATACGCGACCGCATCGTCAGCGGCCCGGGCGTGTCCGGCGGCCCGGCGATCGAGGCGCTGGGCGTCCAGGGCATCGCCGTCTCCCCGGAGCTCGCGCCGGACGACGTGTCGGCCTCGTTCTTCACCAATGCCGCCAGCACCCGCACCCGTGGCGTGGACGTCACGCTGACCTACACCACGCCGCTCGGCCGCGGGCAGGGGAGGTCCCTGGGCACGATCGACTGGGATGCGTCGCTGAATGCGAACTATACCCGCATCACCCACGCCAACAGCCTGGCCAACGGCCTGGCGGACCTCACCGCGCAGAACATCGCCTACCTGACGACCAGCACGCCCAGGAACCGTCTCACGGTCGGTGGCCGCTGGCATCGGGAACGCTGGGATCTCGTTCTGCACGAGCAGCGTTTCGGGGAGACGATCGACGAACTCACCTATTTCGAGGGACCGAATGCCTTCTCCACCACGGACTTCTTCCGCTTCTATAACCGTCCCCGCTGGATCACCAATGTCGAGGTCGGCTACCGGCCGGTCGCCCACCTGCACCTCGCACTCGGCGCCAACAACCTGTTCGACAACTACCCGACCCGGATCCCGGCACAGAACGGCTATAACGGCTCCGAACCGTACGACAGCGGCGCGAGCCAGATCGGCATCGATGGAGGCTTCTACTATGCCCGCCTCTCCTAC
>CAXSEE010000166.1:0-9759 GCA_964235615.1 uncultured Acetobacteraceae bacterium | reverse complement strand
CGCGAGCTTCGGTGGCGCGAGCCTGGACGGATGGGGCCGTGCCGGAAGCGGGGTCATGGGCAGGGCGGATCCGGCAGAACCTGTTTACTCATGTATTTCACGAACACGTTGCGGATGACGTTCATGCTGCCCGATCCTGGCTTTGCCTCGCTGCCGATGTCATGCGCAGGCTGCTCAGGACCATTGCCACGCACGCGAAAGCCATCGCCGCGTACAGCGCGGTCGAGTGGCCGCCGCCGGCCGACGCGAAGGCGACCGCCGCCAGGGCCGCGCCCACGCTCTGTCCGAGCAGCCGCGCGGTGGCGAGCATGCCGCTGGCACCGCCGCTGCGCGCGCGGGGCACGCTGGAGAGCATGACCCGGTTGTTGGGTGACTGGAACAACCCGAATCCGGCGCCGCACAGGAACATCCGTCCGATGATCGCGAGGTTGGACGGATGCGCCGGCATTGCTGCGAGCAGGAGCAGGCCGGCCGCCAGCAGCAGCATCCCCAACCCGCCCAGCAGGCCCGCGGAGACCCGGTCCGCCAGCCGGCCGGCCAGTGGTGCCGCCAGGCTCACGCCCGCCGGCCAGGGCGTCATCAGCAGCCCGGTCATGACGGCGGACCGTCCGAGCTCGTTCTGGAGCAGGAACGGCAAGGTCGTGAAGGCCAGCATCTGGGCGGCGAACGAGCAGACCGAGGTGCAGATCGACAAGGCAAAGATCGGGATGCGCAGCAGGTCGATCGGCAACAGCGGCGCGGTGCGGCCGAGCTGACGCGAGATCAGCAACGCTCCGCAGATCAGGGCCAGCGCCAGTTCCGCAAGCGATAGCGGCCACCTGTCCGGACTCTGAAGACCGGTGACGGCGAGGATCACGGACCCCAGCGTGACAGCGTTCAATCCCGCGCTGAGCCAGTCGAAGCGGCGCCGCGCCCGCGGTGTCGCCGGCAGGTGACGATGGCCGATGACGATCGCGACAACGCCGAGCGGCAGGTTGAGCGCGAACAGCCAGGGCCAGGGACCGACCGCCAGGACCGCCGACGCCGTGGACGGGCCGATCGCAGAGGCGACGGCGACGATCATCGCGTTATAGCCGACGCCGCGTCCGAGCATGCGCTGCGGCCAGATGAACCGGAGCAGCGCGCCGGTCACGCACATGAGGGCGGACGCGCCGATGCCTTGCAGGACCCGCGCCGCAGTCAGGATCGGCAGCGAGCTCGATAGGGCGCAGCAGGCCGAGGCCAGCGTGAACAGGATCAGCCCGGCCTCGTAGACACGCCGGAAGCCCACGATCTCGCCCAGCGAGGCGAGCGGCAGCAACGTCACCGTGATCGCGAGCTGGTAGGCGTTGATCACCCAGATCGCGCGCGCCGGACTGGCTCCGAGGGTGCGGGCGATGCTCGGCAACGCCACGTTGGCGATCGTGCCGTCCAGCACCGCCATGGTAACGGCGATGCCGACCGCGAGCAGCGCCCAGCCCCGTTTCGGCGGCGCCAGTCCGTCCTGGTCATTCCACTCGGTCAACTGCCAAGCCTTCGGGGTGAGGAAGGTTCATGCCTCGTTGGCTTGCCGCCGGCAAGGGCACGCGGCGCCTTGGCAGCACAGGTCCGGCTGCCGACCCTCTCTCCCGTCGATCCTGTTCAACATGCTGTTGCGAGACGCTCCTGGCTTTGTTTGATATTGCCGGGCATGTCGCACGGGACCTGCTCGAACTGCCCCGAGCCGTCGGAGACCGCCATGCTCCATAACGATCCCGTTCTCGCCATCACGCCTGAGGTGGTGGCGTGGCGCCGCCTCATTCACGGCAATCCCGAGCTCGGGTTCGAGGAACACGAGACGGCGCGGCTCGTCGCGACCCGGCTCCGGTCGTTCGGACTGGAGGTACACGAGGGCGTCGGCGGGACCGGCGTTGTCGGCATCCTTCGCAACGGGACTGGATCCCGCGCCATCGGACTTCGGGCCGAACTCGATGCCCTTCCCGTCACCGAGCGCACCGGCCTGCCCTATGCGTCCCGCAAGACAGGCGTGATGCACGCCTGCGGGCACGATGGCCACACCGCCATGCTGCTGGGTGCCGCCAGGCTCCTCAGCGAGGCGCTGGACTTCGATGGCACCGTGGTCTTCCTGTTCCAGGCAGCCGAGGAGAACGAGGGGGGCGGGCTGCGCATGATCGAGGACGGCGTCTTCACCCGCTTCCCGGTCGAGTGCGTCTATGCGCTCCACAACTGGCCGGGCCTCGAACTCGGTATCATCGCCGCACGGACCGGGCCGCAGATGGCCGCGGCCGACGGCTTCGAGCTCTCCTTCGAGGGCGATGGCGCCCATGCCGCCATGCCCCACCTGGGCGACGATCCGGTGCTCGCGGCGGGCGCCTTCATCGGCGCGCTGCAGCGGGTGGTCAGCCGCTCCGTCGATCCGGCCACGCCCCTGGTGGTCAGCGTGACGCAGTTGCATGGCGGCAACGTCGGCAACGTCGTGCCGGGCAAGGTCTGGCTGCAGGGCACCTGCCGCTTCTTCGACCCCGTGCTGTCGGACCATTGCGAGCGGGTGATCGGCGAGATCGCGCGCGGGATCGCCATGGCCCATGCGGTAGGCGACAAGTTCAGCTACCGGCGCGGCTACCCACCTCTGATCAACACGCCCGAGGCGACCGCGCGAGCGGTAGCGGCCGCGGCCCGGGTGGTCGGCCCGAACCGTGTGAGGACGGAGTTCGCGCCGAGCCTGGGTTGCGAGGACTTCGCCTACATGACCCGTGCCGTGGGCGGCACCTACGCCTGGATCGGGACCGGGGCGGTGGGTCCAGGCGAGGGGCTGCATGGCGATCGCTACGTGTTCAACGACGAGATCGTCCCTGTCGGCCTGCGCTATTGGCTCGCCCTGGTCGAGCATTGCCTGCCGGCAGGTTCCAATCGCCCCGAGGCGGACTAGCGGAATGGACGCCACCATCGATCTCCGGTCCGACGGCAGCACGACACCCACCTCCGGGATGCGCGAGGCGATGATGCGGGCAGTCGTCGGCGACGACCAATATGGGGAGGATCCGACCGTCCGCGCGCTCGAGCAGCGCGTGGCCAGCCTCCTCGGCAAGGAGGCGGCACTGTTCGTCGCCAGCGGCACCATGGCGAACCAGGTCGCGCTGCGCGTGCTGACCCGCCCCGGCGACGAGGTCGTGGTGGGCGGCGAGGCCCACATACTCTGGCACGAGACCGGTGCTGCTTCAGCGCTTGCCGGCGTCCAGATCAGGTCCATAGGCACGACGGGCCTGTTCGACGCCGGCGCGTTCCGGGATGCCGTCAAGCCAAGGGACCACATGGTGTTCCCGCCTACGGGGCTGGTGGTGATCGAGAACACGCATAACCGCGGCGGAGGATTGATCTTCCCGCATGATGACACGGTCGATATCTGTGCAGCCGCGGACGCGCTCGGCATCGCGACATTGCTCGACGGAGCGCGGCTTTTCAACGCCGCCTGTGGCAGCGGGCTGCCAGCCAGCGAGTTGGCCAGGCCGTTCCGTATGGCCTGGATTGCCCTGTCCAAGGGGCTCGGCTGCCCGGCCGGAAGCGTCCTTGCCGGGTGCGCTGCGGATATCGGCGCCGCGCGGCGCGCGAGGCGCATGCTGGGCGGTGCCATGCGCCAGATCGGCTTCCTGGCGGCAGCCGGCATCTATGCGCTGGACAACAATGTTGACCGCCTCGCGGAGGATCATGCCAATGCTCGCGCGATCGCCGAGGTCCTCGCGGCCTCGCCGGCCTTCAACGTCGATCTTGCTTCGGTCCAGACGAATATCGTGATCGCCGACCTGCCCGCGGAGGCTCCGGATGCGGCAACGCTGGTTGGTCGTGCGCGGGAGGCGGGCGTGCTGATCCTGGCATTCGGGCCACGCAAGGTCAGGATGACGACTTATCTTGGCCTGGACCGCCAGATATGCCTTGCAGCGGCCGACATCTTGGTAGCAGCCGCTGGTTGATCTCGACGGGAAGCGGCCGCACTGTCCCTGTTCTTCGATATGGTTTCTTTATGCAAAGCCGATGGGCGGCGACGTGAAGCCGCCGCCGCCCCGGCTACGGGATCAGCTCAACATCAGGACCGCGCCGCCCGCAACACAGGCAGCGACGACGAACGCGGCGCAATTGATGACGATAGAGCCGAGGTCACGCTTCGGAAACGTGGGAGTTCGAGTATTGCTCGACATGATCAGTATCCATTAAAAGACCGGACAGTTCTTTCCACCCGGAAGTAGCGGATAGCTGGTGATGCAGCAGTCGAGCCACCATGCCGCGTCGCGCATGGCTCCTCTGCATTGCAATGTTGAAAACTATTGCGGTCGAGCAGGCAAGCCGGCAGTTCGCCTATATACGACTACGTAAAAGGTCTATCAGGATTGGCCGGTGATCGGATCTGTCGCATGCCAATGCGGCAGCACCCGTCCCGTCCAGGCCGCGCACCAGGCAACGGTCGAGCCGGAGCGGCACCAGCCCGTAAGCCCGATGCGTCGCGCGCCTCGGGCCGACATCGCTGAACCCGGGCAGTCCCGCCCTGCCGAGCGCATTGAAATCACCGATCACCGCATCCAGCATCGGACGGCCTCCGAGCAACTGCCGGAGCTGACGTCGATTGGCGAGCTGGCCGTGATCCAGATGAACGTTCGCGATCTCGATACCGTCCAGGCAGACGATCAGCGCGAGCCGGGGCGCCACCAGCCGCAGCACCGGGACCGGCAGATCGAGGCGCGTCGCCACCGGCAATGCAACGGTTGCCGAAATGAATGGGTGCGGGCTCCACGCCGCCAGGCCGTGGCTCCGCCGTTGCATCGGCTCGCGCCGATAATGGCCGCCGAGCTCATGCGGCAGCGGATCGATGGCGGAGGTGGCTTCCTGCATCAGCACGAGGTCGGGACGATGTGCCGCAACCAGCTGCCGGATGTCGTTCACCCCCGCGCCGACCCTTGCCAGCAGGTTCCAGCTCAGGACGCGCATGGCAGGATCACGCCCCGGGAGATCAAGCGACGGCGGGGATCACGCGGCACCGGCATTGGCGGTGGCTCCCAGCGTCACGCCGGCGCGGCGTCCCAGCGCGATCAAGAGGCCGAGCAGGACCCAGGCCGCCCAGATCAGGATCAGACGGAACGGCAGGTCACGCATCAGCAGCACGATGGTCGCGATCTGCAGGAGGATGGCCGCGACCGAGACACCAGCCAGGACCGGCAGCGGCACCGGCAGCGGCGATGCGGCATAGGCGGCGCGGTCACGCCAGGCGTTCAACGGCGCGCACGCGACCGACAGCATCGCCGATACGCTGGCGCCAAGCCCGCTGACGCGGATGATGCTGGCGACGTCGAGGCCCATGATCACCGGTGCCGCGCCGATGACGCCCAGCAGCAGCAGCGGCCAGACCGGCGCGCCGGCCCGGTTGGGGCGGCCGAACATCCTCGGCAGCCAGCCGTCGCGGCAGACCATCAGCACGCTGCGGCTGCCCCAGAGCATGTGGGCGTTCATGATGCCGAGCATGCTGACGATGCCCGCGCCGATGCCGAACAGCGCCAGCGGCCACCGGCTCATGACCTGGGCCGCGACATCGTTCAAGGTCCGTGACGCACCGGCGCCCATGGGCGGCACGCCGGCCGCGACGAGGGCGACGATGACATACAACAGGGCGGCGCAGGCGGTGGCGCCGAGGATCGCGACCGGGATGTCGCGCCCCGGACGGCGCATCTCGCCGGCCAGTTCGGAGACCAGGGTGGCGCCGCTGATCGGGAAGGTCAGCAATGCGGCGGCCCCCAGCAGGCCGTGCCAGCCGTGCGGCAGCAGGACCGCCAGCCGATGCGGCTCGACATGCGGCACGCCGGCCACCGCGAAGCCGACCAGCGAGAGCGCCACCACGGAGGTGATCAGGATGCCGGCACGTGCCGAGATATCGGCGCCGAGCAGGTTGAGCACCAGCACGAGGGCCAGTGCTGCCAGGCCGGACAGCCGCGCCGGGAAGATCGGCAGCAGGCTGTGCAGGATGGCGCCGAAGGTGGCGGCGTAGGCGGCCAGGCCGACGTGGGTGCTGAGCACCAGCCAGAAGGCCATGAAGCCGATCGATGGGCTGATGAACTGCGCCGGCCAGCGATACAGGCTGCCGGACACTGGACGCGCCGCTCCCAGCACCGCGTAGGGCAGGCTGACCAGAAGCACCACCACGCAGGCCAGCAGATAGGCGATCGAGGCGCCGGCACCGGTCAGGGCGATGGCGGTGCCGGTCAATACGATGACGCCGCCGCCGATCACCTGCTTGAGCGAGACGCAGAACGCCATCGGCAAGGTGATCGATGCGGGCAGGCCGTCGTCGGCTGTCCTGTGTCCAGGGTCTCCGGTCATTCGCCGACCCAGCGCAGCGCGCGCACCTCGCGCACGCAGAGCACGCCAATGCCGCTGACGACCGCCCACACGGCTCCGAACAGCAGCACGTTGCGTGGCCCGAATTGCGACGAGGCCGGCCCGGCGATGGCATAGCCCAGCGGCGACAGCGCGATCGTGCAGAGCCAGTTATAGGCCGATACGCGTGACAGCAGGCCCTCGGGGATGTTCCGTTGCAGCACGGTGTCGAACAGCGAGATGAAGCCGGCGACGCCGATCCCGGAGAGGAACGAACCCGCCAGCACGACCGGCAGCGAAGCGCTGAAGGCGATCAGCAACGGCGTCAGGGCGAGGGCAAGGCTGGCTCCCACCGCCACCAGCAGCGGGCGTCGCGGCCGCATCCGCATGGCGAACAGTGCTCCCACCAGCCCGCCAAGCCCATCGGCCGCCAGCAGCGCGCCCCATGCGGCACTGCCGCCATGCTTGTTGAACAGCGAGGCACCGATCACCAGGAACGGCGAGAAGGTGAAGAGCTGCGACAGGCCGCCCTGGACCACCGTGACCCAGAGCCAGCGCCGCGAGCGGAACGCCTGCCAGCCCTCGATGAGCTGCCCGAGCAGCGGGTCGGGATGCTGCCGGTCGGACGGCCGCGGATGCACCAGGAACAGGCAGATCAGGCTGACGGCGTAGGTGGCCGCATCGACGGCGATGGCGATCCCCGGCCCGACCGTGGCGATCAGCACGCCGGCGATGCCCGGGCCGCCGACACGCGCCACCGCCTTGGACAAGCCGAACAGCGAGTTCGCATCCTGCAGCCGCTCCTCGCTGGCGATCTGCGGCACGAAGCCGGTCAGGGCCGGATTGAAGAAGGCCTGCCCGCTCCCGAGCACGGCCGCCAGCCCCATCATCAGCAGCACCGAGGGATGGCCCGTGATCAGGAGAACGGCCAGCACGGCCTCGCTCGCCAGCCGCAGCACGTCGGCCGTGAACATCATCGCCCGTCGCGGCAGCCGGTCGGCCAGGATGCCGCCAAGCAGCAGCAGCACCGCCAGCGGAAGGGTCTCGGCTGCCAGCACGGCGCCCACGGCTCCGGAGCCGTGCCCCTGCTTGAGCACCGCGAAGCTGAGCGCCACCGGCACCATCGAGGAGCCTGTGAGAGATACGGTGTAGCCAATGAAGAAGATCAGGCAGTTGCGGTCGGCCAGCACCGCGAAATGCTCGAGCAGAAAACCGCGCATTCCGGAACTGCCGGTGACAGCCGGCGCGGCGTCGCTGGCCGGCGAGGCCGCCCGCTCCTTCTCCTCCGCGGACGGGCTCCGTCCACGCATTGCATCATCCGCCACGTCTGGAACTCCTGCCAAGCGCAGGTAACCGCTGGCGGGCGAGTTGTTTCCAATGAATGCCGTAATCGTCAAAGACGAAGTCGCCCCCAGACCTCGACCCGTTACGCGGCGCCTATTTCCAGGGCACGCCTGGCCATCGCCCGGGCCCCTTCCCGCGAACCAGCGGCGCCGACGAAACGACGCAGATGCACGAAGACCGCGTCGGCGACACCGCTTTGCGCGGCGAGTTCCGCGGCCGGCAATCCGGCCCAGGCTTCCGGCAGCGGCAGGCGCTGGGCGAACGAGCCAGGCTCCGGCGGCATGGTGTCGAGCATCCAGTTGCCGTTGCTGGCCGGAGAGACGGTGAACAGCACCGGCAGGTCATGGCTGAAGACGGCGTTCTTCCAGGGCATGCCGCGGTCGAGCACCAGGATGCGCGGATCGTCGCCCGCGGCATGCGCCGCAAGCACGATGGCCTCGGCGGCGAGGCGCGCGCGCAGGGCATCGACACGCCGGCCAAGCATGGCCCCGGCCAGGGCGGCGGCTTCGAAAAACGCGGTGTCACCGGCAGTGGGACCCGAGGCTTCGGGAGCGTCCCAGCTCGGGTTGAAGTCGCCGATCAGCCTGGCGAAGCTCAGCGTCTCGTCGACCGCCGGGCCATGCGCCGACACGCCGTTGTCGATCTCGTCGATGCGACGCACGACGCTGTCGTCGAGTTCCGCGGCGATCCTGGCGGCGAGCGGCTCCGCGCCGGCGGGACGCAGCAATGCGGAGACGGCGCGCTCGCCATAGCTCTGCCAGATCAACCCGGCGGAGGAGAACGGCGTGCCGTCCGACCTCTGCGGAGCCCCGCGCTGATGATGGTCGAAACGATCATGCCCGGCATCGAAGCGGCTGCCGACATCCCACACGATATCCCCGGCCTCGATCGGTTCCGGCTTGCGCGTCCGCAGCAGCGTATGGTCGCGGCCGGGCTCGTGCAGGCCCAGCGCCAGCCGCAGCACGGCATAGCCGAACACCTCGTCGCAGTGGAACTTGCCGCTGTGGGTCACGAGCAGGGGGATCATCAGGCGGGCCTGTGTGAAATGAGCACCGCCCATACACAATCCAGCCCGTCATTGAACAGCCCAGCCCGTTGCTGAACAGCACGTTACTGAACAGCGAAATGGTGGAAGGCCACGACCATGAGGGCGATGCCGACGAGGCCGATGCAGGCCTGCAGGACCCACGAGGCGTCGTCGCCGCTCATCAGGCACGCAACCAATTGCAGGGCGATACCCCCGACCAGGGCATAGCCGTAGACCGTCATCGCCCTTGATTTCCCGATCTGGCAGCCTGTCGGATTCGCTTGTTGCCGTGGGTGGGCTGTGAACGTTGCCGCAGGCGATGTAGCCGCCTGCCGCTACGGGCAAATGCAATCGGGGTCCGCTCGGTAGCGGCCTCGCAGGGGCGGTGCGGCCGGACAACCGAACCAGCCACGTATCCGGTGCAGGCCAGCACCCTCCGCGGCTGGCCTCCGCGGCAACAGCCCTAGAACTTGTCGGTCAGGCCGAAGCGGAAGGAGCGGCCGAGGATGCCTTCCGACGCCCAGGACGGATTGTACAGGTAGCTGCCGTAGGTGGCGGTGTCGAAGGGCGGCCGAAAGTCGGCGACATTGTACATGTTGGCGTAGAGGTGAAGTCCCTTGGTCACGGCGTAGTCGAAGGTCACGTCCACGTCGAAGAAACCGTTGACGCCGCAGCGCATGGGAGCGCCGGGGAAGCCGGTCAGCGCGTTGGCGCAGTCGCCGGCGGTGCCGGGGCCGGTGACGTCCTCGGCGGTCAGGCGGTAGCCGCTGGTGTAGTAGGTAGCGACCCCGAAGGTCACCTTCTTGTACAGGAAGGTGTTGAGCCAGCTCGCGCGCCAGCGCGGCGTGCCGGACGCGGAGGTGATGTTGTACGGCCCAATCGTGCCGGCATACTGCTGGGTGCCGACGCCGGGATAGGTGATGTTGTAGCGGTTGACGTAGGTCGCGGTGCCGCTGCTGATCCATTGGACGTCCCTGAGCCGGCCGGGCAGCTTCAATCTGGCGGCAATCTGGAGGTCGAAGCCGTCGGTCACCAGGCTCGCGGCATTGATA
>CAXSEE010000165.1:0-9784 GCA_964235615.1 uncultured Acetobacteraceae bacterium | reverse complement strand
CGCCATGCACGGCGGCACCATCCTCGCCGTCAGCCGCTACTGGGGCGAGCGCGAGCCCGAACTGACGCTTGACCGCGGCACCGCGGCCGAACGTGCCGGCATCTTCTGGCGCTGGATCATGGGCTTCAACGCCAGCTACGAGTCGATCCATCGCTGGGCCTGGTGGTTCGCGGTGCTCTGCACGCTGACCGGCGGCATCGGCATCCTGCTGACCGGCACGGTGGTCGATAACTGGTTCCTCTGGGGCGTGAAGCACGGGATCGCGCCGCAATATCCCGAGGTCTACCCGCACATCGGCGATCCCGGCTATCTCAGAGGCGTGACCCACTGATGCGCATCCTCGCTGCACCGTTCCGGCTGGCGGCGTTGCTGCTGACCTGGACCTTCCGCGGACTGATCGCCTATCGCTGGCGCTGGGGCATCGGCATCCTGGCCGTGCTGATCATCGTCGGGATATTCTCGAGCCTGGACGGCATCCCGGTCGCCAGCATCCAGCGCGGCTTCCGCGGCGTCGGCATGGTGCAGAACTACGTCCCCCGGATCGCGGCACGGGAGATGGCGATGCAGCCGCTGCTCCCGCCGCAACCGCCGGTGACGCCGTCGGGCATCCCCTCGTCACGCTTCTACCGGAACGTCCAGGTCCTGAAGGATGTCGACAGCAACGAGTTCCTTCGGCTGATGGCGGCATTCCCGACCTGGATCGCACCGGGTCCTGGATGCGCCTTCTGCCACTCGACCGTGAACATGGCCGAGGACAAGCTGTACACCAAGACCGTTGCGCGGCACATGATCCAGATGACCCGCTACATCAACGCCAACTGGAAGAGCCACGTCGGCAATGTCGGCGTCACCTGCAACACCTGCCATCGCGGCCACGCTGTGCCGGCGGATGTCTGGTTCAGCGCGGCCCCTGGACCATCGCGCGGCGTCGCCGAGAACAACACCGGCTATAGCGGTCCCTCGCATGCCGGCGCGCTGACCTCGCTGCAGCAGGATCCGTTCACGCCCTATTTGCTGAACGCCGAACCGATCCGCGTCACCGGCCTGACCGCCCTGCCGGTCGGCAACCGCTCCTCGATCAAGGAGACCGACGACACCTACTCGCTGATGGCGCATTTCGCGCAGTCGCTCGGAGTGAACTGCACCTACTGCCACAACTCACGTGATTTTGCGTCCTGGGACCAAGGAACTCCGCAACGGCTGACTGCCTGGTACGGGATCAGAATGGTGCGCGCCGTGAACATCCAGTACATGGTGCCGCTGACGAACGTGTTTCCGGGAGCCAGCCTGGGCCCGACCGGCGATGTCCCGAAAATTGATTGTGCCACCTGTCATCAGGGAGCCTATAAACCGCTCTACGGAGCTGACCAGCTGAGCACCTATCCGGAACTGGCGGGTCCGGCAGTGGGCATCCAGGCCAGTCTGGTGGCGCCCGTCGGAGCCAAGCCATGAAGCGCATCTCCTTCCGCCGTCGTCCTTCCTCCTGGTTTAGCCGGCTCGCCGGTGCGGCCCTGCTCGGGACCACTCTTGGAGCGGCTGTCGGCGGCGGCCACGCGCTGGCCCAGACCCAGCAGAACAACGACGTGGTTGCCCGGGGCAAGTATCTCTTCACCATGGGCGATTGCGTCGGTTGCCATAATGCTCCGGGCGGCGCCTACCTCGCCGGCGGCCAATACATGAACATGCCGTTCGGCGACATCTCGACGCCCAACATCACCCCGGACATGAAGACCGGTATCGGCTATTATACCGATGAAGACTTTATCCGCCTGATGCGTCACGGCGTTCGCCCGAATGGCCAGTATATCTATCCGGCGATGCCCTATCCCTGGTACAACACCGTTTCTCGCGAAGACCTGCTGGCGATCAAGGCCTATCTGTTCACGGTGAAGCCGGTCTATGCGCCGCGGCTGCCGAACAAGATCTGGTTCCCGTTCACGCTGCGTCCGGGCATTGCCCTCTGGGACGCGGTGTTCGTACCCGGAGAGTATTTCAAGCCCGATCCCAAGGTCTCCGACGAGGTCAATCGCGGCGCCTATATCGTCGGCGGCCTCGAACATTGCGGCACGTGCCACAACCACTACAACCTGCTCGGCAACTCCGACGCCGCGCTGAAGCTGCAGGGTGGGGCGATCACCCTGTGGTACGCGCCGAACATCCGTCCGGACAATATGACCGGCATCGGCAATTTCAGCGTCGACAGCCTTACCGAATACTTCAAGAAGGGTCACTCGGAACAGATGGGCACCGTGGCCGGCCCGATGTCCGAGACGGTGAAATACAGCCTGAGCAAGCTGACCGACAGCGACCTGCACGCCATCTCCGTCTATCTCAAGTCACAGCCCGCAGTCGCAAGCTACCAGGCCCGCACGGCGGATTTCCGGCCGATACGGGATGCGGCCGGACAGGCGGTCTATCTGGCGCACTGTGCCTCCTGCCATCAGCTCAACGGCCAGGGCGTCAAGGACAAGGTCCCGGCTCTCGACGGCAACGGCATGGTTACGGCCAGTGGTTCGCAGGACGTGGTCCAGGTCGTGCTGGGCGGACTGGAGGCACATGGCAACTACGCCGTGATGCCCGGTGTCGGCTCGAACATGAGCGATCGCGAGATTGCCGACGTCAGCAACTACGTCCGCCAGGCCTGGAGCAACCGCGCACCGGCCAATGCGACCACGCTGCTGGTATCGTTGCTGCGCCCTGCCGCCGCGACGCTGCTCGCCGGCAGGCGGCCGCAGGGCTGCCCGAGCCTGGACGAGCAGCCGGCCATGAAGCAGGTGGTCGAGAACAAGTCCAACGGCGTTGACGCGCTATTGAACAACACGCACGCCACCAACCTGCTGCAAAGCATCAATGCGATCATCGTCAAGGTGAGGGCGGCTGCACCGACGGCCGCGCAGGAGGATATCGTCAACGGGCTGACCGTTGCCTATTGCCCGGTAGTGGCGGGGGATGAAACCGTGGCGCCTGAACAGCGGGCCTGGCAACTCACGCATTTCGCTGATCAGCTCTATGTGCAGCTCACGACGAACGGAAAATACTGACGCCAGCTAGAGGCGCATTCGAAACCCATTGAAGCGGGGATAGCGATGTATTTCTGGTTATTCGTCGTGGTCGGTCTGCCGTGGCTCTGGCTGGTCGGCGGTTCCATCTATGCCTGGCGCCAGCATCACCTGCACGGCTTCTGGTCGCTGACCTCGGTCGGCGTATGGACCGGCATCGCCGCGTGCGTGATCCTGTTCGCTGCGCCCTACTGGCAGGTTGTCTACCGGGTGCTGTTGCAGCCGGGCTAGCGCCCCAGCTAGCGATCCCAGCTAGCGACCGTCATAGGAAACGCGCCAGATCGTGCCGTTGGCATCCTCGCTGACCAGAAGCGCACCGTCGCTGGCGACCGCAACGCCGACGGGGCGTCCCCAGACAGCGTCGTCATTGGCCACGAAGCCGGTCAGGAAATCCTCATAGTCCCCGGTCGGCTGGCCCTGCGCGTCCAGCACGATGCGGATCACCTTGTAGCCGGTGCGTTTGGCACGGTTCCATGACCCGTGCTCGGCTGCAAACGCGCCGCGATAGGCCGCCGGGAACGCGCCGGCGTCGTAGAATGTCATCTCCAGGGAGGCCGAGTGCGGCTGGATCAACACGTCCGGCATGCTGACGTGGCCCTTCAGGTCGGGCCGCTGTCCCGCCAGACGCGGCTCCTCGTTGTCGCCCAGATAATACCACGGCCAACCATAGAAGGCTCCCTCGCGGACCCGCGTCACATAGTCGGGCACCAGATTGTCGCCGAGGCCGTCACGCTCGTTTGTGGAGCACCACAGCGCGCCTGAGCCAGGCTGCACGGCAAGCCCCACGCAGTTGCGCAGGCCGGTGGCGAAGATGCGGCCCTGCTTGCCGTCCGGCGTAAAGGCAAGCACGTCGGCGCGGTTCGCCTCGTAACCCCAGGCAGCGCCGAGGCTGTGGCCCGCCTCCCAATCGCGTATTGCTTGCGGGCCTTGCTGCCGCATCTCCTGCGCCACGTTCGAGCCTGAGCCGACCGACACGAACATTCGTGACCCATCCGGCGAGAAGGCGATGTCGCGCGTGACGTGGCCGCCGGTGCTCGATGCCAGGCTGGGCACGATCACCTCCGGTTCGCCGCGTGCCTGCATGTCGCCATTGCGGTAAGCGAAGCGCATCACCCGGTTGTTCCCGGCGACATAGACCCATTGCGGGTTCGCCCCCGCCGGGTAGAAGGCGATCCCGAAGGGTCCGTCGAGACCCTCGGCAAACACTTGCCTGCGTGCCGCGCTAGGCTTGCCGGCCATCGCGCCGGCTGCGGCACGCAGCACCAGCACGCGCCCGGCATCGGTCTCGGAGACAAACAGGTCCCCGTTCGGTGCTGCGCGTATCAGCCGCGGGCCTTCGAGGCCGTCCGCGAACAGGTCCACATGAAATCCGGGCGGCGCGTGCGGCACGGCCCCGGCGGGCCGGTCGATCACGTCAGGACTGTTCCCGGCCGATGCGGTGGCGAAGGGCGGCGGCAGGTCGGCCACGATGATCCGTCGCCGCACTCCTGGCGCATCGCTGTGCCAGTCGCCGAAGGCGGCGCGGCCGGTCAGCACCGCACCGGCTTCGGCGGCGGGCGCCGGCGATGAAGTGCCGCCGGCGGGCTCGGCGGCGGGCGCCGGCACTGCCCCATGCAACGTCTCCAGGTAGGCGATCAGATCACGGCGGACGTCCGCGTCCGCGACATGGACCGGCATGTAGGTGCCATTCACGACCCCGGAAGGGTTGGCGAGATAGCGGTCGAGTGACGCCGGCTCCCAGCGCAGCCCGCTATGCCGCATTGCCCGCGAATAGCCGAACCGGGTCGATCCGGCCTGGCGTCCCACGACCCCGGCGAGGTTGGGTCCCTGGCCGCCGCCTGCGTTCGCGGCGACGGCATGACAGAGACTGCATTGCTGCCCGAACAGGACGGCGCCGCGTGCCGTATCTCCGTGATCCGGGTCTCCCTGGCCTGCGGCACCCTGCGCGCCCAGGATCGCGAACAGGCCGGCCAGGAGCGGAAGCGACACTGATCCGCGCATGGCCCTGGCTCCGTGGCATCGATCGGGACGAGGGAGCAGGACTAATTGTTGGCGGGCGGGATGTCGTGTCAATGTTCCTTGAGTTCGCCTCAACTCGATCTCCAAGGGAGGCCTGTTGAACCAACCCAATTCAAAGATAGCCGAACGGGGCTGGCTGTTCGCCTTTTCGTTGCTCGCCTTTGCGGTGCTGCTGTCGCGGCGGCCGGCCTCCATCCTGCACGCCGACTTCTGGGCCGAGGATGGCTGGCGCTGGTATCCCGATGCTTATGACCATGGCTGGAGGACGTTGCTCGAACCCTATGCGGGTTATCTGCAATCGATCTGCCGGCTGGTCGGACTGGCGGCACAGCCCTTTCCGCTGGGATGGGCGCCGACGATCTTCTCGCTCTCCGCGGTGGCCGTCCAGATCGGGGCCGCAACGTTGCTGGTGTCCTCCAGGCTGGACGATGCCTGGCCGCATCGTGGCAGCCGGATCCTGTTCGCGTTCCTCTATTTGCTGCTGCCGAACTCCTTCGAGGTCTATGCCAACCTTACCAACGCTCAGTGGCATCTTTCCCTGGTCGCCTTCCTGCTGCTGGTGGCGAAGCCGGCGGCGACAATCCCCGGCCGTGTTGCCGACCTCGCCGTGCTGGCCCTGTCCGGACTGAGCGGGCCTTTCTGCCTGTTCCTGCTGCCGGTCGCCGCCTGGCAGGTCTGGTGCAGGCGCGATCCGGACAGCACGCGCAAACTGGCACTGGTCGTCGTCTGCTGCGGCGTGCAGGCCATCCTCGCCATCCAGTCCGGACGCGGCGCCACATCGGTCCTGGGCGCGGGACCGCGCAGGCTCGCCGCCATCGTCGCCCTGCAGATCATCCTGGGCACGGAGTCCGGGCGGCACACAATGAACGGGTTCATCCATACCCGCCTCTGGCAGGACAACGCGATTCCGCTTCTGGTCAGCACCGCCGCCATGCTGCTGACCGCGATGGCGCTGTTGCGCGGCGGATCG
Source organism: uncultured Acetobacteraceae bacterium (assembly GCA_964235615.1). Taxonomy (GTDB): domain Bacteria; phylum Pseudomonadota; class Alphaproteobacteria; order Acetobacterales; family Acetobacteraceae; genus Lichenicoccus. The sequence goes on along the minus strand of CAXSEE010000165.1, from coordinate 3,736 downwards.
CTGTTTCGGCAATTCCTGCTGTATGCGGCATCGGTGTTCTCGGCGGGGCTGCGGCACCCGGCCACCGGTTCGGCCCTTCCGGCTTGGCAGTTGTTCACGAACCCCGATGTCGGCGACCGCTATTATCTGCTGCCGATGCTGGCCTGGATCGGCGTGCTGTTCACCCTGGCCGCATCCGGTCCGATCATCGCCAGGCGCATCGCCTATGGCCTGATCGCGCTGATCCTCGTGGCCATACCGGGCGACCTGCATTTCGCGACCCGGCTGGCGACGTCTCCCCACACCGGCTTCGTCGCAAGAGCCCGTCTGTTCGCAGGCGCGAAGCCAGGCCAGTCGATGCAGTTTCCGCTTCGTCCGGAAGGCGTGCCGCCGATGGTCCTGACGAAGCGGTAGCCCACTCCTACGCGCGCGCGGCCTGAAGCTGTTCCTCGCGGATCCGGGCCACCCGCACCGGCACCGGCGGATGCGAGTAGTGATACAGTGCGTAGAGCGGATCGGGCGTCAGGGTGCTGGCATTCTCCCGGCTCAGCCGCACCAGGGCGGAGATCATCGGCTCGGCGCCGGTCCGGCTGCGGGCGAACTCGTCCGCCTGGAACTCGTGCCGGCGGGAAATCCAGTTGCCCAGCAGCGAGCCGAACGGCCCGACCAGCGACCAGCACAGAACGCAGGCGACCAGAGACAGCGCGTTGTCGTTATGGTGGATGCCGAGCGACGGCAGCAGCCAGGGCTGCTTGGCCAGCCATCCGAAGCCGGCGAGGACGAAGAACATCACCGCCAGCGAGCGCAGCAGCCCGAACAGCACGTGGCGATGCCGGAAATGCCCGAGCTCATGGGCGATGATCGCCCGGATCTCGTCCAGCGGGCTGCCCTCGACCAGCGTGTCGAACAGCACGATCCGCTTGGTGCGGCCGAAGCCGATGAAATAAGCGTTGCCATGCGCCGACCGCCTCGAGGCATCCATGGTGAACAGGGCCGACGCCCGGAAGCCGCAGGACTGCATCAGCGCCGTGATCCCGCGCTTGAGTTCGCCGTCCGGCAGCGGAGTGAACCGGTTGAACCTTGGCGCCACCAGCCGGACAAAGACCGTCGGCGCGGCCAAGGTGATCACGACCAGCCCCAGCCAGACATAGAGCCACCAGGCGCCGGTCGCCTCCCGCATCAGCCAGAAGCAGCCGAACAGCAGCGGCAACGCGACCGCCAGCGACAGCACCCAGCCCTTCAGCCGGTCGCGGACGAACAGGGCCGGGCTGGTCCGGTTGAAGCCGAATTTCTGTTCGATGACGAAGGTGCCATAGAGCGAGAAGGGCAGCGACAGGACCGTCCCGATGGCCAGGCTCGCCAGCACGAACGCTACGCTGCGGCCCAGCGTCGGCGGTATCGCAGCCGCGAGGCCGCCGTAGAGCAGGTCGAACCCGCCCAGCAGCCAGGCGGCACCGATCAGCCACTGCCATACCGACCGCAGCATCGCCAGGCGTTCGCGCGCTACCGTGTAGTCAGCGGCTTTCCGATGTTCCGGCTGGCTGACCGCCTGCGTGAAGTCGGCGGGAATGCGCTCGCGATGTGACTGCACATGCCTTATCTGGCGGCGTGACAGCCATAGCGAGAGGGCAGTTTCGGCCAGCGAGGCAGCCAGCAGGATGGCCAGCAGGGGCGGGATTTGCATTGTTTCGAGGTGGCGGGGAGGCGTGAATTTAGCAAGGGGCTTTGCCCCTAACCCCACCAAAGGCGTTGCCTTTGGAAACTATTACTCCCGGAAGAAAGCATTTTCCGGACGTGGTAGGCCCAGGTTCTCCCGCAGCGTGGTGCCTTCGTATTCACGCCTGAACAGCCCGCGCCGCTGCAACTCCGGGATCACGCCGTCCACGAAATCATCCAGTCCGCCGGGCAGCCACGGGAACATGACGTTGAAGCCGTCGGAGCCGCGCCCCTCCAGCCACGCTTCCATCTCGTCGGCGATGCTGGCCGCCGTGCCGACGAAGGCGAGCCCGCCATAGCTGCCGGCCCTCTGCGCCAAATGGCGGATGGTCAGATTGTCGGTGCGCGCCAGCTCGATGGTCCTGGCTCTCGCGCTCTTGCTCGCGTTGGTCTCCGGGATTTCCGGCAACGGGCCATCCGGATCGAAGCCGGACACGTCATGACCGAGCATGCTGGACAGCGACGCGATGCCGCTGTCGTAATGCACCAGCCCGTCGAGGCGGGCCCGCTTGTCCATCGCCTCGCCCATGCTTTCGCCCACCACCACGAATGCGGCCGGCAGGATCTTCATATGGTCGGGGTTGCGTCCGAGCGCCTGCATGCGGCCCTTGACGTCGGCGTAGAAGCGCTGCCCAGCCGCCAGGTTCGGCTCCGCGGCGAACACCACCTCCGCGGTCTCGGCGGCAAGCTGTCGTCCCGCCTCGGAAGAGCCGGCCTGCACGATCACCGGCCAGCCCTGTATCGGACGCGCGATGTTCAGCGGCCCGCGCACGCTCAGATGCGCGCCCTTGTGACCGAGCACATGCATCCGGCCGGGATCGAAATACACCCCGGCCTCGACATCGCGCACGAAAGCATCCTCGGCGAAGCTGTCCCACAACCCGGTCACGACATCGTAGAACTCACGGGCGCGCAGGTAGCGCTCGTCATGGTCGATCTGCTCCTCATAGCCGAAATTCAACGCCGCATCCGGATTGGCGGTGGTCACGATGTTCCATCCGGCACGGCCGCCGCTGATATGGTCCAGCGAGGCGAAGCGCCGCGCGACATGGTAGGGCTCGTCGAACGTGGTCGAGGCGGTGGCGACCAGGCCGATATGCTCGGTGACCATCGCCAGCGCCGACAGCAGGGTGAAGGGCTCGAACGAGGTCACGGTATGGCTGCGCTTCAGCGTGCGGGCGGGCATGTCCAGCACGGCCAGGTGGTCGGCCATGAAGAAGGCGTCGAACCGTCCCCGCTCCAGCGTCTGGGCGAAGCGCTTGATGTGGGCGAGGTTGAAATTCGCGTCCGGATAGGCGCCGGGATAGCGCCACGCGCCGGTATGGATGCTGACCGGACGCATGAAGGCGCCCAGACGCAGGCGGGGACGGGATTGCGATGCACTCATGATTGGGTCGCCTCCAATGTCATGTCGGGGCCGGCTCGACGCGGTCGCATGGTCCGTCAGATCATGCGCGATCCTGCCCTATGCAACCAGGCCACGGGCAAGCGTTCCCCGCAACTCTTGCACTCGATGAGCTGCCCGCTCACTATCGCTACTCGACACCCGGACGTAGAGGGGGCGCCCATGATCGACCTGCACTACTGGACCACTCCGAACGGCCACAAGGTGACGATGCTGCTGGAGGAGACCGGCCTGCCGTACCGGATCATCCCGGTGAATATCGGCAAGGGAGAGCAGTTCGCGCCGGAGTTCCTGGCCATCGCCCCCAATAACCGCATTCCCGCGATCGTTGATCATGACCCTGCCGGGGGCGGCGCGCCGATCTCGCTGTTCGAGTCCGGAGCGATCCTGCTGTATCTCGCAGAGAAGACCGGCAAGCTGATCCCGTCCGACCTGCGTGGCCGTGCGGAAGTGTTGCAATGGCTGTTCTGGCAGATGGGTGGCCTCGGTCCGATGGCCGGACAGAACCACCATTTCCGCAACTATGCCCCGGAGAAGATCCCCTACGCGATCGACCGTTATATCAACGAGACCAACCGTCTGTATGGCGTGCTGAACAAGCGCCTGGCCGACCGGGCATTCCTCGCCGGGAGCGAG
>CAXSEE010000164.1:0-9784 GCA_964235615.1 uncultured Acetobacteraceae bacterium | reverse complement strand
GCCTCGGAACCGGATCGCCGGTTGATCTTCATTCGGTGCAAGTCAGCCGCCGCCAACACCGAAGTCGGCGCGGAGTCATAATAGCCCACTACCCGGCCGGCCTCGTGGACGACGATGACCGCGGAAAAACCCTTCTCCTGGTTCAACAGGGCCCGTGTCTTCAACCAGTCGTCCAGGAACTGGTTTCCGCACGAGAAGGCCGCGACATCGTGGCCGGCAGTGAGCGACTCCGGCTGGGATAGCGCCACCTCTGTCTGTCAGCGCAAGGCCGGTTCCGCGCTCCATGGTGCCTTGCGGCTGAACATCTCGACCATCTCGGCTACCGGCAAGGCTGGTGCTGCAACGGCGGCCATGAAGGTCTCGAAACTATCCTCGCTCATGCGCACGAGCGTGTTCTCGATCAGCACGTGCTCGGCTGCCTGCACGGTGGCCTCGCGCATGAAGTCGGCCCGCGTGCGTCCGCGCAGGCTGGCGGCGCGGTCGATCATGGCGATGTCGGTCTCGGGCAGGCGCATCGACAACGGATGCTCTTTGCGTCTCGCGGTGCTGCTCATCTGCGTGCTCACTACCGTAATTATTACACTAACAAATTAACCTGTCCCACAACTCCTCTCCAGGATGATCAGGCCGACGGGAGATGGCTCGCGAAGATGTGAGCACGTGCGAGATCGAGCCCGCAGCGGCTTCCCGGCGACAGCACGGGCTCCTGCACCGCCGCCAGGACCTCGATGATCGCGCCACCCTCACCGATGGCGACATCATAGTGGTTGAAGGCGCCGATCCGTCGAACCGACAGGATCGTGGCGGACGCCGCCTGCGCCGCCGCCAGCAGTCTGATGTCGTAGGGGCGGATCGAGATCAGCGCTGGCCCATCCGGACAGGCGGTCGAAAGGCGCTGCGTCGTGAGGCCGTCCGGCACCGCGACGCCATGCTCGACATGGGCGTTGAAGCGCACGCTCTCGCCCAGGAACTGATGCACGAAGGCGGTAGCGGGATGGCGGTCCAGCATCTCGGGCGTGCCGACCTGTTCCAGCGCGCCGCCGCGCAGCAGGGCGATGCGGTCGGCAACTTCCATCGCCTCGCCCTGATCGTGCGTCACCAGAATGCTGGTCAAACCGAGCCGGTCATGCAGCCCGCGCAGCCAGTTGCGGATTTCCTTGCGCACCAGCGGATCGAGCGCTCCGAACGGCTCGTCGAGCAGCAGCAACTCCGGTTCGGTGGCCAGCGCGCGGGCGAGGGCGACGCGCTGCCTCTGGCCGCCGGAAAGCTGTGCCGGGCGGCGCTGGGCGAGATCACCGACCTGCACCAGCTCCAGCAGCTCGCGCACCCGGGTCGCGATCACCGAGCGATCCGGACGCCGGTTGCGGGGACGCACGCGCAACCCGAAGGCGACGTTCTCGGCAACGCTCATATGCCGGAACAATGCATAGCTCTGGAACACGAAGCCGATGTTGCGCTGGCGTGCCGGCACCCGGGTCACGTCGCGCTCGCCGATGCGCAGGCGGCCGGTGTAGTGCGGCTCCAGCCCGGCGATGATACGCAGCAGCGTGGTCTTGCCGGCGCCGGAGGGTCCGACCAGCGCCAGGAACTCGCCCTTCGGCACTTCCAGATCGATGCCGCGCACCGCAGGCGTCTGCCCGAACAGGCAGGTGATCCCGCTCAACTCGACCCCGGCGGCCCTGGTGACGAAGTCCTTCAAGATTGATCCTTCATGGCCCGGGCCTTCATAAAGAGTCTCCGGCGGCACCATGTCGCCACTCCAGCACGCCACGCAGTCCCACGGTCAGGCCCGAGAGGATCGCCAGCAGGCCGGCCAGCGCGAACGCCGCGACGCTCTGGTAGTCATTGTAGAGTGTCTCGATGCGCAGCGGCACGGTTTCGGTCAGGCCCGGGATATGGCCCGACACGACCGAGACCGCACCGAACTCGCCCAGCGCCCGCGCGGCGCACAGCAGCACGCCGGACAGCAGCGCCCAGCCGATCCCGGGCAACGTGACGCGCAGGAAGATGTCGGCAAAACCGGCCCCGAGCATGGTCGCCGCCTCCTCGCTGTCGCGGCCCTGCGCTTCGAGCACCGGCATGATCGTGCGCACGACGAAGGGAAAGGTGACGAACAGGGTCGCGAGCAGGATGCCGGGCAGGGCGAACATGATCTGGATGTGGTTGTGGATCAGCGCCGGCCCGAACCAACCGTGCGAGCCGAACAGCAGCACCCAGACCAGGCCGGCGACCACCGGCGAGACCGACAGCGGCAGCTCGATCAGCACCAGCAGCACGCCGCGCCAGGCAAAGTCGAAGCGGGTCAGCGCGTAGCTTGCGAACACGCCGCAGACCGTGTTGATCGGCACCGCGACGGCCGCCACGATCAGGCTCAGGCGGATCGCGGCGAGGGCGTCGGGATCGGCGAGGCCAGCGACGGCGGCGCCCAAACCCTGGCGCAGCGCCTCGGCGAACAGCGACACCAGCGGCAGCACCAGAAGCAGGCCCGCCGTGGTCCAGGCGAGCAGTGTCAACACCAGTCTGGAGGCGTGGCTGCCATGGCGGACGTCGCCGCTCATGCTGTCGGTGTTCAAGCTTGGCCCCGATTGGCGGGAAGCGCTGACCGCAGCAGGCTGATCAGCAGCAGGATCGCCGCCGACGACAGCAGCATCAGCAGGCCGATCGCGGCGGCTCCCGCGTAGTCATACTGCTGCAGCCGGATCACGATCAGCAGCGGGGCGATCTCCGATTGCAGCGGCTTGTTGCCGGCGATGAAGATGACGCTGCCGTATTCCCCGACGCCACGCGCGAAGGCGAGGCCGAAGCCGGTGAACAACGCCGGCAGGATCGCCGGCAGCAGCACGCGCCGGGCGATCTGGCCGGGCCGGGCGCCGAGCGTCTGGGCGGCCTCCTCGATCTCGCGCGGCAGCCCGTGCAGCACCGGCAGCGTGCTTCGCACCACGAACGGCAGGCCCACGAACACCAGCGCGATCATGATCCCGACCGGGGTGTAGGCGACCTTGATCCCGGCCGCGGCGAGCGGTGCCCCGATCCAGCCGGTGCGGCTGTAGAGCGTGGTCAGGGTGATGCCCGCCACCGCGGTCGGCAAGGCGAACGGCAGGTCGATCAGCGCGTCGAGGATACGCCAGCCGGGCGGCCGCACCCGCGCCAGCACCCAGGCCAGCAGCAGCCCGGCGAGCGTGCAGAACAGCGCCGCCGCCAGCGCCGTGCCGAACGACAGGCGCAGGGCCGCCAGCGCGCGCGGCTGGATCAGCGAGTGCAGCAGCCAGGCGGGTCCATGTTCCCAGGGACGCGCGGTCAGCGCCGCCAGCGGCAGCAGCACCAGCAGCGAGACCCATGCGAGCGTGACGCCGAGCGACAGGCCGAGGCCGGGTATGACGGGAAGTCGGCGTGCGTTCCGGTGCCCGCGGCCCTGCAAGGCGACCGCCCCGGCCCCGCTCATTTTGCGGATGTGTAGATCGTGTCGAACACGCCGCCGTCGGCGAAATGCGTGGCCTGCACCGCCTTCCAGCCGCCCAGGCTGGCCACGTCATAGGTCTTCACCGAAGGAAAATCACCCCTGTGCTCGGCGAAGACGGCGGGATCGATCGGGCGGTAGTGATGCCTCGCCGCGATCTCCTGGCCTTCGTGGCCGAACAGGAACTGCAGATAGGCCTTTGCCGCGGCGCCGGTGCCGTGCCGGTCGGTGACGCTGTCGACCCAGGCCACCGGCGGCTCGGCCTCGATGCTGCTGGACGGATAGACGATGTCGAACTGGCCACGGCCGACGTCATGCGCGGCAAGCAGCGCCTCGTCCTCCCAGGCCAGCAGCACGTCGCCCTCGCCGCGTTGCACGAAGCTGTTGGTCGCCCCGCGCGCACCGGTGTCGAGGATCGGCACATGCTTGTACAGGGCGGCGAGATACGCCCGCGCACTCTGTTCGTTGCCGCCCGGCTCGTGCAAGGCCCAGGTGTAGGCGGCGAGATAGCTCCAGCGGCCGCCGCTGCTGGTCTTGGGATTGGGCGTGATCACCTCGACGCCGTCTCGGACCAGGTCGGACCATCCGTGCAACGATTTGGGATTGCCCTTGCGTACCAGGAACACCACGGTGCTGGTGTAGGGCACCGAATGATTGGGCAGGCGTGCCTCCCAGCCGGCATCGAGCAGCTTGTGCTGGGCCAGCACGTCGATGTCCCAGGCCAGGCCGAGCGTCACGACATCGGCCTGCAGCCCGTCGAGCACCGCGCGGGCCTGGGCCCCGGAACCGCCATGCGCGGTCTTGATGTCGAGCTGCTTGCCGGTCCTGGTTTTCCACTCGGCAATGAAATGCTGGTTCACGTCCTTGTAGAGCTCGCGCGTCGGGTCATAGCTGACGTTGAGCAGGGCGTTCGCATCCTGCGCATGCGCGGGATGCGCGGACACAAGCGATGCAGCGACGCAGGCCGTCCCCACAGCGATGAGGGTGCTCAGGTGGCGGGGCAGCATGGACGGCTCCATATTGTACACATAAAATTAGTAAATTAACCGACTTCCTCAACTTCCACGAGTTGTTTTCGTAAGTCAACGCGCTCTTGAACCCCGCCCATGGCCCGTCTATACACCCGCCCCTGTTCGCGCGTCCGGGCCTGTAGGGCATGCCTGGCCGCGACGGCTGCCGTCATGCCCGTTTCCGGGTCCTGGGCAGCTACCCAGAAGGAGACCGAAATGCCCAAACTGAAGACCAAGTCGTCGGTCAAGAAGCGGTTCAAGATCACCGCGACCGGCAAGGTTCTGGCCGGTCCCGGCAACAAGCGCCATGGCCTGATCAACCGCCCGCAGAAGATGAAGCGCACCAACCGCGGCTCCCAGACGCTGACCGAGATGGACGGCAAGACGGTGAAGCAGTGGGCCCCCTACGGGCTGGCATAAGGAGCATCTGAACCATGGCACGCGTCAAACGGGGTGTAACCACCCACGCACGGCACAAGAAGGTCCTTGCACAATCCAAGGGCTTCGTCGGCCGTTCCTCGACCAACTACCGCATCGCGATCGAGCGTCTCGAGAAGTCGCTGCAATATGCGTATCGCGATCGTCGCAATAAGAAGCGCGACTTCCGTGGTTTGTGGATCCAGCGCATCAACGCCGCCGTGCGCGAGCATGGCCTGACCTACAGCGTCTTCATCAACGGGCTGAACAAGGCCGGCATCGTGATCGATCGCAAGATCCTTGCCGCCATCGCCTATGACGACCCGGCGAGCTTCAACGAGATCGTCACCAAGGTGCAGGCCGCCCTGGCTGCCTGATCTGGGGCTGCCTGATCTGGGGCTGCCTGATATTCGGGCTGCCTGATCGCAGGCCACGGTCTTGTATTAGACGGGCCGTCCTGCGAAGGACGGCCCGTTCTCGTTCTGGAGTGGGACTGCGATGCCGGACGACCTCGACGCCCTGAGGCAGGACACGCTCACCGCTCTCGAAGCGGCGGCCGATCATCGTGCCTGGGATGCCATACGCGTCGGCACGCTGGGCAAATCGGGCCGGCTGACGCTGCTGCTCAAGGAGCTGGGCCGCGCCGCTCCTGACGAGCGACGTGCCCGCGGGGCCGCCCTGAACCGTCTGCGCGACGATCTCGGCGCCGCCATCGAGGCGCGCGGACGGGCGCTGGAAGCCGCCGCCCTCGATGCCCGCTTGGCAAACGAACGGGTCGACGTCACCCTGCCGGTGAAACTCGACGTGCCAGGCTCGATCCATCCGATCAGCCGCAGCATCGAGGAGATCGTGGCGATCTTCGGCGTCATGGGCTTCCGCTTCGCCGAGGGCCCGGACATCGAGACCGATTGGCACAACTTCTCGGCCCTGAACACGCCGGCGCATCATCCCGCCCGAACCGACCACGACACCTTCTATCTGCCGACGCCGGACGGGGAGGCCACGCGCCTGCTGCGCACCCAGACCTCGCCGGTGCAGATCCGCACCATGCTGGAGCAGGCGCCGCCGATCCGGGTGATCGTACCCGGACGCACCTACCGCGCCGACCATGATGCCACCCACTCGCCGATGTTCCACCAGTGCGAGGGCCTGGTGGTCGATCGCGGCATCACGCTGGGTCATCTCAAGGGCTGCCTGACGGAGTTCCTGCGCGCCTATTTCGACCAGCCCGCGCTGCCGGTGCGTTTCCGCGCCTCCTATTTTCCCTTCACCGAGCCCTCGATGGAGGTCGATATCGGCTGGAGCCGCAAAACCGGTGAGATCGGCGCGGGGGGAGCCAGTGCTGGAAATGATTGGCTGGAGGTGCTGGGCAGCGGCATGGTGCATCCGCGCGTGCTGGCCAACTGCGGCATCGACCCGCGCGAGTTCACCGGCTTCGCCTTCGGCATGGGCGTCGAGCGGCTGACCATGCTCAAGAACGGCATTCCCGACCTGCGCTCCTTCTACGAGAGCGACATACGCTGGCTGCGTCACTACGGCTCGTCGCCGCTGCTGCCCGCGCTGCTGCACGAAGGCCTGTGAGAGCATGAAGTTCACCCTGTCCTGGCTGCGCGACCATCTCGATACCGACGCCCGGCTGGACGAGCTGCTCGCCACGCTGAACCGCATCGGCCTGGAAGTCGAAGGTGTTGCCGACCGGGGAGCCGCACTGGTGCCGTTCCGCACCGCGCGAATCGTCTCCGCCGAGCAGCACCCCAACGCCGACCGGCTTCGCGTCTGCATGGTCGATATTGGCCAGGACGATGCGGAGCCGGTGCAAGTGGTCTGCGGTGCGCCGAACGCGCGGGCCGGGATCTCGGTGATCTTCGCCGCACCCGGCACGGTCATTCCGGCCACCGGCGCCGTACTCAAGATCGGCGAGATACGCGGCGTCGAGAGCCGTGGCATGCTCTGCTCGATGCGCGAGCTCGGCCTCGGCGAGGAGCATGACGGCATCGCCGAATTGCCCGACAACACCACGCCGGGCCAGTCTTACGCCGGGTTCGCCGGGCTCGACGACCCGGTGATCGACATCGCCATCACCCCCAACCGCGGCGACGCCCTGGCCGTGCGCGGCATTGCCCGCGACCTTGCCGCCGCCGGGATGGGCCGCCTGAAGCCCTGGCTCGCCGACACCGTGGAAGGGCAGTTCGCCTCGCCGGTGCAGTGGCGCAACGATTTTCCCGAGGCCTGCCCCTACGTGCTCGGCCGCACGGTCCGCGGCGTCACCAACGGCCCGAGCCCGGCCTGGCTCAGCGAGCGGCTGCTGGCGATCGGGCTGCGTCCGATCTCGGCCCTGGTCGATATCACCAACTTCTTCACCTTCGACCTCGGCCGTCCGCTGCATGTGTTCGATGTCGGCCGCATCACCGGCGACGAGCTGGTGCTGTGCCGCGGCGCCGGCGAGGATTTCCGCGGTCTCGACGGCCGCGACTACATCGCCGGGCACGAGGACTGCGTCATCGCCGACAGCGCCGGCGTGCAGTCCTTCGCCGGGCTGATGGGCGGCGAGGCGACCGGCGTCACCGGGCAGACCACCGACGTGTTCATCGAATGCGCCTTGTTCGAGCCGATCCGGGTGGCGTTGTCGGGTCGCCGTCACGGCATCAACTCCGACGCCCGCCAGCGTTTCGAGCGCGGCATCGACCCCGCGCTGCCGGTCGCCGGCCTGGAAGCGGCGACGCGCATGGTCCTGGAGCTGTGCGGCGGCGAGGCCAGCGAGGTAACCATCGCAGGCGAGCCACCCTCCTGGCAGCGCGAGGCCAGGCTGCGTTTCACACAGGTGGCGGCACTCGGCGGCCTGGACGTGCCGCCGGACGAGGCGGTGGCCTCGCTGGAGGCGCTCGGTTTCGCCGTACGCGCCCGCACCGACGAGGCTGCCCTGTTCGACGTGCCGTCATGGCGCAACGACATCGCCGTCGCCGCCATGCTGGATGCCGCGCCCGCCCTTGACGCTTCCCGCCGCTTTGCCGCCGATGACGTCTCGCCGATCGAGGCCGAATGCGACCTGATCGAGGAGATCCTGCGCCTGCGCGGGCTCGACAATGTGCCGTCGGTGCCGCTGCCAGGTCTCGGCACCGTGCCGCTGCCGTCGCTGACACCGCGTCAGGCCCGCACCGCCTCGGCAAGGCGCACGCTGGCTGCGCGCGGCATGGCGGAATGCATCGGCTTCTCGTTCATCTCGCATGAGGAGGCGGAGCGGTTCGGCGCCATCCCCGACAGCCTGCGCCTGCTCAACCCGATCGCCGCCGACCTCGACCAGCTACGCCCGACCCCGCTCGCGTCGCTCGCTTTGGCAGCCAAGCGCAATGCCGCGCGCGGCGCCGACGCACTGGCCCTGTTCGAGGTCGGCCCCGGCTTCGCGGAAGACGGCCAGCGCCTGGTCGCCGCTGGCCTGCGCACCGGCCATGACGCGCGCCGTCCCGGTCACGGACCCGAGCCGGCCACCTTGTGGGATGCCAAGGCCGACGCGCTCGCCCTGCTCGAGATCCTCGGCGTGCCGATGGACGCCGTGACCGTGACCGCCGACGCGCCCGGACATTATCATCCGGGCCGTTCCGGCGTGCTGCGCCAGGGTCCGAAAACCGTTCTCGCGTGTTTCGGCGATCTGCATCCGGCGCTGTTGCGCGACTTCGGCCTGACCATGCCGGCCGCCGGTTTCGAGCTGTTCCTCGATGCGATCGCGGACCCGAAACGACGTCGGCGGGCGGCTCCGGATCTGCCGGCGTTGCAGCCGCTGTATCGCGATTTCGCGTTCCTGGTCCCGGCCAACATCGCCGCCGCTTCCGTGTTGCGCGCGGCCAAAGGCGCCGAGCGGACGTTGATCACCGCCGTCAGCCTGTTCGACATCTACGAAGGCGACAAGATACCGGCGGGACAGAAGTCGCTGGCCATCGAGGTGGTGCTGCAGCCACGCGAGCGCAGCCTGAGCGATGCGGAAATCGAGGCGGTCTGCGCCAGGATCGTGGCCGCGGTGACCAAGGCGACCGGTGCCGTGCTGCGTCAGTAGCCGTTAACCCATCAGCATGAAAACCATGCCATGATGCTGCATGGATCAACACCTGCCGCCTGAGCAGAAGCCAGCCGCCTGGTGGTCAGGCAGCGTCGCCGACTTCTCAGCAAGCGATGACGCAACGCTGCTGGGCATGCTGGCTCATGCGTCAATGGAACGGTTTCGCCTCAATGAGGCGGTGCAGCTTCGGGCCTGGTCGCGGCAGATCGGCATCCTGCGGGAGATGGTCCGGCTACTGCCGCAACCTGCGGATTGCCGGCTGCTGATCGAGTTCGAGATCCCCCGGTTGCGTGGACGGATCGATGCCGTCCTGCTTTCGCCGGGCGGGATCTTCGTGCTCGAGTTCAAGGTAAATGCCACCGCATTCAGCCAGGAGGATTGCCGTCAGGTCGATGATTATGCGGTCGATCTGCAGGATTTTCACGCCGGCTCCCGCCATCATCCGCTCCTGCCGATCCTGATCGCGACCGATGCCGTGTCGTCCCGGCAGACCCTGCCACTGGCCATGCCCGGTGTCGCGCCCGTCATGCAGGCCGATGCGAAATCCCTTCCGGGACTGGTCCATGACCTGGCTCTGCTGTTGATGGCGCCCCGACGTCCACTCGACGTCCATACCTGGGAACACGCACCCTACCGTCCGGTGCCGAACGTCATCGATGCAGCCTGCCTGCTGTTCAACCGGCATGGTGTGGCGGATATCGTCAGCGCGCGCGCCGACACCATGAACCTGACCCGCACGACCGATCGCATCGGCGCCTTGATGGAGCAGGCGCGTGCCCGGTCGCAGCGGATGATCCTGTTCGTCACCGGCATTCCAGGCGCCGGCAAGACGCTCTGCGGCCTGAACGC
>CAXSEE010000163.1:2079-9822 GCA_964235615.1 uncultured Acetobacteraceae bacterium | reverse complement strand
CGGCGGTGTCGCCCCGGGCCAGGCGCGCCGCGGCAGCGGTCCAGGCCTGCATCAACCGCACCAGGTCGCCCGGCTTGTCGGTCACCAGGTCGAAAGCGGCGAAGCTGGTGTGGTTCTGCCGCGCCGTGACGATGCCGCCCTGGGCCACTCCCGGGCCGGTGGCGTAGAACGGTTCCTGCTGCTGACGCCCGACGCTGCGTCCGGCGGTCGAGATGCCCTTCTCCGTTGCCGGCCCGGCTGCCCTCGCGGTGCCGATCGCCGCGACCAGCCCGCCGGCGGCTCCGAGGAAGTTGCGACGGGATGCGAACGGACAGCCACTCATGTCTTCACCCTCCTATCGGGTCGGTCAGTGCGCCAGCACCAGGGAGTTGTTCTCGTCCTCTACATAGTAGAAGCCGTCGCCTTTTGGAGTCATGGCAATGCCGAACAGGTCACCGGAGCCCGCCGGGGTCTGCGCCTTGTTCGGATCGATCCACTGCGCGTAGAGTTGGTGGCCCGCCGCGGGGTCGATCTCCACCACCTGGCCGTTCAGTCCGTTGACGGCCAGCAGATCGCCGTTCGGCGCCATCGCCAGCGCCAGCGGGCGCTTGAGGAACCCATCTTTGGTCACATCGCGGCCGATGCCGGCGCTGCCAGTGCGGGTCAGGGCGTTGTCGATCGCGCCGATGCGGTTGCCGATCGCGTCGGAAACATACAGCGTGCCGTTGGCGCCCAGTGCCAGGCCGGTCGGGCCGACGACGAACACGTCCTTGTCGGCCTGCTCGCCGAGGCCATCGGCGATGACCGTCTTGCCGGTGAGCTTCGGTGCCTGGCCGGCCGGGATCGACAGCTCCAGCCGCAGCACATTGGCCTTGTCGATGACGCCCTGCCCGGGTGCGGCGATGCCGAGGCCGGTGTTGCTGACGAACAGCGTGGCCGTGCTGCCGTGGTCGATCACCGCCATGTTGCCCCAGGGACCATTGATGTCGACGCCGGTGAGCGTGCCGGCCAGCTTGCCCTGCGGGTCCAGCACCAGCAGACAGCCGGCGCCCTTGGTCGCGGTGGTGCCGTCCTGGCTCGGCAGGCTGCCGACGATGACCCAGCCGGACTGCAGCATGGCCATCGCCGTGGTCAGCCCGATGCCGCCAGGGCACTGCGGCAGGTGGCGCGGGATGCTGGCGAACAGGCTCAGCTGACGGCTCGCCGGGTTATAGTCGACGATGGTGGTGCCGAGGCCCTGGAGGTTGCCGCTATTGTTGAAGTTGCTGACCAGCACGTCGTCCTTCTGGACGCGGCCGGCGGAGACCGGGGCCACGACCACCGCGTAGGGATTCTGGTCGCCGTTCGCCGGCACGGTGGAGCTGAGCAGCGTGTGGTGCCGCACCGTTTCCAGGAAGCCGTGCGGCTGGTTCCCTACACTGGTATCCAGGGCCAGGACCGGGCTGGCGGAGAGGCCGAGCAGGCACATTCCCATCGCGGCGGCGGCGGTACGGTATAGCGGAAGCTGTGTTGCACCTGTCATGAAGAGTTGGCTCCGGGGCATGATCTGGAAGTTCAGAAGGTGACGTTGGTACGGATGCCGAAGACGGCCTCGTTGCCGACGCGCTGGCTGGGATCGTCTGGATCCTGGACCCCGCCGCTCGGGGTGAAGACGTATTGGAAGTCCGGCTGCACCGCCCACCAGGGGGCGATCTGGGCCTGGTAGGTGACCTCGATGAAGCTCTCGCTGGAGCGGATCGGGCCGATGCCGCCGTTCTGCGCCGCGACGTCGGCATCGAGTCCATTGGCATGGCTGCCGATCTTGGCCAGGCCGTAGCCGATGCCGAAGCTGTCGTTGTCGCGGCCGGGCAGCGGCGCCTTCAGGGTGATGCCGGCGTTGATGCTGAAAGCGGCGAGATTGCGGTCGTCGGGAGAGCCCATGATGCGGGCAAAGATGCCGACCGCGCGAGGGCCAGCCCGGTCCGGCTGCCAGAGAACCTGGTCGAACACGCCGTAGATGCTCCAGTTGTCCCGCCGCAGCTTCGGGTTGCCGCTGTCCGGGTCGGCCAGCGACAGCCCGTCGGTATCGAAGCGCTGATCGAAGAAGGCGCCGCTGTCGAACCAGGCGCCCAGCTTGTAGACGCCAGGCAGCCCGGTCGGCCGGCCGGTATCCATCTGGCCGAGCGAGGGCTGGTTGATGGAATACTGGATCTCGGCGATCGCCAGCGCGCCGGTGCCGAGGTTGAACTCCGTGCCGGATTGCGAGGCGCCGCGCACTTGGCTGTCGTCGTTGAACGAGCCGCCGGGCGGATTGTCGTCGAACACGCCGGTCAGCACCGTCAGGTTGCCTATCGGCTGCACGCGCAGGCGCACGCCCAGCGACGACAGCGGATACGACGGACCGCCGGCATATTGATCGACCGAGGGAACCAGCGGCCAACCCATCGCGGTGTTGATGAACAGGCCGGAGCCTGAGCTGAGGATGAACTCCTGGTCCAGGCTCTGCTGGCCGATCTTGACGTCCAGCTTCCCGTCGAGCAGGGCCTGCTGGTACCAGATCTCCCACAACCGGGTTGCCCGCTGCGCCTCGATGCCGCTCGCGGTCTGCAACGTGTCCAGGTTGTCCGCGCTCTCGCTGCGGCCGTGGATCTGGAGGGCGCTGACGTTGAAAATGCCGCCCTGCCAGCCGAACGCCTTTGCGGTATCGAGCCCCAGGCTCAACTCGGTCAGCCCGTCATAGTCAGCCCCGCGATGCAGGCCGCCGGTGACGTTGCCGAACACCTCGCTGGTCTCCTGCAGGCCCAACGAGAGGCCGAAAGCGCCGAGCGCCGGACGCAGGCCCCACATGCCGCCGAGCAGGTTGTTGCGCGAGGAGGCGAACAACTGCGTGGTGAAGCCGGGTTCGCCAGGGGATGGGCTCGTGGGCGTTGCTGGGCCGGAGTGTCCCGGCGTGTTGGCCTGTTGCGTGTTGGGACCTGGAATGGATTGCGAGCCCGCGGCGCCGGATTGAGCGGAAGCCCCGGATTGAGCAGAAACTTGGGCCTGGGCGCTGCCATGCCAGAACGCAGCCAGCAGGCACGCCGCGGGTAGACTCCGTTCCAGGATCGATCGGTCGGACATCTACTACCCGTTATTGATACTCATTCTCAATTAGGGCTCGGAACGAGCGGCGTCAAGCCGGAAACGCGACGACTTCGCCCTCGACCTCCAACTGGACGGTGGCTCCGGGTTCACGCATCGAGTGCCCGGCGAGCCGAGCCGACACCAGGATGTCGTCCGCCAGGCGCAGGCATACGGTCGCGACCGGTCCGTAGAAGGTCACCTGCTCGACCCGGGCCGCGATGCCGCCCGCCGCCGTCTCGCGGATCTGCTCCGGCCGGATCATCACCTCGACCGGACCGTCAGCCACCTCGCCCGCCAGCTTCAGGCGGCCGAGCTGGCAGGTGACCCAGCCGGCGCGGGCGGTGCCCGGCAGCAGCACCGCCTCGCCGACGAAGCGAGCCAGCGCCGCATCCACCGGCCGGCGATACAAGGTCTGCGGGTCGGCCATCTGGATGAGCTGCCCGCCGCGCAGCACCGCGACCTGGTGACCCATGGACAGCGCCTCAGACTGGTCGTGGGTCACCAGCAGCGCGGTGGCGCCGGCACTGGCGATCGCCGCTGCCACCGCCTGCCGGGTATCGAGCCGAAGTGCCGCGTCGAGTGCCGAGAAGGGCTCGTCCAGCAGCACCAGGGCCGGCTGCGGCGCCAGCGCCCGGGCCAGCGCCACCCGCTGCTGCTCGCCGCCGGAAAGCTCGTGCGGCAGCCGGTCGGCGAACGACGGCGACAGCCCGACCATGCGCAGCAGCTCGTCGACCCGGTAGCGCGCCCGCCGCCGCCGCGGGTCCAGCCCGAAGGTCACGTTGGCGGCGACCGGGAGATGCGGGAACAGGGCCCCCTCCTGGGCGACGTAGCCGATACGGCGACGCTCCGGCGCGAGATGCCGCCCCGGCGCCGTCATCACCTGCCCGCCGATCTGGATCGAGCCGGCGTCGGCGCGCTCGAACCCGCACAGCAGGCGCAGCAGCGTCGTCTTGCCGCTGCCGGATGCACCGAGCACGGCGACCAGCCGGCCGGCCTCGACCGTCATGTCGACGCCGCGCAGCACGGGCACGCCGCGGAACGCCTTGGTCAGGCCAGTGATTCTGAGATGGGCACTGGTAGCGGGGGCACTGGCAGCGGGAGCACTGGCAACGGGGGTGGAGGCCATGCCGGCCGCTCAGCGCGCGCCCGAGGCGACGATGCCGAACCGTCGCACCAGCAGCCAGCTCGCCAGCAGCGAGAGGGTGGTCATCAACCCGGCATAGGGCGCCGCGGCGGCGAACGCCAAGGTCGTGGTGTCGGCCCAGACCTCGGTGGCCAGCGTGGTGGTGCCGGTGGGGGCCAGCAGCAGGGTGACGGTAAGCTCGGTGACGACGGAGACGAACACCAGTGCCCCGGCCGCGCCGAGTCCCGGTCCCGCCAGCGGCAGCGTCACCCGCCAGGCGGTCGCCGCCCAGCCGAGGCCGAGCGACCGCGCCGCATCCTCATGCTGGCGCTGGGCCTGCATCAGGGCCGCCCGCACGCTGACCAGCGCCAGAGGCAGGAACAGCACCGCATAGGCCAGGATCAGCAGCGCCGCACTCTGATACAGCGGCTGCAGCGACTGCACCGTCAGCCCGACCAGGGCCAGGGCGACGACGATGCCGGGCACGCCCTGGGCGAGGTAGGCCGCGCGTTCCAGCAGGGTGACCAGCCGGCCCTCGTAGCGGGTCGCCAGCATCCCGAGCGGCAGCGCCAGCAGCAACGTCACCGCCGCCGCCGCGAACCCGAGCCACAGCGAGGAAAAGGCCGCCTCCGCCAGCAGCAGCGGCGAGACCTGCACCGCGGATGTAGCCGCGGAATTATGCCGGGTGATCCAGAACAGGATCATCCCCAGCGGCATCCCGAGCGTGGCACCCGCCAGCAGCACGAAGCCGGCCAGCACCGGCACGGTCGACCGGCCCAGCGCCTGCAGGGCCGGGCGGCGGCGCGACCCCTGCCCGATCCGGGCGTAGCGCGCGCCGCCACGCACGCGGGCCTCGGCGAACAGGCAGAGCAGGCACAGCGCCAGCAGCACCATCGCCAGCAGCGCCGGCTCCGGGCCATCCAGCCCGGTGCGATACTCGGCGTAGATCTCGGTGGTGAAGGTGCGGAAGCGCAGCAGGGCGAAGGCGCCGAACTCGACCAGGGTGTTCAGCGACACCAGCAGCATGCCGCCGAGCAGCGCCGGGCGCAGTTGCGGCAGCACGACACGGCGGAAGCAGGCATACGGCCCGAGCCCGAGCGCGCGCGCGGTCTCCTCCAATGCCGGGTCCATGCCGCGCAGGCTGGCCGCGACCGGCAGGTAGACCAGCGGATAGTAGGCGCTGGTGACGACCAGAAGGGCGCCGCCGAACGTCTGCAGGGAGGGGCTGAGCGACACCCAGGCGAAGCTGGAGATGAAGGGCGGGATCGCCAGCGGGATGGCCGCCAGCACCGCCCACACACGGCGGCCCGGAAGGTCGGTGCGCTCGACCAGCCAGGCGGCCGCGGTGCCGAGCACACCCGCGATCAGCGTCGTGCAGGACACCAGCGCCAGCGTGTTGAGCAGCAGCTGCCCGACCAGCGGACGAAGCAGCAGGTCGGCGGCGTCGTCGCGATCGACCTGTATCGCCTCGATGGCGGTGTAGCCGAGCGGCAGCAGCACCAGCAGCGATACGGCGGCCCCGGCCGCGAGCAGCCCGAGCGGCGCCCGTGCTGTGCTCGCTCTCACGCCGATCCCCGTCACTCCGGAAGCTTCAGAGCAACCCGGCGCGGCGCAGCAGGCGTGCAGCCTTGCGGTCGTCGCCGAGCTGCGTGATGGTCAGCGCCGGCGGCTGCAACTGGCCGAACGGTTCCAGCACCGGGTTGGCGGCGACGCCGGCGACCAGGGGATATTCGAAGTCGACATCGGCCTTGGCGACCTGCTCCTGCACCGGCTTGCTGACCAGGAAGGCGACGAAGCGCTGGGCGGCGGCCGGATGCTTCGCCGACTTCAGTGCCGCGGCGCCGGAGACATTGACCAGCGCACCGACGTCGCCGCCGGCGAAATGGTGGATCGCGCTATGCATCCGGTCGGCACCGGTCTCGGCCCGCTGGCGCTCGTAGTAATAGCTGTTGATGATCCCGACCGCGACCGCGCCGCGATCGACCGCGGCCACCACGCCCTCGTCATCGTCGAACACCTGGCCGTTGGCCTTAAGGCCCTCCAGCCATTCCACGGCGGCAGCCTCGCCCTTCAGCGCCGACACCGCGGCGACCAGCGGCAGGAAGTCGGCATCGCTGGGGGCAAAGGCGATCTTGCCCTTCCAGGCCGGCTTGGCGAGGTCGAGCAGCGAGGGCGGCAGCGCCGCTTCCTGGATCATCGACTTGTTGTAGTCGAGCACGTTCTCGCGGGCGAAGACGCCGATCCAGTTGCCGGCCGGAGCGCTGTATTTGGCGGGCACCTGGGCCAGCGTGGCGGGGGGGAGCGGCGCCAGCAGCCCCTTCTCGCCCAGCAGCATCAGCTCGGGCGAGTTCTCGGTGAAAAAGACGTCCGCCGGAGACGAAGCCCCCTCCTTGGCAATCTGGCTGGCAAGCTCCGGCGCCTCGCCGTAGCGGGCACGGACCTGGATGCCGGTCTGCCGGGTGAAGTCGGCGATGACGCCCTCCACCATCTGCTGATGCTGCGCGCTGTACAATGTCAGCGTGGTGTCCGCGGCAACCGCGCCGGATCCGATGGCCGCCGTCAGCTGGGACAGGACGCAAAGACCAAGCGTGCTACGGCGGGAGGGAAAGAACATGCGGCGCATCCAATCCAATTGCGAACGGATTGCATCTAGGATGCGGAGATGAGCCGCGTCAATCCGGCCATGCTCAGCCGCCACGAATGATTTCGTAAAGCGCCACGGCGGCGGCATTGGAGACGTTCAGGCTTTCCATGCCGCCGGGCATGCGCAAGCCGGCGACCTCGTCGCAGGTCTCCCGGGTAAGCCGGCGCAGGCCCTCGCCTTCCGCGCCGAGCACGAGCGCCACCCGCCGGTTCCTGAATGCCACGCCATCGAGGATACCGCCGGCGGTATCGAGGCCAACGGTCCAGAAGCCGGCCGCCTTCAACGCCACCAGGGTTCGCGACAGGTTGACGGCGCGAAGCAGCGGCATCGTCTCCAGGGCGCCGGACGCGGCCTTGGCCAGGGCACCGGTCTCTTCCGGGGCATTGCGGTCCTGCACGATCACCGCCGCGGCTCCGAACGCCTGCGCCGAGCGCAGGATGGCGCCGACGTTGCGCGGATCGCTGACCTGGTCCAGCACCAGCACCGGCCCCGGACGCTGCAAGGTCTGCTCCAATGGCGGCGACGACAGCGGATCGGCCAGCAGCCCGGCACCCTGATGCACCGCGTCGCGTCCGACCAGGGCGTCGAGCCGGCCGCGGTCGGTGCGCTCGACCGGAACCGGCCAGGCGCCCGCCATCCTCGCGGCCAGCACCGCTTCGGCTTCCTCGGTCAGCAGCAGCCGCCGCAACCGCCGCTGCGGGTTGAGCAGGGCAGCCGTCACCGTGTGCAGCCCATAGAGCCAGTGGCCGCCACCGGACGCCGCGGCACGGACGCCGGACTGATGCCGGCCGCGCTGGGCGGATGGGTCTTGCTGGGTGGCATGCGGGCGTGGCCGTTGGCCGTGCGGCGTTGCGGGTCCCGGGGTTCTGGATGGCATGGACCGCTTATAGCCGCG
>CAXSEE010000163.1:0-1979 GCA_964235615.1 uncultured Acetobacteraceae bacterium | reverse complement strand
GTTGACGTCGCCGAAGCGTTGACAGCGGCCACGATCGGCCTTAGCTCGCAGCCCACCGCAGGGGTGCCCGAGTGGCTAAAGGGGGCGGACTGTAAATCCGCTGGTTTTGCCTACGTTGGTTCGAATCCAACCCCCTGCACCAAAACTTCCTCTCGTATTCCGGTTTGTAGGATCGCCATGTGCGGTCGCTATTGCTCAACCACCAACGCCGCCGATCTCGCCGACATCTTCGGCGTGATGGGTGAGCTGCCGAATTTCGAGCCGATCTGGAACGTGGCGCCCACGCACCGCCGGCCGGTTGTCCGCGTGCATCCCCAGAGCGGCGAGCGCCGCCTCGACCTGCTGAGCTGGGGCTTGGTGCCGCACTTCACCAAGGACCTGAAATCCGCCCGCAAGCCGATCAACGCCCGGTCCGAGACCGCCGCCACGTCGGGCATGTTCCGCGCGGCACTGGAACGACGGCGCTGCATCGTTCCCGCGGACCTGTTCTACGAGTGGAAGACCGAGGCCGACGGCAAGCAGCCCTTCGCCGTCGGCAGGCAGGATGGCCGGCCGATGGCGCTCGGCGGCCTTTGGGAGAGCTGGACCCAGCCGGACGGCGGCCTGCTGCGGAGCTATGCCATCCTCACCACCGACGCCAGCATCGACATGGCCGGCCTGCATCATCGCATGCCGCTGATACTGGAACAGCGCGAGTGGGCCAGCTGGCTGGGCAGCGACCACTCGGTTGCGATGGCGCTGATGCAGCCGGCGCCGCCGGATACGCTGCGCCGCTGGCCGGTCTCGCGGGCGGTCAACAACGTCCGTAACGACGGCCCGGAGCTGATCGTGCCGATCCCGGACGGAGCCGGAGCCAGCGAGGCGGGCGGCCCGAACAGCCGCTGATGCTTCGGATCCGCAAGTCAAGCCTGGAGCGGGCGGAGGGAATCGAACCCTCCTCGGTAGCTTGGAAGGCTACTGCATTACCACTATGCTACGCCCGCACTGGTCTCGACCGCTCTGTTATGCCGCGTCGCGCCGGGCTGCAAGTCCCCGCTGATGCGATGCTGGCGAATTGGCTGAAGCTGTCATGGCGGCCCTTGACTTTGGAGCCCGCTCAGCTTCTTTACGCCCCCTGCGCCGGCGCGCGGCTGCCCGTTCCGTCAGATCGGAGGTGGAATGGGGCAGCGGAGGCGGCGATGCAGGGGTGTAGCTCAATTGGCTAGAGCGCCGGTCTCCAAAACCGGAGGTTGCGGGTTCGAGACCCTCCGCCCCTGCCAGTCGTCCACCGCCGCGCAGGACTTGCTTTTCAAGGGCGGGTCCGGGTCATAGTGTTGGAAGGTGCGGCGTGGCGGTCAGTCCTGCGAAATTCGTGCGTGAAGTACGCTCCGAGGCGGCGAAAGTCACCTGGCCCTCGCGTCGCGAGACCATGGTCACCACCGGGCTGGTGCTGGCGATGGCGGCCCTGACGGCGGTGTTCTTCTTCGTTGTCGATCAGATCATCCGCCTCGGCATCGGCGCCCTGTTCGGTGTGGGAGGCTGAGATGGCCAAGCGTTGGTACGTCGTCCACGTCTATTCCGGCTTCGAGAAGAAGATCGCCCAGCAGATCAAGGAGCAGGCCGGCCAGAAAGGCTTGGCCGATCATTTCGACGAGGTGCTGGTCCCCTCCGAGGAGATCGTCGAGGTTCGGCGCGGCCAGAAGGTCAATGCCGAGCGCAAGTTCTTCCCCGGCTACGTGCTGGTGAAGATGGAGCTGACCGACGATGCCTGGCATCTGGTCAAGGACACGCCCAAGGTCACCGGCTTCCTCGGCAGCCGCACCCGTCCCTCGCCGATCTCGGACGCCGAGGCTGAGCGGATCATGAAGCAGACCCAGGAAGGCGTGGAACGTCCCCGTCCCGCGGTCCTATTCGAGATCGGCGAGCAGGTGCGCGTGGCCGACGGCCCGTTCACCAGCTTCAACGGCACCGTCGAGGAGGTCGACGAGGAGAAGGGCCGC
>CAXSEE010000162.1:0-9934 GCA_964235615.1 uncultured Acetobacteraceae bacterium | reverse complement strand
TGAGGTGGCCGACCGGGCAGTGCCGGGCCACTGGGAAGGCGACCTCATCCTGGGATCAGACAGTTCCGCGATCGGCACGCTGGTGGAGCGCACCACGCGCTTCACCATGCTGCTGCACTTGCCGCGGATGGCGGAGCACGGCGTGGGAGCTCGCCTGAAGAACGGTCCTGCGCTGGCGGGACATGGCGCGGAGGCCGTCCGTGACAGCATCACCGGTATGATCACCAGTTTGCCGGAGCAGCTCCGGCGATCGCTGACCTGGGATCAAGGAACGGAGATGTCGCAGCAGGCACGGTTGAAGATTGATACGGGCGTGGACGTTTATTTCTGCGATCAGCACAGCCCGTGGCAGCGAGGCACGAATGAGAATACCAACGGTCTAGTACGCCAATATTTTCCGAAGGGCACTGACCTGAGCAGTCACAGCAGGAATGCTCTCCAAGCGGTGGCGTTGGCTCTCAACAGCAGGCCGCGCAAGACCCTTGACTGGAAGACGCCTGCCGAGGCGTTTGATGAGCACCTGCGATTAGTCCACATGGCCGTTGCGACGACCAGTTGAACCCGGGCTTATCGTGAGATAAGCAATAGTGATGCCCATCACCGGCGTCGGTGCAAAGGGTGAGACCTTGGCCGCTGTCAACATGCCGGTAAAGCCGGCAAACGAAGCGAGTTGACACAGGAGATGCCCAATCGAACTCTTGCGAAACGCAAGGCGTGTCAGAAGAAAACCGATCACGAGGACGGTGCCAGCCAAACTCAAAGGATCATCGATCAACGTGAGCACCCTAGCGAAGTCAGCATCCATGGCGACGTAGGCTCTCGATTTTGCCGCTGCAGATAATGCCATCGCTGCAGGTGGTTCGGTCATGATGTCGAAGGCCACCAAATGTGGCCGCGGGCAGGCAAGCGATGTGCGACCATTTAGCGCCTGCCCAAGCAGCTGACAGGCTTGGAAACTACTCAGGATCGATTTAGGGTGCTTACCAACTCCAGACTGACGTCCCATCGGGAGCTGTCGTCACCCTCGATGCTTCTCCAGTCGAGCCTACAGGTGCACGACTACATGATTTCCGGGACAGGAACTCGTACTGCTGCGGTCCTTCACCTCCAGTGAGTAGTTTCCGATCCTGCGTCTCCACCAGCGGGTGCCATAGTATCCAAGCTGGCAACGTCTCCGGCCATCCGGTCGCTCTCACCGTTCGCCTGGGAGATCACGCATGTCTCAAGATAGTCAACTGCAACAGGCTGTCCTCGCCGAATTTAACTGGGAGCCAAGCGTGACCGCCGGGCACATCGGGGTCACGGCAAATGCCGGCGTTGTGACTCTGACTGGTCATGTAGATAGCTATGCGAAGAAAATGGCTGCCGAGACGGCTGCACGCCGGGTCAAAGGGGTCAAGGCGGTCGCCGAGGAGATCGAGGTCCGCCTTCCTTTCGATACCAAACGCTCCGACGAGGATATCGCCGAGGCGGCCATCGACCGGCTGGCCTGGAACGTCTCGGTTCCGAAAGACAGTGTCAGCGTGAAAGTCGAGCAAGGCTGGGTCACCCTGACCGGACAGGTCGATTGGTGGTATCAGAAGGATGCGGTGGAGTTGGACATTCGCCCGTTGCACGGTGTCAGGGGCGTCTCGAACCAGACCACCATCAAGCCCCGCGTGAATACAGCCAACCTCAGCGACGAGATTACCCACGCGCTGCACCGGTCGTGGTTCTTCGATCCGGATCAGGTTCATGTGCGTGCCGAGGGCGGCAAGGTCATACTGACTGGGACAGTTCACTCGTCGTACGAGCGTCAGGTCGCAGCGCGAACCGCTTGGTCGGCTCCGGGCGCAACTAACGTCGAAAACGACCTTGCCGTCGATTAATCAGCCAGTTACCCGCCGGCCATCCAGGCCGGCGGGGATGATGCGGAGCTGCGCCAGGAGGCCAGACGTGACCTACAAGACCATTCTAGTGAACTTGGAGGCCGGCCGGTCGAACGATCATCTGCTGCAAGTAGCCAGGCAGGTTGCGGAAAGGTTTGAGGCAGGCGTAATCGGCATCGCCGCCTGCAAACCCATACAGACGATCTGCGAGGACTGCCACGCCTATGGGGAGATGTTCGATCAGGACCGCAAGGACATCCAGCGGGAGACAGCGGAGGTAGAGGCCGCATTCCGCACCGCGATGGAAGGACGGGCTAAAGTTCTTGGATGGCGCTTCGCAACGCTGTTTACGTCGCTCGCCGATCACCTCGCAGTGACAGCGCGTGGAGCAGATCTCATCCTGACAAGTGCGGCATCAGATGATCCATTCAATGCCGCACGGCAGATCAGTCTTGGCGCTCTCCTGATGCAGGCTGGACGCCCTGTCCTGGTCGTGGCGTCTGCGCCAGCTCCCTTCAGGATGGACCGGATCGTCATCGGCTGGAAAGACACGCGTGAGGCGAGGGGCGCGACTGCAGACGCAATGCCGCTGCTGAAGGCGGCTAGCCAAGTCAGCGTTGTCGAGATCGCAGCAAGAGATGAGCTGAATTCTGCTCGTTCAGGCCTTGGCGAGGTAGTCGAATGGTTGAGACGGCATGGCATCACGGCAGATTTTGATGCGCGCACATCGACCGGCGATGAGACGACCGAGCTGTATGCAATGGCGGACGAGCACGGCGCTGACATAGTTGTTGCGGGTGCATACGGACATAGCCGCGTCAGAGAA
Source organism: uncultured Acetobacteraceae bacterium (assembly GCA_964235615.1). Lineage (GTDB taxonomy): Bacteria > Pseudomonadota > Alphaproteobacteria > Acetobacterales > Acetobacteraceae > Lichenicoccus. The sequence continues at coordinate 7,240 of CAXSEE010000162.1, read as the reverse complement.
TGGGCGCTGGGTGGCGTGACCCGATCCCTGCTAAGTCATCGTGGCCGGTCTTCCTTTATATCGCACTGACGCAACCGCCACCGAAACCTCTGCGCTTCATGCAGAGCTTCGCGAGTCACATGCGGAGCGCATCGCGGATCACAATGGAATCAGAATCAACCTCCAGTGGGATTATAGACCTGCGCGAGTTTCCTTCGATTGCCAGCATGCAGGAGATTTAGATGTCCGAACTTCAACCTGATGTGCCCGATGATGGGATCCTCGAAAGCCGGACGTTTGACGAGATCGCGCTTGGTGACACTGCAAGTCTTGCGCATACAGTGGCGCAGCGAGATATCGATCTCTTTGCCGCAGCTACTGGGGATTTCAATCCGGCCTATGTCGATCCAGTTTACGCGGCGTCGGGTTTTTTCCACCACGTCATCATCCACAGTATGTGGAGCGCCGGACTGATCTCGGCCGTTCTGGGCACCCGGCTTCCTGGACCTGGGACGGTCTATTTGGCCCAGGATTTACGCTTCAGTCACCCTGTAGGTATTGGCGACACGATCACCGCCACGGTGACGGTCACTGAGAAACGGCCTGGCAAAACCCACGGCACCGGCGATGTGACGTTGCAGTGTGTCTGTATTAACCATGACGGCCAAACTGTCATCACCGGCACCGTCGAAATCCGGGCGCCCGATACCAAGGTACGGCTGACCCGCGCGATCCTTCCCTACGTGCGGGTTGGGCGGTACGACGCGATGCAGGCCTTGCTGGCGCGCGCCGCCGCGGGCTCGGCAATTGTGACCGCGGTGGTCTGTCCCGTTGATACCGCATCCCTGCAAGCTGCGCTCGCGGCGGCGCAGGCGGGGCTGATCGTCCCGGTGCTGATCGGGCCATCTGCCATGATACAGGCAGTGGCAAGCACCGGTGCAATGGACATAGCGGGGCTTCGCCTAGTGGATGCGATAGATGCTCCGGACGCTGCCGCCAAAGCGGTGGCAATGGCGCGCGCAGGCGAGGTGGCCATGGTCATGAAGGGCGATCTTCATACCGACCAGTTCATGCACCCGATCGTCGCCGGGCAAACCGGCTTGCGGACCGATAAACATATCAGCCACGTTTACGTCCTGGATGTGCCTGATTACCCAAAACTGCTGTTGCTGACGGACATGGCGATCAATATCGCGCCGACCCTTGCCGAAAAGGCCTGCATCGTGCAGAACGCGATCGACTGCGCTCACGTGATCGGCATCGCCAACCCGCGCGTGGCGATTCTGGCGGCAGTAGAAGTGGTGAACCCGAAACTCCAATCGACCCTCGACGCCGCCGCATTATGCAAGATGGCAGACCGCCGGCAGATCACTGGTGGAGTGCTCGATGGCCCGCTCGCGTTCGACAACGCCATCAACGCTGCAGCCGCCACGGAGAAGGGCATAGTCTCGCCCGTGGCGGGGCATGCCGACATCCTCGTCGTGCCTGACCTCGAGGCAGGCAACATGCTAGCCAAGCAGCTGACTTTTTTGGCTGGCGCAGAGGCGGCAGGTGTGGTGATGGGCGCGTCGGTGCCGATCGTCCTGACCAGCCGGGCAGATAGTATAGCTACCAAGGTGGCGTCTTGTGCGCTAGCCGTGTTGATGGCCCGTTCGGCTTGCTGAATGGCCCAGAAGGCACGATGGATTACCACCCCGACAGGAGCCATATAGCCTCGCGGTGTTATGCACACCGCGCCAAGCATCAGACTGGTAGCCCTCAGCAGGAAGAACGCGCTGTTCGCAGGCAGCTACGACTTCGCCAAGAACTGGGCTGCGGTGGCGTCGCTGGTCGAGATCCGCAAGTTGAACCCCGTTGATCCGCAACACTATCTCGACGAGACGCTCTGCCGCCTCGTCGATGGCTGGTGCCGGTCCCGCATTGACGAACTCATGTCCTGGCTCCAACCAGACGAACACACCGCATAACGATCAAGCGCTCAATAAGGGCCGTAGTCCACCACTTGCGAGCCGACCTTTATGTCTCGAAAATGAACAGAAACGACTCGGCTAGGGCGGATCATCACGACGTGAATGACGAGGGTGCCGATGCCATAAACAAGGCGCTCGTGATGACAATCATCTCGGGTGCAGCCGTCTCGGCCGTCGAATGTCCAGCATCACTGCACTACAGGTACATGCCTTGTGTCGCGATCAGGCGGCGCACCAGGCTGAGCCTTGATCCTTGCCACCACGTTGCTGGAGCATTCGCCATAAGCGCCCACGATGGCGCTCAAGTTAGCCCTCCCGTCCATCGTTCCGGCTTATGACAACTCGTCACGAAAGACCAATTACAGTCCAGTGACAACCGCTCCTCTGGCAGCGGCAGAAGAAACGTCTCCCATTTGAGGGCGTTCTCACTGCCACAGTCGAGCAACCGGTGCGGTAGGTCAGACCGCGGCGAGGGTCTTTTTCGAGAAGGCCATGCGGCGTCAACCATCCAAGAAGTCAGCACGAGGTCCGATCCGTCTGGGCTCCTGAGCCCTGGATTTAAGCCAGGGCAGCGCGAGTGTGAGTAGTTTCCGAACCTAGGCACGATGCGGCTGGCAGGGTTCAACTTTCCAAACCGAGGTCTTGTCCCAGGCACGGGATAGTTATGCTGCGCCTGGGACGGTCGGAACCGCGTTTACGCTCAGAGGAGATCATCGTGCTCGGCAGACTCAACCACGTCGGCATTGTCGTTCCGGATCTCGAGAAGGCCGCTGCGCTGTATCGTGATGTCTTTGGAGCCACAGTGTCCGCTCCGCAGTCACTACCTGCACATGGCGTCACCGTCGTGTTCGTCGACTTGCCAAATGCCAAGCTCGAGCTATTGCAGCCGCTCGGAGACCATAGTCCTGTTGCGGGTTTCCTCGTCAAGAACCCGGCAGGCGGCATGAACCACATGTGTTTCGAAGTGGTGGATCTGATTGAGGAACGGAACACGCTGCGGACAAAGGGGGTTCGCATTCTCGGCACTGGTGAGCCCACGATCGGCGCGCATGACAAGCCCGTCATCTTCCTGCATCCCAAGGATGTCGATGGCTGTCTCGTCGAATTGGAGCAGGTCTGACCGCACCACGGCGGCGCTGGCCTGTTAGGAGAAAACTCGTATGGCACTGAATGCCCAACTACTTGTCGATTTGAGCAAGAGACGGGCCGAGATCACCGCCGGTGGTGGCGACAAGAAACGCCAAGCCCGGCATGACGAGGGCCGGATGACTGCGCGCGAACGGCTGGCTGCGCTTTTCCAGGACGGGACCTTCCAAGAGATCGGGCTGTTCATTCAAAGCACTCGTGAGGCGGGCGTCGCAGAACAGAAGAACTATCCTGCCGATGGGGTCGTCGTCGGCACCGGCTACGTCGACGGCCGGCAAGTGGCTGCCGTCAGCCAGGATTTCACTGTTGCCGCCGGTACACTTGGCAAGATGCACGCGGCCAAGATCGTCCAAGCGATGCAAGCTGCAGGCCGCAGCGGCATGCCCGTCATCGCATTCAATGATTCGGGTGGAGCGCGTATCCAGGAGGCGGTGGACGCCTTGTCCGGCTACGGGCGGGTCTTTTATCAAAATGTGCTACTTTCCGGCGTGGTACCGCAGATCGCCGTGATTTGCGGGCCATGCGCCGGAGGAGCCGCCTACTCGCCGGCCTTGATGGACTTCATCGTGATGACGAAGGCTCATGCGGAAGTCTTCATCACCGGGCCGGAGGTCATCAAGGCGGTTACCGGACGCACGGTAACGATGGAGGAGGTCGGCGGCGCCGCAATGCAGGCTGGGGTGAGTGGCAACGTCCATTTTCTTGCCGACGACGACGCGCACGCCGTGGCCCTGGTGCAGCGCCTGCTCAGCTTCCTTCCCGCAAATAATGCAGAGGAGCCGCCCCACCACCCGACGGTTAACATGGATGCAACTCCTGACGATGCGGTAAACGCCTTGGTTCCGGACGACAACACTCGGCCGCTCGATGCACGGCTGGTGATCAACCGATTGCTTGATGGAAGCGACTTTCTGGAGGCGCATGCGACCTTCGCCGAGAATATCATCGTCGGTTTTGGCCGGATCGAAGGCATGGTGGTCGGCCTTGTTTCCAACCAGCCCATGGTGAAGGCTGGAGCGCTGGACATCGATGCATCGGACAAAGCAGCGCGATTCATCAGGTTCTGCGATGCGTTCAACATCCCGCTCGTGACCCTGGTGGACGTACCCGGCTTCCTGCCGGGTATCGACCAGGAGCGCGGCGGTATCATCCGCCACGGGGCCAAGCTGCTTTTTGCCTACGCATCCGCAACCGTGCCCAAGCTCACCGTCATCATGCGCAAGGCTTATGGCGGTTCCTACCTGGCTATGTGCAGCCAGGAGATGGGAGCGGACTTCGTCTACGCCTGGCCCTGCGCGGAGATCGCGGTGATGGGCGCCGAGGGCGCGGTCAACGTTCTCTACCGCAAGGAGCTGAAGGAAGCACCGGATCGACATGCAAAGGCCATGGAACTGGCTGCGGCCTATCGGCGAGATTTCACGTCCCCGTATCTGTCAGCGGGAGACGGCTACATTACGGATGTGATCGACCCGGCCATGACACGCTGGACGCTTGCATTGGCTTTGCGCCAGCTCCGTAGCAAGCGGGAGGTTCGTCCGCCTAAGAAGCACGGTAACATTCCGCTTTGACAGTGCCTGCAGCGGCAACCCTGTCCGGACAGCTGATCGGCGGTCCCGTCGGGAATTGGCTTGCGATCGTCGGGGTTATCAGCCTGTTGTATTGGGCATGGCGCATCGTGATGGCCTTGCAGAACCGAGGCGTGGTCGCCCAACAAGGGGATCCCAAGCCCGCGCCAATCCCCCAGGCCGCACCGATAGCGATGGAGGACGATGATGATCTCGTCGTGATCGCGGCAGCCGCCTATGCAATAACCATCGGCGGGCGCGTCGTTCAGATCGCCCCGGCCTCCCCCAATCAAAGCTGGGCTAGTGAAGGACGCTGGGCACAACAGAATTCCCATTCGCCGCGATAGTCCGAGGCCACAGGAGCTGACGCATGCGCAAGACCTTCCGGATCACAGTGGACGGACGGAGCCACGACGTCGTCGTTGAGGATGCCGATCCTGGCACCCCTACGGCTACTCAACCGGCTGTCGCCGCCCCGGCGAAAGCTGCGGCGCCCCCGCTGGCAGCGCCGCCGGTCCAGCCCGCGGCTCCCTTACCCACGGGTGCCGGCGCCATCGTCGCTCCACTCGGAGGTATGGTGGTGTCGATCGATGTCGCGGTCGGCCAAACTGTCGCTGTGAGCGATAAGGTTGCGACGATCGAGGCAATGAAAATGCAGACCGAGGTGCGGTCCAAGGTGGCCGGCAAGGTCATCAGCATTGCCGCCAAGACGAACGAGCCGGTGGACACCGGCCAAACCCTGCTGACGGTCGGCTAACCCTCGAGCGGGTACGACCAGGAGAGACAGATGCAGAAAGACACGGTGACCTTCGCCCTTTTCCTCAGCGTAGTGGACTTCTTCCTCAGCATGGCAATGCTTTCTGGGATTGGCATATTGGTCAGCTTGCTGCCGTTGCTTAATCGCGCCGGAAAGCTTGATGAGGAAAGCATGCGGCGTGGCCAATAAGTCTGCTCCGGCGGCGGTCAAGGCTCCAGCCTGATCATGCTCAATCAAGTCACGCCCTTCCTCAAGGCACTAGGGGAACAGACCGGTGTCGCCCAGCTTTGGTGGGGCAACGTGCTGATGATCGCGATTGGGATGACGATGATCCTGCTTGCGATCACTAAGAAGTACGAGCCATTGCTGCTAGTCGGTATTGGATTTTCCTGCATTGTGTCCAACATCCCGAACTCCACGCTCATTCTTCCTGGCGGCCTGTTCTATTACGCCTACCAGGGCGTCGCGCTCCTGATCCTGCCGCCGCTGATCTTTTTCGGGGTCGGTGCGATGACGGATTTCGGCCCCATGATCACGAACCCGAAGCTCGTGGTGCTCGGTGCGGCGGCCCATCTCGGCGTCTTCGTTGCCCTGATCGGGGCCAAGTTGATCGGGTTCACCATCTATCAGGCGGGTGCGATCGGCATTATCGGCGGAGCCGATGGTCCGATGGCGATCTTCATGGCGGTCAAACTGGCGCCCGAACTGCTGCCGCAGATCTCCGTTGCCGCTTATTCTTACATGGCTTTGATGCCGCTGATCCAGCCGCCGGTCATGCGGCTGCTGACGACCAAGAAGGAACGGCTCATTCGAATGAAGCCAGGCCGGACGGTCACTCGGCTGGAGCGGGTCGCCTTTCCCATCATCATCGCCATCGTCGTCAACCTGCTGCTGCCGCCGGTGGCACCGCTGATCACCATGCTGATGCTGGGCAATCTCTTCAAGGAAGTGCTGGTGACCGAGCGTCTGGCGAAGGCCGCGGCCGGCGCCATCATGAACACCGTGATCGTGCTGCTCACCGTTGCGATCGGCTCCACCATGGTGGCCGACAAGTTCCTGACCGTCAGCACGCTCGAGGTTCTGGGCCTTGGCCTGTTCGCTTTCGTCTGCGGCACGGCGTCGGGCGTGGTCGGCGCGAAGCTGCTGAACCTAGTGCTCAAGGACAAGATCAACCCGTTGCTGGGTTCAGCCGGGATCGCCTCGGTTCCCATCGCTGCGCGGGTCACGGCATCGGTGGCGCTGGTCGACGATCCTGAGAACTACTTGATCTACTTCGCCATGGGCCCCAACATCGCCGGCGTGTTCGGCACCGCGCTTTCGGGCGGCATCATGCTGGCGCTCCTGCATTAAGCTCCCCGATGATTAGGGGCATCGCCGGAGCGGGTGTCTAATGTGGCAGCCAGAGCAGCCCGAGGATGATCTGAGGCGCCAGGATGCGAAGGCACATCCGGCGGCTAGACCGCCGCGTAATCCAGGAAACTGTGCCTGGGACGGGTTCATCAAGTTCGAAGGCGAGGCGACCTCGACACCAACGCCGTCGGATGTGCTATCCGCCCGGTGATCTTGATCAGAAAGAATAGCCTCTTCGCAGGTAGCGACGAAGGTTGGATCAGCTGGTCATGCTGAGCGTCGTTGATCGAGACGTGCAAATTGGACGGCGTCAATCCGCTGACCTACATCACTGACCTCCTCACCCGTCTCATAAATGGCTGGTCACAGGATCGGATCAGTGAATTGCATCTGCCGCACGAGGAGCAGCCCGAGGCCGTCAACCCGCTGCTGCTCGATTTTCTTGACGGCTGGACCGGCGTGCCTCGCTGACC
>CAXSEE010000161.1:6689-10219 GCA_964235615.1 uncultured Acetobacteraceae bacterium | reverse complement strand
GATGTCCATGCAGAGCTCGACGCACTCATCGCAGATGAAGACGGTCGGGCCGGCGATGAGCTTGCGCACTTCATGCTGCGATTTCCCGCAGAACGAGCAATACAGGGTGTTCTTGGAGTCGCTGGACTTGCTCATGGCCTCTCCTACCCCTAGGGTTGCAAGAGCGACCCCAAGTCAAGCGTGTGACATTAGACTGGTCCCGGAAGCCGCATCAAGGGCGGAGATCGACCGATCGCCGCGAGCTTCCGGGAAGGTTCAACTCTTGCCGAGATCGTCTGCCGGGACCGGACGGTTCTGCAACACCTCGTCGACAATGCCGAACGCGCGGGCCTCGTCGGCTGAGAGGTAGCTGTCGCGCTCCAATTTCTGTTCGATGGCCTCCAGCGTCTGGCCGGTATGCTCCTTGTAGATCTCGTTCAGGCGCTGCCTGAGATAGAGGATCTCCTTGGCCTGGATCTCGATATCGCTGGCCTGGCCCTGCGCGCCGCCAGAAGGCTGATGCACCATGACACGCGCGTTCGGCAACGCGAGGCGCTTGCCCTTGGCGCCGGCTGCCAGCAACAGCGACCCCATCGAGGCTGCCTGGCCGATGCAGACCGTATTCACCGGGCTGCGGATGTACTGCATCGTGTCGTAGATCGCGAGGCCGGCCGAGACCACGCCGCCAGGACTGTTGATATAGAACGAGATGTCCTTGCTCGGATTGACGCTCTCCAGATGCAGCAGCTGGGCGCAGATCAGCGAGGCCACTCCGTCATAGACCGGACCGGTCAGAAAAATAATCCGGTCCTGCAACAGCCGCGAATAGATATCGAAAGCCCGCTCGCCACGGGAGGTCTGCTCGACCACCATCGGCACAAGAGCGTTGTTGTAGATTTCCATGGGACCACGATCCCTCATCTGCGTCATTCCTGGCCTGATCCGAATTGTTCAAGATAGAACGATCCCGGCAGGATGAAAGCCCCAGCCTTCCTAAACAGCGGGCGTTTCCTAAACAGCGGGGCTTTCCGAAACACCGGGCCTTTCTCAAACATCCGCGGGCGGAACCTCGGCCAGCTCCTCGGGCGTCACGGTCTTCTCCTCGATCCTGGCCTGGTCGAGCACGTGGTCGACCACCTTGTTCTCGAAGATCGGCCCGCGCAGGGTCTCGGCCGCCTGCGGGTTCTTGCGGAAGAAGTCGATCACCATCTGCTCCTGGCCGGGATAGCGCCCGGCCTCGGCGCGCAGCGCGCGTGCCATCTCTTCCTGGGTCACGCTGATGTTGGCGACGCGCCCGACCTCGGCGAGCAGCAGCCCGAGACGCACGCGGCGCTCGGCGATGCGGCGATAGTCGGCGCGCAGCGTATCCTCGTCCTTGTCCTTGTCCTCGAGGTCCTGGCGGCCCTCCTTGCGGTCGGACTCCACCCGCTGCCAGATCGCGTTGAACTCGCTCTCGACCATGCTCTCGGGTGCGGCGAAGTCGGCCTTGGTGGACAGGACGTCGAGCAGCTCGCGCTTGATGCGCATGCGCGAGAGCTGGTCGTATTCCTGCTGCACCTGCTGACGGATCGCGTCGCGAACTTCTTCCAGACCTTCGAAGCCGAGCGTCTTGGCCAGCTCGTCGTTCAGTTCGGGGTCGGTCGCGCGCTTGAGCGCCTTGGCGGTGACGTCGAAGGCGGCGGCCTTTCCGGCCAGCTCGGCGGACTGGTATTCTTCCGGGAAGGTCACGTGGATGGTGCGTTCCTCGCCGGGTGCCAGGCCTTCGAGCTGCTCGGAGAAGCCGGGGATGAAGCCGGTGCCGCCGATCTCGACATTGACGTCCGACGCGGTGCCGCCGTCGAAGGCGACGTCGTCGATCTTGCCGATGAAGTCGACGGTGAGCACCTCGCCATGGGCGGCTCCACGCTGCTCCTCGATGGTCTCGAAGCTGCGCTGGCGCTTGGCGATGTCGGCCAATGCGCGGTCGATGGTCTCCGCGTCGGGCTCCGCCTTCAGGCGCGTGAGCGAGAGGTCGCTCAGGTCGGGCAGGGCGATCTCGGGCAGCAGCTCGAACTCGACGGTGAATTCGAGATCGGCGTCAGCGGCGCTGGTGCCGTCGAACAGGCCGCGCACCAGGTCGACCTTGGGCTGGGTCGCGGTGCGCAGCCCACGCTCGGACAGCAGGTCGCGGGTGGCGTCATTGACGGTCTGCTCCAGCACCTCGCCGGTGACGGCGGTGCCGTAGCGCTGCCGGACCACCGACAGAGGGATCTTGCCGGGACGGAAACCAGGCAGTTTCATGGTCTTGCCAAGCTCGGTGAGGCGGGCCTGTCGCTTGCCCTCCACCTCGGCGCCGGGCACGACGACGGTGAAGCCGCGCTTGAGGCCTTCGGAAAGCGTTTCGGTCACCTGCATCTGCCAGGCCATCCTCTATAGGGTTCTGATATCAAGGGAGCTTGGCTCGAAGGCGTGCTCGGTAGGGATGGTGCGGGCGGAGGGACTTGAACCCCCACGACTTGCGCCACCAGAACCTAAATCTGGCGTGTCTACCAATTTCACCACGCCCGCGAACTTCATCAATGGGAGCACGCCCGCCGGAGCCGCAGCCGTGAGGGCGGGCCTTTAGCTCAAGCCCACCCGCGAAGCAAGAAGCCGGCTACGAGGAGTCTGGCGCGAATTCTGGACGGCGCGCGCGAGATGGCGCGGCAGGTCTTCGGCCAGCAGCCCCTCACCCGCCAGGCGGGCGGCCTCTCCATGCAGCCAGACCGCGGCGCAGGCGGCCTCGAAACGCTCCATGCCGCCTGCCAGCACGGCCGCGACGATACCGGAGAGCACGTCGCCGGCGCCGGCGGTGCCGAGCCAGGGCGGCGCGTTGTCGTTGATCGCCGCGCGCCCGTCCGGCGCGGCGATGATGCTGTCGGAGCCCTTGAGTATGACGACGGCGCCGATGCGCCTCGCCGCGGCCCGGGCAGCCGCGAGGCGATCATGCCCGGCATCGCCGAACAGCTTGGCGAACTCCCCCGCGTGCGGCGTGATCACCGCGACGCCTTTCAGCCGCTCCGGCTGGCCCGCCGCCTGCGACAAGGCGCCGGCATCGGCGACGATTACCCGTCTCGCCTGCAACAGCGCCGGCAGCGCCGCCTCGACCTCGGCTTCGCCCAGACCGGGACCGCAGACCCAGACGCGGCGGCGGTCGTCCTCGAGCAGGCTGTGCAGGTCGGCGTCATCGACGATCAGGCCGGGATCGCCGGCGCGATACAGGTCGGCGCCGTGTTCAGCCGCGATGCGCACCAGTCCGGCGCCGGCGCCGCGCGCCCCGGCGGCCGACAGCCGCGCGGCACCGCTCATGGCGGCACCGCCGCAGACGCTGACCACGCCGCGGGTATATTTATGGTCCGACGAGCCGAGCCGCCGCAGGTGCCAGAGGCCGGGCTCGTTGTGCCAGGCGCGGGCGTCGATCTGATCGAGTATCGAGGCGGGGATGCCGATATCGGCGATCTCCAACATGCCGAGCCGGTCGCGTCCCGGCAGCAGCAGGTGCCCCGGCTTGCGTCGGAAGAAGCTGACGGTGA
>CAXSEE010000161.1:0-6589 GCA_964235615.1 uncultured Acetobacteraceae bacterium | reverse complement strand
GTAGCACCGTCGACGCCGCTCGGCATGTCGATCGCCAGCACGCGTCGCGCTGCCTGCAACGTCTGCGCTGCCAGCCCGTCGACAGGCCGGGCCAGCCCCGCGCCGAACACCGCGTCGATCACCAGCTCCGCCCGCGCGGCATCGGCCGGATCGAACGCGCGCACCGGGCCGGTCCAGGACCTGGCCGCCGTGGCGGCGTCGGTGTCGGGGCGCGGGCTGGCCAACGCCGCCACCGTCACCGGCCAGCCGCGCTGGGCGAGCAGCCGGGCGACGACATAGCCATCGCCGCCGTTGTTGCCCGGCCCGCACAGCACCAGGGTCCGGCACGGACCGAAGTGGCGCACCGCTGCGCGAGCCACGGCCCGTCCCGCGTTCTCCATCAGCGTGTAGGATGGCAGCATCCTGGCCGCCAGGCGGTCCGCCTCGCCCATCTCGTCGGGGGTCAGCAGGACCAGGGACCCGTCGATCATCATTTGTTGTCCTGTCTGCCGCGTGGCCGGTTGCGGCCCGGGCGCTGTTGCTTTAGCCGCCTTGAAGCTGTTCGAGAACTCGTCCCGGAGACCATGATGCACTCTTCATCCGCCACGATACTATGGGGCCTGGTCCTCTCTCTGCATCTGCTCGGCATGGCGCTCTGGGTCGGCGGCATGGCCTATGCCCTGGTCGTGCTGCGCCCCAGTCTTGGCCTGCTCGACCAGACCCAGCGCGTCTCGGTGAACCTGCAGACGCTGACCCGTTTCTTCCGCCTGGTCTGGCTCGTGATGCCGTTGGTGCTGGTGACCGGCTGGGCGATGTACTTCCTGCGCTTGGGGGGGACCGCCAACCCGGACTGGCATATCAGCGCCATGCAGGGTCTTGGCATCGTGATGGCGGCGGTGTTCCTCTACGCCTACTTCGTCCCCTTCAAGAAGGCGCGGCGAGCCATCCGGCCGCAACCGGCGACGTTCGAGAGCATCCGCTCGCTGGTCCACCTGAAGCTGGCGCTCGGCGCGGCAACCGTCGTGGTGGCCTCCCTCGGCCACAACTTCGGATAACTCAGCCCGCCGCAGCCGCCGGCTCAGGCTCGGCCGGAGCCTCGCCGCGAATGGCCACGGCACGGTTGCGCAGGTTCACCGCCGAGTTGATCAGGCCGACATGCGAGAATGCCTGCGGGAAGTTGCCGACCTGCCGCTTGGCATGCGGGTCATACTCCTCGGACAGCAGCCCCAGATCGTTGGTGAGCGACAGCAACCGCTCGAACAGGGCGTCCGCCTCGTCATGGCGTCCCTGCAGCACGTAGGCGTCGACCAGCCAGAAGGTGCAGGCCAGGAAGGCGCCTTCGTTGCCCGGCAGGCCATCGACGCTGCTGTCGGTGCGGTAGCGCAGCACGAAGCCGTCATCCATCAATTCACGCTCGACCGCCGCCACGGTCGCCACGACTCTGGGATCCTCCGCAGGCAGGAAGCCGAGCACCGGGATCAGCAGCAGCCCGGCATCCATGGCTTCGGATCCGAACGACTGGGTGAAGCAGCCCTTCTCGGCGCTGACCCCCTCCCTGCAGATCGTCGCGTGGATCTCGTCGCGCACTTGGCGCCACTGCTCCACCGGTCCCTCCAGCTCGAACTCCTCGCAATCCTGGATGGTGCGGTCGAACGCCAGCCAGGCGAACACCTTGGACACGGTGAAGTGCTTGCGCCCGCCGCGCACCTCCCACATGCCCTCGTCCGGCTCGTGCCAGATCGTCGCCAGATGGTTCACCAGGGACGCCTGCAGCGACCAGCTATCTCCCGGTTGGCGGAGGTTCTCCCGCCGCGCCAGATGCAGGGCCGCGACCACCTCGCCATAGACATCGAGCTGGAGCTGATCGGCGGCGGCGTTGCCGACCCGCACCGGAGCGGCGCCCTGGTAGCCGATCAGCCAGGGCACTTCCCACTCCTGCAACGTGCGCTCACCGGCGATGCCGTACATGATCTGGAGCTGGTCCGGGCTGCCGGCGATGCTGCGATGCAGCCAGTCGCGCCACAGCCGCGCCTCGCCGTAATAGCCGCCGGTCATCATCGCGATCAGCGTCAGGCAGGCGTCGCGCAGCCAACAATAGCGGTAGTCCCAGTTGCGCGGGCCGCCGAGCTGCTCGGGCAGGGAGGTCGTAGCGGCGGCGACGATGCCGCCGGTCTGGTGATAGGTGAGACCCTTCAGGGTGATCATCGAACGCAGCACCGCATCGCGATGCGGGCCCTCATGAGTGCAGCGTCCGGACCATTCGGACCAGAAGGCTTCGGTATGGACCAGGGCCGCCTCGGCATCGACCGGCGGCGGCGGCGGCAAATGCGAGGCGACATAGCTCATGACGAAGCCGATCCGGTCCCCCTTGGAGACGGTGAACCTGCCGACGGTCGCCATCTCCTCGCCTTCGAGCGGCACCGTCGTGCGAAGCGAGACCAGCGATGGTCCGGCAACGGCAATCGTTCCGGTATCGTCCGGCAGGCGGGTCACCCAGGGCACCGAGTTGCCATAATCGAACCGCAACCTCAGCTCGGTCTTCATGTCGACGCGGCCGTCGCGGCCCTCGACGATCCGGACGATGCTCGGCACCGGGCAGTTGACCGGCATGAAGTCGATCACGGCGACGCGGCCCTGATCGGTCTCGAACAGGGTCTCCAGCACCAGCCCGCCGTCGCGATAGGCACGCGTCGTCTTGGCCTCCGCGACGGGTGCCACCAGCCAGCGGCCATTCTCGCCGGTGCCGACCAGGGCGGCGAGACAGGCGGGGCTATCGAAGCGCGGCCAGCACAGCCAGTCGATCGAACCGTTGCGGCCGACCAGGGCACAACTGCTGCAATCGCCGATCAGGCCGTAATCCTCTATCGCCAGGGGGGTATAGGTCACGGGTGGCCTTTCGTTGCCCGACCATATTGACCGGATCATTGTCGATGTCGGCAAGGTCGATATGTTAGAACCTGGGGCCAACGATGGCTCCTGGCCGTGGTTCCTGGTTGCCTGCCCCCGCATTCTCTTGACTTTTCACGATTAGATGTCGATACGCCTATCCAGCCGGGCACTGTACGAGTGGTGCCGGTCGAAGGGCCGCGGAACAAGGGCCCAGATATCGCCGTTCGGCGATAGGCTACGGCCTCGCAACCCTGACCATCCGAGAGAGTTTTTGAACGACATCAACACCAACGAGCAAGACGGCGTACCCTCGCAGGGTCCCGATACTCCCTTCGATGCCATAGATCCGGAGCCTGTTGGCGAAGTCGCCGCCCACGTGCCGGCGCCGGATTTGACCGTCGCGGTTTCCAGCGACGCGGAGAGCGCCCGCGAGGCGGCCCTGGCGCCGGAACTGCCGTTGTTCACCGAGCTTGGCCTGTCCGAGCCGATCCTGCGCGCCATCGCCGAGATGGGCTATCTGCATCCGACGCCGATCCAGGCGCAGGCGATCCCTGTGGTGCTGGCCGGCCGCGACGTCATGGGCGTCGCCCAGACCGGCACCGGCAAGACGGCCTCATTCACGCTGCCGCTGCTCGACATCCTGTCCGGATCGCGGGCCCGGGCACGGATGCCGCGCTCGCTGATCCTGGAGCCGACCCGCGAGCTGGCACTCCAGGTGGCCGAGAATTTCCTGCTGTATGGCAAGTATCTCAAGCTCAGCCATGCCCTGCTGATCGGCGGCGAGAGCATGAACGACCAGAAGGAGGCGCTCAACCGCGGCGTCGACGTGCTGATCGCGACACCGGGGCGGCTACTCGATTTGTTCGAGCGCGGCGGCCTGCTGCTCACCCAGACCGCGACCCTGGTCATCGACGAAGCCGACCGCATGCTCGACATGGGCTTCATCCCCGATGTCGAGCGGATCGTCTCGCTGCTGTCGCCGAATCGCCAGACCCTGTTCTTCTCGGCGACGATGGCGCCGGAGATCCGCAGGCTTTCGGAGATGTTCCTCAAGAACCCCAAGGAGATCACGGTCAGCCGGGCCGCCTCGGTGGCCCCCACGATCGAGGAGGGCCTGGTCGTCGTCCCCGAGGTGGACAAGCGCCGGGCGCTGCGCCGCATGCTGCGCACCCAGGACGTGCAGAACGCGCTGATCTTCTGCAACCGCAAGCGCGACGTCGACATCCTGCACAAGTCGCTGAAAAAGCATGGCTTCTCGGCCGGCGCGCTGCATGGCGACCTCGCCCAGTCGGTGCGCTTCTCGACTTTGGAGAAGTTCAAGGCCGGCGAGATACAGATGCTGGTCTGCTCGGACGTCGCGGCCCGCGGCCTGGACATCGGCGGCTTGAGCCATGTGTTCAACTTCGACATGCCGATCCATGCCGAGGACTATGTCCACCGTATCGGGCGCACCGGCCGGGCGGGACGCAGCGGCAACGCTTTGGGCATCGCCAGCCCCTATGACCGGATGTTCGTCGAGGCGATCGAGAAACTGACCGGACACGTGATCCCGCGCATCGCCGTCGAGGGCATCGAGAGCGTCGAGTGGGCGGAGGACGCGCGCGGCCGCGGTCGCGGCGGACGCCCCACCCGCGGCGCCAAGCCGGAGCATGCCCCGAAGCCGGCCGCCAAGGTCGAGCCTGCCAAGATCGAGGCCGTCGCGGAGGCGCCCAAGGCGGAAGCCGTTCGCTCGCCGCCGCCGCAGCGTCGCCAGCGCGACCGTCCCGAAGTCGCCGAGCGGCCTGCGGAACGGGTCCAGGAGCGTGCGGCCGGTCCCCAGCGCAGGGACGACAGGCGCGACGACCGCCGCCCGCGCCAGGACGACCTCGGCCCGAACGTCATCGGCTTCGGCGACGACATCCCGGCGTTCATGCTGCTGCCGACACGGTCCAGCCGCCCCGCGACCGGCCAGGAAGACCTGGCGGTCGATGAGGAAGCAGACGATCTCCCTGTCAGCGATTGAACCAGGCTTCGAAGTAACCGTATCGGCTCTCGGCGCGGATGGCGACGGGGTGCTGCATGCCGATGGCCGCACGCTGTTCCTGCCTTACGGTTTGCCCGGTGAGCGTGTCCGCGTACATGCCAGCGGGCGCCAGGCAGCCGTGCTCGATGAAATCCTCGACGCCAGCGCGGATCGCGCCATCCCGCCCTGCAGCCTGTTCGGACGTTGCGGCGGCTGCTCGCTGCAGCATATGCGACGCGGCGCCATGGAGAGCTTCAAGCGTGGGCTGGTCTGCGACGCGCTGAGCCAGGCCGGGTTCGCGCTTCCCGCAGAGATCGGTTTCGTCGGCACCGCTCCGGCCTCGCGGCGCCGCATGGACCTCGCCCTGCGCCGGACCTCGACCGGCGTGCTGATCGGGCTGCACCGTCGCGCCGGCGCGGACGACGCCCGTGTGGAAGGTGGGGGCACCAAGAACGACGTCGTCGACATGACCGAGTGCCATGTGCTCGATCCGCGGCTGTTCGCACTGGTGGCCAGGTTGCGCCCGGTGCTGCTGCGCCTGTCCTGCCTGCGCGGCAGCGGCTCGGCCGTCGTCAACCTGCTCGATAGCGGCCCGGACCTGCTGCTGGCGACGGATGCGCCTCCCGACACCGCCGACCGCACCCGTCTTGCGGACTTCGCCCGCGACGCCGGCATCCCGCGCATCGCCTGGCGTCCGCTCAAGGGCGGCAGTCTCGAACCCGAGACGGTCTGCACCACCGGACCGGTCCACCATGACCTGTCCGGAGCCCGCATCAGCCCGCCGCCCGGCGCCTTCCTGCAAGCCAGCCGGGATAGCGAGACCGCAATCGTCGCCGCCGTGCTGGCTGGCCTGCCCGCAGCGATGCCACGCAGCGCACGCATCATCGAGCTCTATTCCGGCTGCGGCACGCTCAGCTTCGCCTTGGCCACGCGCGGCAAGGTGCAGGCCTTCGAGGGCCAGAAGGATGCCGCTGCCTGCCTGCTGAAGGCAGCACCCGGCATGCGCATCGAGGCACGTCATCGCGACCTGGTCCGGCAGCCGCTGCTTGCCGCCGAACTGGGCCGCGCCGCCATGGTCGTGCTCGACCCGCCGTTCGGCGGCACCGGTCCGCAGATGGGCGAGATCGCCCGCTCCGGCGTGGCCCGCGTGATCATGGTGAGCTGCAACCCCCGCGTGCTGCGTCAGGACGCCGCCCTGCTGCACGCCGCCGGCTACAGGCTGGAGCGGCTCACGGTGATCGACCAGTTCCTGTGGTCGAGCGGTGTCGAGAGTGTGGTGGTGTTCGTCAAGCCGTCGCGACAGGCGGCACATCGGGCGCGCGGGTGAGCGGAGCGGCGCGCAATGTCGAACGGTTCGACGGAAAATAGGAAAATTCCTCACGCTGACGCCTGTTGACGACTATCTCAGGAGCTATGGCTGAATGCGGGCGAAAATCAGACATAGGCTGCCTAGCCCTACTGGCGGCTATGCGCTCATCTCGGCCATTGAGGGCGGTCTCACCATTACTCGATAGCGGACATGCGCGCACCGAGAGGTAGGTCGCGATTGCGCCAGACGCAGAATCTGGCCTTGATCGACGTTGAGGGCATTCGAGCCAGCGTCATTGAAGGTGCCTGATTCGGTTAGATGTAAAACCGGAACGGCAGCGGCGCTGCCACCTCCGTCGGGCCCGCCGTCAAGATTTCGCCAGTCAGATCGGCGAACCTAAGCGTCACGGG
>CAXSEE010000160.1:0-10301 GCA_964235615.1 uncultured Acetobacteraceae bacterium | reverse complement strand
GCTGCCACGACCATGCCCGCCAGCCGATCCTGCACATAGGCCCGCAGCGTCGCGTCGAGTGCCAGCTTGGCAGGCTTCGGGCGCCAGGCGGCCCGTTCAGCATGCCATTGTGCAGTCGTGGCCCGATAGTCCAGGCCGCCGCCGCGCGTCGCAGCATTACGGCGCAGCTCCCGCGAGATCGTTGATCCCGATCGCCCCATCTGCCGGGCAATGTCCCGCACGCCCGCACCTCGGCCTCGCTGGATGGCAAGCTCCTCTCGCTCCGCAAACGACAGGTATCGCCCAGACAACTGCGTCGCCGATGACGCAAGTTTCGATGGTTGCCATGCCGCCCCCATTGCGAAACCACCGTGCTCCTACCGGCGCCGACACACCCGCGCCAGTCGCCGCGTCCTCGCTCGACAGACCATCCGCAATCAATGCCCAAAAATGCCGCCGATGCGCCTGCCGCGCGACTGGAGGTCGTCCCAGCGAACTCAGCTTACTCCGCAACGCACGATCTGACCGACGTCGACCCGTTATCCCAACATTCCTCCCCAGAGTGTTGCGACGACCAGTTGAATTCACCTAAAGAGGGGCTCTCACCTGTGGAGCCCTTTCCCTCCATCACTCCGCCTGCACGGCGGCTCCCGCTTCCCTGGAGCTTCGTAATCTATCAGCTGCCTGCTCGGCAGCCTAAGCCTTGTTAGAAATGCGGCAAGCTGACAGTCTCGGCGCGATGGGACAGGCCGTAGCTGTCTACTTTGCCATCAGGCCTGCCGTTCGCGAGCTCGACGGGTGCAATCCAGAGACTGAAGTACTGACCGGTCGATGTGGAGCGCATCGTGACATTCTGCCTCACATGCGACACGCCTGAAGCCAATCGCGCCAAACGAGCCTCCTCTCGAACTTCGCTGGACTGCGGTGGGCTGCGTTCCATGTTGCCAGCCCTGACGTGCCCCATGTATTTTCGCTGCGCACGGCGAAGGGCGCGCTCGTTATAGCCAATCCTCTCGCGCTCGGACTGTCGGTCGCGGACGAAGGCCGCCAGAGTGATTTTCCTTTCCAACCCGCCGATGTCGCTGACCTCATCGACAACGACCTTGTGATTCACTGCCCCCAAGGTCGAGCGCAGCGAGCGCGTAAGCGCCTTGATCTCCTCTTCGATGCCAAAGGCCCGGATGATGCCAAGCGGAAACGGGTCGAGGTCGATGAAACGCGGGAAGGCGATCGCGATCCCCATGGTCTCACCACTCAACCGCCGGCGCACGTTCTCCTGATGTACGGCAGCCAGAACTTCTGCCGCAACATCATAATGATGGCGTGGATGAGGAGAACCCGAAGGTCCTCGCTCATCCCGCACCTCGATGAAGTGCGTGCGCACCTCAGGCCACCATCTCGACTGCGACCTCAGCTGCGGCCTCGACATTGGTCTCGTCGCCGCCTTTGCCGATGCCATAGACTCCGCCTCGAATGATCATGGCCAGCGTGTAAAGCGCTGTGCCCCTGGCACGCCCCGCGATCAGCTCGCGGGTAGTCTGTGCAACGTCGGAGAACGCGGCGTAGCTATCGGCGCGATCTTCAGGCCGACGAATGGCAACCAGGTCACGCTGCACCCAGCCAAAGGCCTCGACCGGGATCGCACCGTAGTCGTCGGCATCATGCCACTCATCGATCGTGCGGATGGCGTTGCCGATTTTCTGGCTGTGCATCGTCGCATGTCGATATGCCAGTTCGTCATCGGTCTTCTTGATCAGTCGGCTGGACAGGATGCGCGAGATCTCGCGGCCGTCACGGACCTTCTGCGACCTTTCGGCGAACTCTTGACTGGGCCAGACCTCGGCGCCCTTGTAGAGCCGGATGCGGAGGTCGAGGTTAAGCGCCAGCAACCGTGGGCCGGTTCCCGCGAGAGCTCCCGCGATCTCCGCGATCAACGTGGTGACCGCAGTTCCATGACCACTCGCAGCAGCAACCAGGGCGTCATCACCCGGGAATGAGCGTGTCGGAAGCTTGTCGCACGAGAACACGACCGTCTTCTTGCCATCGTCGTACTCGACCGTGACGGTCTGGGCGATACCGCAATCGGAGTTACGCCAGCCCACGCGGCCGTTGGCCAAGTTCCATAGGTAGCGTGCTGCCAGGTCACGATGTAGACCGGCGTCTCGCGCGGCCAGATGGAAATCATCCAAGACGGCCACATATGCTGCCGATGAACATGCATCGGGCTTCAAGCTGGCCGCATGGAATGCCACAGAGAACTTGACCGCGAGGGTTTCGCTATTGGCATCGAGATTGGCGCGGTCAATCGACTGGATGTTCGGCGAGGCAGGGTTCTGCGCCTTCACCAGGCTTTCCCCGGTCAGCGCTGCTCCTCCTTTCGCATAGCCCGACACATAGGCTGCCATCGCGCCGCGCACCGTGGTCTGCACGACATGAACCGGCTTGAGGATGTCCTTCTTGCCGCCATCAGGCAGCACCGAGAACAACTCGCCCTCGCTGACTTCGATGCTACGTCGGAAGCTGAGATTGCTCGGAAGCTCGATCTTGGTCGCCCTGCCGCCCGTATTCTTGGCCATCTGCCTATCTCCTTGAGATGGTGTTAAAATTCTCAGCGCCCTGCAAGGCGGCTCTCAGGCCGAGGCACTATTCTCGCGCCGCGACGGTCCAGATGAGCTTGTTGTCGTTGGGGCGATAGTTCCACAGGCAATCCCGTAACCCAGTATGGATCGCGCGGCCCTTGGGCACCCATTCGCCGATCGAGATGACGCCTTCGACCCAGGCATGACCCTCGATGCCATCCGCCATGCGCAGACCAGAACGTGGGACGACCTTGGACAGCGCGCGGTAGCCGATGTCGATCGGCACCAGGCTACCTTTCTGGTTGCGTCGCCAAGCCGTTGGCATCCGCGGCCTACCATCTACGGTTGGCTTGGAGCGCTCGTCATGCACCTGAATGCGGGCCACGGCATCCAGCAGCATGTCCAGGCTGTCGCGTCCATCACCGGTCGGCTGCATCAGGTCAGACCGGTCAGCCAGGAATGAACCAGCAGGCAAGGCACGTAGTGTTTCTATGAGTTCATCCTCGTCGCGGCAGACCAGAGCGCGACGCGAGGCCGTGACGCCGTTCGAGCTGCTGGCACACAGGCCGCCAGAGATGAACCGACCACCTGACAGCCTGCGCATCTGAAAGGTGGACGCCATCCAGTCGGCGACCGGGGCTGCGTCACCCTCACAGTCGAACCCGATAAGCAGGCTGCATTGCAACCGGCCGATCGGCTCATCAAGCATGGCACCGGCCTTGTCCCTGGACTCCCCCTTCATCTCCGGCGGGACACGCACGTGGCCGGTCGCGACAGAGAAGCCATGGACGCAGATGGCAATGAAGCGAACCTCGATCTCCGCGATGCGATCGCGTTCCGCATCGAGGCCAACGCGGTGAGCAAACCCGCAAAGCGCCACCGGCGAAGGCGGTCCTACGATGAATGAGCCGGATGCAGCGGAGACGTCGTCGATGCGTATGTTCGGCAGCACCAGGACACGGTCCGATTCGGAGAAAATATGGCTGAGTCCGCCGCTCATCAATTGAAATCCTTGAGCACGGTCGTTGCGACATGATGAATATACCGGTGCGCATCATCACCAGGTGCGAAGGTCTGCTTGCCGCCGGGCACCATGTAAGTTTTTCCGCGCAGTTTGGAGCAGATGCCCTGAGCGATCGTGTTGCCGATCTCGGAGAGCTCTCCAGCTGTCAGCCTGTCGTCGATGATCCCGACGAGGCGGGCCGCTGCCCTGTTCTGGTCCGGGACGGCCTCCTCTGTTTCGACCAGCCTCCGACCCTCCGCGTCCGCAGTCACCTGCAGCTCGGCAAGAAGAACCACGGCCCAAAGTGTGTCTTTGACCATTTTCTCGAGTGCCTTCTCGATCGCCTTGCGTTTGGATGCATTGTCGACCGGCACGCTCATCGCAGCCTGCAAGGCCTCGAGCGAGACTTTGCGCAGGATCGGTGCGGGTAATGGGATGCGGCCAACACGCAGGCGACGCAGCACATCATCACGCGTGCCTGCCTGCGGTGTCCAAGGCTGTGCCAGCAACCTCGGCATCTCGCCGCCGAGGAAGTTCGGGAGGATGCCTGCGTTTTGGGGCTTGGTTCCGCCGATGTGAGCGGCACGGGTGCTGAACGACTCGCGCGCCTCGCCGCGGCTCCACGACTGACGCTGCCTCAGGCGCGCCGATAACTCTGCTGCCAGACCATAAGAGTAGAGCGGCGACAGCGAGATGTAGCGCCCCTCGCCGATCGGAAACAGGCTCTGCTTGCGATGTGCTCCGATCTCTGCCGGAATCACGCCGCCTCCGAGACGGAGGCGCGCCGCAGTGCCGATACGCGTCAGGATGGAGGCGGCCTCTTCGGTCACTCGTTCCAGCAGGCACACGGCGATCGGGTGTGTGGCCTCAGACAGGATCTCTGCCACCTGCCGACTGGAACTGCCATTTAGTCTCACCGGCATGCCGAGAAATCGCAAGTGGCTCGTCACCACGGCATCGGCGCCGGAAAAGCGGAACGACTGAGTGACCGAGGCCGAATGAACACCTACGACAGCGGCTGAAGCCGCATTCGCCTCCGGATCAGGTATCATTGCGCCCAATGCCAGCCGAGCGTCTGGCATCTTGCCGCCGTGCGTTCCCAGATATTTCCCGGCGGTTCGGATCAGCTGGTCGCCCACACTGAGAGCATTGGCATTCTTGCGTGTAGTCAGAGCGCGGCTCGCAGACGCTGGGTCCAGTACCAGTGCAATCGCTTCAGCGGCAGCCGTCTTTTTGGTTAGGTCATCGAGCAGCTTGCGGCCGAATACTGGCTCCGAAAAGCAGAACACGAGACCCATCAGGATTGCCTGCGCCGCCTCCTCAGGACCACTGGCTGCGTAAGCCGCGCCGCGTCCGGGAAGCAAGGCTTGCCGCACCCTTTCGATATGCTCCGGTATAGCTGGAGCGTCTTTTTTTTCTTCCGCCATTAGAACTACCTCGGATCCGACTGCGTAGGGCTTCCAATTTCTAAACCGAAGCGTATCCTTACGAAGCTCTAACGGTCAATCGATTGTTGCATCGGAGCTCATGGATGCCAATTCTGCATACCCATCGGCGAGGCTTGATGCTTCTCGAGCGGTCACGGGTTCACCTGGATGCTGGTCGCGTTGTTCATGCTGATGCCGAGGCTACCAGTGGGGTTGTCCGAAGCTGGAATCTTCCGTCGCTCAATAGCTGCGCCATCCTACTCGGTCAGGGGACATCGATCAGTCAGGCGGCCGCACGCAAACTGACCGACGACGGTGTCATGGTCGCATTCGCGGGCACTGGCGGAACCCCGCTTTTTTGTGCATCTCAAGATTACCGACCAACCGAGCGGCTGCAGGCTTGGATCATCCGATGGCCCGAGCCGATATGGCGCCTCAAGGCATCAAAGCACCTGCAGTCCATGCGATGTCACGCCATCAGGTCATCATGGCGCGCCTTCGCACGGGAGGGGTTTGCAGCGGATCCGACCGAAGTGATTGGGCAATTCGAAGCATCCGCCCATGCAGCAGCGGCAGTCGAGGTGTTAATGGGTGCCGTGGGATTGTGCACACGGAAATTGTATGGATTGGCAGCGAAGGCTACCGGATACATGTGGCGTGAGCGGGC
Organism: uncultured Acetobacteraceae bacterium; assembly: GCA_964235615.1. Taxonomy (GTDB): domain Bacteria; phylum Pseudomonadota; class Alphaproteobacteria; order Acetobacterales; family Acetobacteraceae; genus Lichenicoccus. The sequence goes on along the minus strand of CAXSEE010000160.1, from coordinate 4,646 downwards.
GGCAGGGGCCGGCGAGACAGCCGACCGTGCGAACAACTTTCTCGATCACGGCAACTACCTCGCCTATGGTCTCGCCGCAACGGCCCTCTGGGCTCTCGGCATACCGCCGGCGCTCCCGGTCACACACGGGGTTCACCGTAGCGGAGGCCTGGTATTCGACGTCGCGGATATCATCAAGGATGCGATCGTCCTGCCGACAGCATTTCAGTCTGCCGCCGACAGCGACTGCAAGGCCGAAGACTTCCGGGAGCGTCTCGTCGAGCGGCTGCATGGTGCCACCTGGCTCGATAAGAACGGCTGCCTCGGCCTTCTGTTCCGCGTGGTCGATGAAGTTGCAGCTCTGGCGCCGGGCTGTGTGGCATGATCGTCACCATCGTCTCGGAGAGCAGGGGCGACAGCGCGCTGAAGGCGGCCTCCATCCTGGACTGCTACCTGCCTCGTATTGGCAGGCGAACCTGGACCGGTCACCTCAGCCAGGAGGGCATCAACGACCTGCGGATTGCATTACGGAAATGCGCGAGCCGTGCGACCGCGGTTGCCTGCCATCTGGTCCGTGGCAGCCAGCGCACCGGCCTGCTGTGGGTGGTCGGACGTCGGGCGGCCTTTGGACCCGGCGGCGAGGCACCCGTCTCGTACACCCGCAAGCCATCGCGTCCGACTGACCGGGCCGCTGGTGCCCTGCTCATGAACGTCGCGATTGCGCTCGCTGCCGACTTTCATGATCTCGGCAAACTTTCCGCAGGTATGCAGTCTGTCCTGGTCGGATCGGTAAATGGCACCAGGGTCGACCAGCCTGTCCGCCACGAACTCCTCTCTCTCCTGCTGATGCACCTCATGATCCGCCTCAGCAACGTAACATCCGACCGCGACATGCTCGCTCTCTTGTCTGACGAAACCACCGCGGTCGCTATCGTCACTCAGGCTTGGCGCAGGCTTTCGACTAGCCATGAGGCGGCCGGATGTTATGGCGGCGGTCCCGATGCCCGAGAAATGAAAAACCTGCTTCCTGACAGGTCCGGATTCCCGTTCTTCCACGGGGTCGCGCTCATGGTGGTCAGCCATCATCGCCTGATGCGCGGCCGCATTGAGCGCAAGACCATCATCCAGACGGATGAGGTGCATGTCTCATCGCGTGCCACCTTGGCGTGGTGCGAGTTCCTAAAGCCGTGTGATGGCCTGCTTGGCGGCCTGCAGGCTGCGGGAGGATCGGGACGCCCTTCCTGGGGCGCGACGCTGGCGATCGACGCCAGGCGCACCCGGGAGCTGATGGCTGGCGGCGCCTCGACGGGTTCCGCAGAGTCCTGGTCCGCGGCCTGCTCCAGTTTGGGGCGGCTGGCGCTGATGCTGGGTGACTATGACGGATCGCGCCGTAGCTGTCTCCGACCGACGGACGATCCTGCGGGCGCGGCACAGATGGTGTCCTATGCCAACACACGCCTCGCCGATGCCGTGCATCGCCCCGACAACGACTGGTTAGCTGTTGAGATGGGGCGGCCGCAGGCCGCCCTGGTAGAGAGTGAGCCGTCGATCGGTCGTCATCTGGCGGATCCGTGGGATGTTCACACGCATAAGGTTCGCAGATCTGCGCTGGCGGCCTACGGCAGCCTGATACGTGGTGATGAGGGTTGGCCTAGTCTCGGTCTCGAGGATCTGCCGGACGCTCTGGTCACGATGAGTGCGCCTGCATCCCGGTTTAGATGGCAGGATGACGCAGCGTCGGCCGTGCGCACCGCCGCGGCAGATCATCGAAATGCCGATGGCCGTCTTGTCTTCCTCATCGCCGGCACCGGAACCGGCAAGACGATCGCCGCCGCCAAGCTTGCCTGGGCGACGGCGCGTGAGGGCCGCATGCGTGTTAGCGTCTGCCTCGGGCTGCGGTCTCTGACGTTGCAGACGGGTGACGAGTATCGCGACAGGATCGGTTTTTCCATCGATCAGGCTGCGGTGGTCATCGGCTCGCAAGCATCTCGGCTGCTGCACCAGTCGGCCACCACCAAGCTGGCCGGTGACACAGGCAGGGCTCCTGCGATCATGGTCGACGCGGATGACGTGGACGCCGCCGTGCCCTCTCCGACCGGGACCGATGCGGATGAACAGGCCGTTGACGGGCTCGTCGTGGGAGGGTGGGACGAACCATTGCCGCGCTACGCCGAGCGCGTGGTTCAAGGCGACCGCAATCCGGACTTCCGGCGCCTGATGCTGTCATCACCCATACTCATCTGCACCGTCGACTCGCTGGCATCGGTGGCGGACGCGCGCCGCGGTCGACATTTGGGTGACGCGCTTCGCATCGCGACATCAGACCTCATCCTCGATGAAATCGACGCCTATGAGGCCGAGGATTTTGTCGCCTTGTGTCGATTGGTTGAAGCATCGGGCTTTCATGGCCGCAGTGTCACCGTTGCATCTGCCACATTGCGAACGGAGCACGCTCTCGCGATCCGAAACGCATACGCGCTTGGTCGAAGGCTGCGCGCCCAGCACTATTCCTGTGAAGCTGCGTTCATCGTCGGGTGGTTTGCCGAATGCGTCGCTCATGTAAAGATCGACCAGAGCAGGCAGGATGCGAGCGAGTTTACCCTAGAGCACCGACGCGCGGTCGCTACCCTCGTCCACTTCTTGTCGAACAACGTGGCCCGTCGCCGGGCCAAGGTCATTGACATGGCCGGCGCAACGGGCCGGTGCGATTATTTTCAACGGACACTCGAAGCCTGCCTTGCGCTCCACCACCAGAACCATGTTATCGACCCGGCTACCGGTCGACGGATCTCGGTGGGCTTCATGCGCTGGAACAGAGTCGCAACCTGCCGCGCATTCGCCGCAACACTTTTGGATCGCGAGGATATCGCCGGCGTGAAGTTGGTGGTGGCCTGCCATCACTCCCGCTACGCGCTGGCTGTCAAAGACACCATTGACCGCTCCCTGGCTCGCATGCTGTCGCGGAAGCATGCTGATGGGGAACCTGATCCATTGCTGGCACATCCGCGGATCCGCCATCATCTCGACTCGGCGAACGAGTCCGACGTCGTTGTCATCATTTCCACGACACCTGTTTTGGAAGCCGGTCGCGACCTCGATGCTGACTGGGCGATAACCGAGCCTTGCTCCGTGCGCTCCGCGATCCAGCTTGCTGGTCGCGTGCGCAGACACCGTTATGGTGCGGCTGCCGCGATCAATGTGGGCATCCTGCAGTTCGCGATCACGACGATGTTTGGAAGAGGAAACAAAGCTCTTGCGCAGCCAGGTGTGGAAACCACGCTCCGCATGCAGCCCAGTCAATCCCTTGCACACGTCTTGGTGCCGGCTAGCCGCGATGCCAACGATCTATTTGACATTCCAATATGGAGGGATCGCCTTGATGCGTCTACCTGCCTAGCCGGCGGCGGCGCGCCATGTGGCGTAGCGGAGGAAGCTCTCCTGCGCTGGGGCGTCCTCGGGGACGCCAGCGCGGCACCTCAGATCATCGTCGATAACAAGGTAGATCGTGACGGCCGCCATAGCACACGCGCACTGCTTCTATCGGTTTTAGGTCTCCAGAGCCGCCCGGATTGGCGTTGGGATGACGCACATGCACGCGTGCGCGCCTTCAGGCGTCCAGATCCTGCCCGTGTTGACATCGAGTATCGGCTCGAAGAAGGCGAATGGTGGTTAAGGAGTCCCGACAGTATCCAGGCATCCCGAGACGCGAGGCGCGCCCGGCGACCGTACCTCAGCGAGTGGCAGCCGGGCAACAATCGATATACGATCGACTGGATGTCTATACAGCCGCATCGTGCGCATGACCGACTTCTTTTTGACGTTGCTGATTATGACGTCGAAGGTAGAGCAGCGATGGTCGAACAACGCTTGGTCGCGATGGGCTTGGTCGTGTCTCGTCATGTCTCTCGGGAGTTGCGGTCACTCTCGATTGCCCCGCACGCTGGCGTCATCGACAAGCGCCTGTGGTTCCATCCACTGCTTGGTGGTCACCAGGAGCAGTTAGCACTTTGAGCCTTCCGAGCTGCGTAAGGGACACAAAACTGCTAGTTTTCGTCGTCACAGTTATGAATGGTCGAGAACAGTGTGGTGGGTATGATGTAGATCGATGCTGATTGTTTGACATTTTTATCGGCGTGAGCCGCCGCGCAGGCGGCTGATGAGTGATCGACAGGGCCAAATACGTCCGAGGCTACGTGAGCCGCCGCGCAGGCGGCTGATGAGTGACCGACAAGGATCCCGTCTGGCGATGATCCGTGAGCCGCCGCAGGCGGCTGATGAGTGATGCCGGGCTTCCATGGCGATCTGGTTGATGTGAGCCGCCGCACAGGCGGCTGATGAGATGACGAGATGGTGTCGTTCGTCTTACGGTAGGTGAGCCGCCGCTCAGGCGGCTGATGAGTCCCCGCCGAGGTCCCCGCCGGCGCCGTCTACGTGAGCCGCCGCGCAGGCGGCTGATGAGCCCGAGGACGTGCGTGCCTTCTACCCCGCTCCTGTGAGCCGCCGCGCAGGCGGCTGATGAGTGAAACGCCTGCGGGCCGTGGATTTCGGCGAAGTGAGCCGCCGCGCAGGCGGCCGATAAGACCACCACAGGTCAGTCAGCCACCACACGAGGGTGAGCCGCCGTGCAGGCGGCTGATGAGGCACGGTGTCAGGTAAATTCTTGATAG